>NZ_CP042910.1:0-315000 GCF_008298035.1 Gimesia maris
ATGATGTCAAAACCTCTGCAATCTGTGACCGCGCGACCCTTCAGGATATTCCCTGAATATCAGTATGCATTCACGGCTGTCTCGCAATTGTTTCAGACAACAGATTTGCCTGACCCCCCGCTGGTCTATATTTACGGACCTTCGGGTTGTGGAAAATCGGCTCTGATCAACTCGCTGTTACCCGATTATGTAAATCTCCATCCGGAGGCGGAATGGAACAGCATGACAGCCAGTGAATTCGCTGCGAAATATGCTGTCGCTTCAAAAAACAAGCGAATTGCCGCGTTTCAAGAGAAACACCGCGGGATGAAGCTGCTGGTTCTGGAAGATATTCACAGCCTGGAAAACCGGACGCATACACAGGGAGAACTACTCTCAACACTGGATACGATTCTTAAACAGGGGGGCGCCGTCATTGTGACTTCGATCAAACCGCCCGGCGAACTGGCTCATTTTCAGAAGAAGCTGATTAATCGATTCCATGGGGGCGTCTGTGTGGGAATAGCTCCCTTGAAATACCAGAGCAGACTGGAGCTGCTAAAATTCTGGGCTGATTTTGAGCAGATTCCCATCAAAGAAAAAGAACTCGCCCTGATTGCCCGTCAGAAAGAATGCTCACCACGAGAGCTGTCTGCCATCCTGAATCAGCTGCATACGGTCAGCCGAATTCAGCAGAAACGCATTGAAGGCCGTTTCGTACAGGAATTCCTGGATGGGAATCTGGATCCGCCACGCACCAGTACGGCTAAAATCACCAGAGTCGTCTGTCGTGAATTTAAGACCAGCCTGGCCCAGGTCCGCTCTGCCAACCGGTCTCAGCAGATTGTTCTACCGCGGCAATGTGCCATGTTCCTCTCCCGGGAACTGACCGGTGAATCTTTAGCAAATATCGCGAATTATTTTAATCGCAAGAACCACAGCACGGTTATTCATGCCTGTCGTCAAATTCAGAACGATCTCGAAAAATCACCCGGATTACGTCAGCAGATTTCTCGCATCAAGCAACAACTTGGGGTATACCCTTTATAGCGGACAGGAAATTCAACCAGAGAAACCGGATCAGGAAACTTTTTCCAGGCCCCCTTTCACAGTTTCTGATGCTCTGTTTTGTCGACAACCTGTTCAAAGTCTGTTGCCAGAAGTCGACTGGTTTTTCGTTTCTGAACAGCGCTGATCGTGACTTTTCAAAGTCCTCTTCTTTGTGATCAGTCTATCTGCTTCCTACCAAGATCCCACCAACAGGTTTTCGACAGAAAATATCGCTAATACCATTGATTTAAAGTCATACTAAATCGGTATTTACGTTTAATTCTCTGCGATAATCCACAATTTTCTTCTCCCTCTGATACTACTACTGCTAAATAAAAATCTTTTAGATTAAAACTCCCTTGAAAAACAAGGTTGTTGTGTAGATTCGGGACCTCAGATTGATTGTGAAAGTCATCGAAATCACATAAAATATCATCAGCATTAAAGATCAAATTACAGGCAGCCAGAAAGTGTTTCCATCGATGTCCGCGGTTGCCGTCAAATTCCACGCATTTTTACAAAAGTTGATTCAAACATGAAGCTCAGTTGTTCTCGATCTACCCTGTTATCCGGCTTTCAGATCATTGGAAGCGTCATCAGTTCCCGCACACCGAAAGAAGTTCTGAAGTGCGCCAAACTGGAAGCAGCAGACGGAAAAGCAACGCTGAGCGGGACTGATCTGGAAGTCAGTATTCGCTTTGATTTCGAAGAAGTCGAAGTCATGGTGCCCGGGCAGATTCTGCTCTCCGTTCATGAGCTGGTTTCCATCCTGCGGGAAGCCCATACCGATTCCGTGGAAATCGAACTCAAGAAAGACGAAGAGGCAGACCAGGACTTCATCCTGATTCAGGCCGGCAAAAGTGAATTCCGTCTGTCAGTTCATGATCCTTCCGAATTTCCTGCCGTGGAAACCTTCAACGAATCCAACTTCTTCGAAATTCCGATGCAGTCATTTCGTGAAATGATTCGCCGCACCGTGTTTGCCACCGATCCGGAAAGCACGCGTTATGCACTCGGCGGCGTTTTGTTTGATGTCGAAGGTGATAAATTAACCCTGGCCGCCACCGATGGACGCAGACTGGCGATGGTCGAATCAGCATGCAGTTACCAGGGTTCCGAAGCGTATGAAAACAATCGCCCCGTGATTCCCGCCAAAGCAATGTCACTGATCGAAAAGAGTCTGACAGGCGATGAAGGAAACATCCAGATCGCGATTCGAGCCAATGATGTGATTGTGAAAAGTGGCCGTTCCACAATTTTCGGCAGACTCGTCGAAGGCCGCTTCCCGAAATACCGTGATGTCATTCCTCCCGAGCCGACTCATAGTATCGATCTGGAAGTGGGCACGTTCTTCGGGGCAGTCCGCCAGGCGCAGATTGTGACCGACGTGGAAACACGGGGAGTCGATTTTGTCTTCTCCAGCGGTCTGTTGACTTTGAAAAGTGTGGCGGCATCCGTCGGGGAATCAAAAGTGGAAATCCCGATCCCCTTCGAAGGGGAAGACATCGTGATCACATTTGACGTTCGTTACCTGGCCGACTTTCTGAAAACGCTCGACTCAGCCGCCCATATCAGACTGCAGCTGATCGATTCAGACAGTGCCGCGGTTCTGAAAACAGACGATGGTTACACCTACGTCATCATGCCTCTCTCGCAAGCACGGTAATACATGTCTCAAAAGTACGAATTCAAACAGAGTCGTGCCGTGCCCGCACCGGTGCCTGTCTCACAGGTACTTTCTGAGCTGATTGCTTTGAAAGGGCTCTCCCGCGTGCAGGGAGATCAACGACTGACCAATGCCTGGAAACAGGCGGCGGGTGAAAAAATCTCAGGTCAGACAACGGTAATGGGCATCAAAAACAGGGTGGTGCAGGTCGGAGTCGAGAACTCAGCTCTGCTGAATGAGCTGAATTCATTTCATAAGAAATCATTGCTGACGAAATTACAGCAGGAGTACGGAAAACAGGATGTCCGCGAGATAAAATTTCGCTTGAAATCCAAGGCAAATAAGTAGCTCAAACAGATTAAAAAATGGAATGTGAAATTACTGTTTGAGACTGGTCTAAGATCAGACAACGTTTCGCAGCAGCGAAACAGAAAAACAATTCACGGGAGTGATAAAGCGTGAGTGATCAAGAAGAGAGTCAGACAGAGTTGAAAAAAACGGGATACGATGAATCCAATATTCGTGCCCTGGAAGGCGTCGAAGGGATTCGTACTCGACCTGCCATGTATATCGGGGATACCACGCTCCGGGGTCTGCACCATCTGGTCTATGAAGTCGTCGATAACTCGATCGATGAATGTGTGAATAATTATGCTTCAATCATCAACGTTAAAATCAATGCGGATGGCAGCGTGACCTGTAGCGATGATGGTCGCGGGATTCCCATAGGTATCATGCCGGACATGAATAACCGTCCGGCTCTGGAAGTGGTTTTGACGGAAATCCATGCCGGCGGAAAGTTTGACCGGGAAGGGGGCTACAAAACCGGAACCGGTGGTTTGCACGGCGTCGGGATTACCGCAGTCAACGCCTTGAGCGAATGGCTGGAAGCCGAAGTCCGACGTGAAGGGCATGTCTGGACCATGGATTTCCACCAGGGGCTTTTGAAGACTCCGCTCAAAAAACTCGGGAAGACCGACAAGAGCGGAACCAAAATCACCTTCAAGCCGGATGGCACCATCTTCCCGGATACTAAATTTGTCTATGACACATTGACCAAGCGACTCCAGGAACTCGCTTTTCTGAACGCCGGCGTGCGGATTCGCATCAATGATGAGCGTACCGGCCAGTCAGATGAATTTCACTATGAAGAAGGACTGGTCGAATTCGTACGCCATCTGAACCGTACTGAGACTGTCCTCTACGAAGAAATCATTCATATCCAGGGAGAACTCGAAGGCGTGCAGGTCGATATTTCGGTACAGCACAACGATGGTTCTACCGAAAATGTACGCTGCTTCGCCAACAACATTTTCAACATTGAAGGGGGAACCCATTTCTCCGGCTTCCGGGGGGCGTTAACCCGCTCGATCAATGCCTACGGTAAAAAAGCCAACCTCTTCAAAGACTTCACACCCAGCGGCGACGATTTCCGTGAAGGCCTGACAGCGGTGATTACCGTCCGCGTTCCCGATCCGCAGTTTGAAGGTCAGACCAAGACCAAACTGGGGAACAGCGAAGTCGAAGGCATTGTTCAGACCGTCGTGAATGAAAAGCTGACCAAGTTTTTCGAAGAGAACCCAGGCGTCGCGAAAAAGATCTCGCTCAAAGGTCTGCTGGCGGCAGAAGCCCGTGAAGCAGCTAAAAAAGCCCGTGAAATGGTTCGTCGCAAAGGGGCACTCACCACAGGCGGTCTGCCTGAAAAACTGCGTGACTGCCGTAGCCGAGAACTCGACATCACCGAACTCTACCTCGTCGAAGGGGATTCTGCCGGCGGTTCGGCAGACACCGGACGCGATTCTAACATCCAGGCGATTCTGCCATTGCGTGGTAAAATCCTGAATGTGGAAAAAGCACAGCTGGTCAAGGTTCTGGATAACGCGGAAATCGCCAACATCTTCAAAGCGGTCGGTGTTCCACCGGGAGCTGCCTTTGATGACGTTACCAAACGACGTTATGGCAAGATCATCCTGATGACCGATGCCGACGTTGACGGCAGCCACATTCGCACGCTGCTGCTGACCTTCTTCTTCCGTCACATGCGGGAACTGGTCAACAATGGTTGTGTGTATGTCGCACAGCCACCTTTGTATCGCGTTACCCAGGGTAAGAAAATCCGCTATGTGCAGACGCAGGATGAAATGATGAACGAGCTGGTCGAACTGGCTCTCTCAGATTCGAATCTGCAGCATGAAGACGGAACCATCTTTGAGGGAGAGATGCTGGAAAAACTGGTGGATCTGGTTTCTGATCTGGAAGAGCCACTGGGAACACTCGATCGTCGCGGCATCGATTTGAAATTCATTGCTTTGAATTTTGCGACCGAAGACGGTTTACTGCCCCAATATCGCATCTTCCTCGGCAAACAGCAGTTCTGGTTTACGTCTCAGGAGGAAATGGCAAGTTTCCTGAAAGAAGAAGAAGCCAAACGCGGCGATGAACTGCAGATCGCCGATGACAACGGAGCAGCAGAAACTTCTGAAGACAGCGAAGAAGACGAGGATGAGTTCGCAAAAGCAGGAGCCCTGCAGGTGACCGATCTGCACGAAATTCGCACGATTAACGATCTGTTGCAGAAGCTGAAAGGTTACGGGATTCACCTGAAAGATTTCTACTCACCTGGAAACCGCAACGGTGAACCCATCTATCCGTTTTGCATTAACAGTGGCAGCAATGCAGTTAAACTGAGCAATCTCCGCCAGCTCCTGCCTTCGCTACGAGACATCGGCGAAAAAGGACTCAAGCTGACCCGCTTCAAAGGATTGGGCGAAATGAACTCAGAAGAACTCTGGGATACCAGTATGGATCCGGAAAAACGGGTGCTTCTGCAGGTGGGCATGCAGGATGCCGCCGCCGCTGATGAAATCTTCCGCGTGCTGATGGGAGATGTTGTGGAACCCCGCCGCGAATTCATCGAGAAACATGCACTCGATGTGAAGAATCTGGATGTGTAATCAATTATGAATTCTGTAGAACGCACATGATTCGAGTGCGTTCTACAGATTCGTTTTACGCAAGATCCGAGCCTTCCAGGGATGCGATGAAAGGCAGATGGCGGTATTCGTTGTTGAAGTCCAGTCCATAGCCGACAACAAAATGCTCGGGAATTTTAAAGCAGTGATAGTCGGGTTTCAGTTCGACTGTTGACGCTTCTTCTTTCCAGAGCAGGACGGCTGATTTCAGAGATCGGGGATTCTGATTCTGAATTTGAGCCAGCACGGTCTGCATGGTTTTACCCGTATCAAAAATATCATCCACCAGCAGAACATCACGGTCTGTTAAATCGGGCAGGTAATCCAGATTGACCTGTAATTCTCCCGGCGTGGTTGATTTACCGCGATAACTGGAAGCCTGTAACACACCGACCTGGTGGGGCACATCAATCGCCCGGATCAGATCTGCCAGTAACACCAGGCTGCCGGCCAGTATCCCGATGATGGTCAAGGGCCGATTCTGATATTCCTGGGCTAGTTCCCGTCCCAGTTCAATCACACGCGAGTTAATCTGTTCCTCATCAATCAGAACTTTCACAATATCTTCCTTTCATCACGAGTCGCCTGGCGTCATGGCAGCCGTCTCGTTTTTCATAAATTCCCTGAGCAACATGGTCGCATACACGCCGGAAGGCAGCGTAAAATCAAACTGGATGCCGTCCGCCGTCTGACTGATTTTAAGATCTTTCGGCCAGATCAGGAATGGTCGGCGGGCACCGGGAGTCAGTTTTTTGAAACGTGAAAAGTATGCCGGTTCCAGGGAGAACTCCTGCAGAATCGCAGTCTCCGCTTCCAGAACCTGATCGGCAGGCTGTTTCATTTTAGGCCCGAAAATAGGACCGGTAATGACGGTTTCCCGCTGATCAAACCGCTGTTGCTCCGCAGCGACATCTTCAACAACAAACAGACCCCCCGATTCACAAACCTGCATGATATCGCCCTGCTGAACCGTATGCAGGTTTTTTGCAGAGACCCTTTGAGAGAGTGCCCGATTAAACAGACAGGACTGCGCCGCCGACAGAGCCAGCCGTTTCAGTGATTTGTTCCGAAAGTATTTGGCGGAGACCTTTTCATTTTTTAACAGCTTCATTCCCATTCGCAACGTTTCATTATCGCGGCCCATTCGCTGCGCACCATAAAAGTTGGGAAAGCCGAACTCTGTAATTTTCTCCTGAATGGCCTTCGCATTAGCAAACGCATTCTCAGAAGTTTCTTTCAGTAACAGTGTGAAGCGGTTCCCTTTGAGATGCCCGGTTTTCAGTTTCCGTTCATGCCGGGTTGCCTGCAGAATGCGAATGCCATCGAAGGCAAACCCTTCCAGCAAAGGCTCACATTCTACAGGAACGGAGACCATTTGCCGCGTGATGGCACAGCGGTCTTTCAGGCCGGCCACACCAATTTCCCGTGAATCGACTCTCAACTTTTCTGACAGAATCTTTACCAGAAACTGCGCCGAGACATCCCGTTTTTCCACCCACAGAAACAGATGATCTCCTTCACCCGAAGGGGCGTAGACCGGGATCTCCTCCACGATAAAGTCTTCGGGGGTCTGTTTTAATTCACCGCCGGTTCCCGGTAAGCCTTCCGTCAGATAAGGCAGCACTTCAGTTTCTGGTTCAGGCATAGCGGGAATAAAGTTCTAGTGCCTGTTCCAGGATCATGGCGCGTCTTTGATCGGAAGACGCGACAGTCAAACGGAAATCAGGCTACTTGCGATTGGCAATGGATAAGGAAATCAGCCTGATGAATCCTTCACCGAATTCCAGATTCAGGCTGGCTTGATCGGCTGTGATTTTAGGATAAATGGTCATCAGATCGCCACCGGAAGCGAAGGCCACTTTCGCAGATTCAATGAAATCGGGATTTTTTGCATTCTCCTCTGCCAGGGGAATCATCGATGCCAGTTTAAAAGACAGTAGAAAAGCGGTACCCTGTTTGCGGTCCTGTGCATGACTTTTGCCTGTTGAAATCGACTTTTTCAACAGTTCCAGGCTCTCCGTTTCCCCCATGGCCACCCAGCATTCGTCCTGACTGCAGCCGATATAAATGACCGGGTTTTGACCAAAGAGTTTTTTTGTATCTTCTTTCAGGTTGTCGGGGGTAATTTTATGAATGGCAATGCCTTCCACTTCCGCGACATTTCCTTCAACGCCTTTTGTATCATCGGCCTGTTTAGTTAAATCGAAGAACTCCTGCAGACCCTGTTGAAATTGAGATCCGTTCGAAAGTTTCACTGCGCCCAGTAATGCCACTTTCTTTTCACCCACCTGTTGCATCTGAATGTGTCCATCGAGTTTACCAGAGCCAACAGTTGCCTTGAGAGAATCCAGAATCTTAGCGACGGGACCAGGATTCGCATCATCGCCCAGCAGTATCGGTGGAATATTTCTGGTAGATTTTTCGATCAGATCCAGAATCATTTTCTGCTCCACCTCTTTCCGGAGCGGAAGAATGGTATATCCCAGCATTTCTGCAGAATCAGCCTGAAGATAAGAATACTGGCTGGAAGTTTTCGACAACTGCTCAAATTCTTTACTCAGTGGTGTACCTGGTTGTGCTTTGACACCCAGATGCAGCTGAATGTTCTTTTTCTCTTTCGACAGGTTATAACCGATCGTCAGCTGATTCCCATCTTCGGCGACCTGTTCAAACTGCTTCAGTATGAGCAGGGTGGTTTCTTTGCGACCTTTGTATTTTAAATCATCTTCACCCGGCTTTTGTGGCAGTTGTTCATCCACACGGGCTCTGGTCAGATCAACGGCCATCATCCGCATCGGCTGGGGGACATTACTCAGAAACAGCGACCCGGCAATGTCATACTCTTTGGCCAGCGCGCTGGTGAACTCATCGGGGTTGTAAAATTCTCTGTCCAGCGCTTCACTTTTAATGTGCAGAAATGCGTAGCCGTGGGCCATCTTGATGTGCACTGTGAATGTGGGCAATGCCAGCGTGTAGCGATCTTCTTTCCCGTCGACCGGATTCAACAGAAAGCCGACTTCGCCCAGGGTCTGCGTCAGCTCGTCCAGACTTTTGACTGGAATAAATCCCACCACAACCGCTTGCGGCGCGATACCTTCGTTCAGAAAGACAAATGCCCCCAGCGGTTTCGTTTTATCCAGGCCTTCCAGATTACGATACTGTGCCAGAAACCCTTTGATCATTGCGGGATATTCCGGTTTGTCCACAGTGGCAAAAATGTAATCAATGTCATCCAGAACACGGTCAATACTGGCGATCGTCGCCACGGCAATCGGCTTATTCCAGTCCACTTTCTCCTTACGCGACTCGGTGTTGGTTTGAGCCAGAGCCAGCGAACCGAGCGAGAGAACACAGACAGTCAGAGTAAGTCGTTTCAGGAAGGATTTTGCAATTGCAGTCGACACGGAGAACCTCCGGTATGGAAAAACAGATCTAAGAAAAGGAGCAGATCGATAGTACACAATCTGGATACAGCTTAGTGTACCTGTTTGAACCCGGGAAAGTTACAGAAAATCTGATAAAATCTGATCAGCGGATCACTGATTTCAAAATGCTTCTTCGACCAGAAACACGATTAGGGATCGGGCCCCATGGGCGCCAATCACGAGGGACTGTTCGATATCAGCCGTTTTGGAAGGGCCAGACATAAAGGTCCCAAACCCGTTTTCAGCAAATCCCAGTTTCTGATACGCCTGGTGCATGTTGTTTACTATCTCGCTGGCGGGAACCAGCAGCGCGACATGCTGAGATAAAAAGTAAAGGGTCCGCGCCGGGCCGCCATCATTGGAGATCCAGACAGCACCATTTTCCGCGACGCCGAATTCACCCGGTAAAATGGCAAAATCAATATTCTCAAAATCATGTGGGTCGGTGATTTCGGGAATGTTCACGTTAGGTTGTCCACAACCGGCAACCTGAGAACAGACATTTTTCGATTCCAGATATGCGGGCAACTCTGACAGATGTGAGTTGACTTCGTCTACATTTTTAACGCGCAGACAGAGTCCGCCAACGGAAGCCAGCGTTTCCGCGAACTGCTCTGTTGGATCCTCATAGCGAATCCACTGCGAGGAGAGTTCAAGCGACTGCAGGTCAGGTAACTCGTTTTGGGGGACCGACTGACTGCGCAGCTTGTTCAGGATGTCGTTTTTACTTGTCGTCATGGTTCTGCTTCATCCATTCCCGGAAACTCTGTTTGGGTATGATGGGAAGTTCTCTCTGTTTGCCCCAGTCGTTCAGGCGATTGTAGAGCATGAACCGAGGCAGATAAGGCACAATCGACCGTGCCAATTTTCCCACGAAACGATACAGGCCCGGCATCCGCATCATCCACGACATCATTTTCATCGAGAGCCGTTTGGAAAACGGTAATAACCCCTTCACGCGCAGCTCTTTTCGCCAGGTCAGCAATTGATGATGCAGATCGATTTTCACCGGACAGACATCGGTGCAGGATCCACACAGACTGCAGGCAAAGGGCAGGGTGGAGTTCGCTTTCGGATCTTTGGCCGGACCCAGAATCGACCCGATGGGACCGGGAACCGTGTTACTGTAGCTGTAACCTCCACTCCGTCGATATACAGGGCAGGTATTCATACAGGCGGCACAACGAATGCAGTTTAATGACCGTCGAAATTCGTCGCTGCCGGAAATTTCACTGCGTCCGTTATCCAGCAGCACGATATGCATTTCTGCTCCCGGAGCCGGACCATGAAAGTGAGAGGAATACGTGGTGATGGGCTGACCAGTCGCTGAACGGGCCAGCAGTCGCAGAAACACGCTCAAGTCGCCCGCGCGGGGAATCAGTTTCTCAATCCCCATACAGGCAATATGCAGTTTGTTGAGCGACGTTCCCAGGTCGGCGTTTCCTTCATTCGTGCAGACTACAAAGCCACCCGTTTCCGCGATCGCAAAATTGACACCCGTGATCCCGGCTTCTGCTTCGATGAACTTTTGGCGTAAATGCTGGCGGGCCGCTTCGGTCAGATACTGGGGATCCGTTGCCCCTTTCTCTGTACCCAGTTGTTCGTGGAACAGTTCGCCGATCTCTTCTTTTTTGATATGAATCGCGGGCATCACGATGTGGCTGGGAGGCATATTCTGCATCTGCACGATCCGCTCACCCAGGTCGGTATCGATGATTTCAATCCCATGCCGTTCCAGGTAGGGATTGAGATGACACTCTTCCGTGAGCATGGATTTGCTCTTCACCACGCGCGTTACATTATGTTTTTTTAACAGGCCGTGTACGATCTCGTTATGTTCGGTGGCATTGCGGGCCCAGTGAACCTGCACGCCTCGCGCGGTCGCATTTCGCTCGAATTCTTCCAGCAGATCAGGCAGATGCGAGACCGTAAACATTTTGATTTTTGAAGCCTGTTCGCGCAACAGCTCCCATTCGGGAATCTGTTTCGCAGCCTTGTCACGTTTGGAACGGACAAACCACAGAGACTGATCGTGCCAGTGCGCACGGTCTTTATTCTTAACGAATTCCGCAGCTAATTTTGGATGTGAAGGCATCTTACAAACACTCGACTAAAATTTCAGAGATATGCATCACGCGAATCGGTTTCTTCTGGCGGCGGATAATGCCATCCAGGTGCATCAGGCAGGACATATCCAGAGCCGTCAGAACTTCCGTACCCGCCTGTTCGTGGTCGTGCACACGATCTTCTCCCATCATGCAGGAAACCGCTTCTTCAGCGACCGCGAATGTTCCACCAAAACCACAACATTCATCGGGCCGTTGCAGTTCAGAGAGTTCCACCCCCTCGATGCTTTCCAGCAGCACGCGCACATTGCCGAACGGGGGGCCCATGACTTCGCTGGAACTGGCAAGTCTTAATTCGCGCAGTCCATGACAACTCTGATGCAGGCCGACCTTGTGAGGAAAGCGTCCCGATAGAGTTTTGATTCCCAGGACGTTCGTCAGATAATCGCAGAACTCGTAGGTTTTCGCTTTGAGCTCCTCATACTCGGCGTTATCCGGAAAGTATTCATCATAGTGGTGTGTGACCATCGAGACACAACTGCCCGAGGGACAGACAACCGCGTCATAGCCTTTGAAAATTTCCAGAAAGCGTTTTGCCAGCGGCTCCACTTCATTAGTACAGCCGGTATTTGCCATAGGCTGACCACAGCAGGTCTGGCTTTCCGGATATTCCACATCCACCCCGAAATGTTCTAATACTTTCAGGGTCGAAATTCCTACCTGCGGGTACAGTTGATCAATATAACAGGGGATAAACAAGCCGACTTTGGGCGCCATAGTGCGGGACTCAAAAGAGGTTCAGATTCGATCATAATAAACTTTGATGATGCTTTACTCCTTTATAGTCCGTACCACCACGAATGCCAAGCCGACAGATGCTCGGGAAAAGAGGATGTACACCTCAGAAACCTGCATTTCAGCAGAGACGGTCAGCGCAGGAAATACTTATGTTTCTTACGTTAAACGCTCCTGGAGAGAGAATTCGCGAGCAACCGCAAGAATTAAGCAGCTGGCGCGATCGATGTATCGCAGGCAGTCTGCCAGTTGCTTTGAAGATGCTTGAGATTCAAACCGCCCACCACCAGGTTACTGACACCCGGGTTGCGCAGCACAAAGGGAATCGCTTCCGCGGGAGAGAGCTGACCTGAAGCAAGCCCCTTCTTCACGAAGACTCCCACACCCTTTTGTGCGGCTTGAACCAGGAGTGCTTCATGACTGCGATCCTGCAGATGATATTCCACCATCAGTACATCCGCCCAGTCGAGCGCCGCCTTCGCGCCGGAGAGCGTTTTAGCAGACAGGCCGATCCAGCGAATCGACCCCGCCTGTTTGGCTGCCTGCAGTGTTTCGATGGCATCACTGTGGTTTAAGATCTCTGTTTCACAGTTGTTTGAATGAATCAGCACCACG
This sequence comes from Gimesia maris, assembly GCF_008298035.1. Classification (NCBI taxonomy): domain Bacteria; kingdom Pseudomonadati; phylum Planctomycetota; class Planctomycetia; order Planctomycetales; family Planctomycetaceae; genus Gimesia; species Gimesia maris. The sequence goes on from NZ_CP042910.1 coordinate 12,569, forward strand.
TCCAGTACATCGGTCTTGAGTCGACTCAGACTGCGTTCCAGGCTCGACTGCAGACTCACACGGGAGAAGTCATAGGTGGAAGCACCGTTTTCAAAGGTCTCACCAATTTTAGTCGACAGCAGAAATTCATTACGTCGATGTGACAGGAACTGGCCGATGCGTTCTTCGCTGATGCCATAAGCGGGCGCGGTATCAATGTGATTGATCCCCAGGTCCAGTACCGAATTCAGCAGGCGATCCGTAGTTTGATCATCTGGAAGATCGTAAGACTGACTGTATTTGATCTGCTCGTTGCGGCCTATTTTGAAGGCACCAAAACCCAGTGCGCTGACGGAAAAGCCGGTGTTTCCCAAAGGACGGTATTGCATGTTCGAAGTTCAACCTGACGGAGATCAGGCAGCCTCTCGTTGACTAAACGGTTCATCAAGCCTCACCCAGTCGACTGCTGTTTCCCAGGGAGGCAAAGCCACCTGCGGACGAAGAAATCGCGTCAGCTCTGACTTCCACGAATCATCCAGCGGCGTCGGTGCAACAGGAATTGCGGACAGTCGCTCACAGATTTCTTCCGCCAGCTGAGGTGCCAGCGCCAGCTTGGTAGGCCACGCCGTGAACAGGTTGCCTTCCTGCAGGATTTGTGGCGTTTCCGGGCGATGTCCCGATTTCGTTGCCCCTTCGGCGCGATCGACAGTGTAAGAATTCCATTCCAGGCCGTTGAGTTCGATTCCCGGTACCGAAGCCACCAGCTCCCGGGCAGCATGTTCAATCAGAGCGCGTCGATTCATGCTCACGCCCGTCTCGGCAACCTGGCCACCAATCTGCCAGACCGTGCGTCCCTGGCAATCAATGTCTGAGGTGATCGTGACTCTGGTTTTCGCACCATCCACACAATGCCCGTTAAAGGGAGGCAGCGTCCCTCTGACCAAAGCCATATGCAGCGGCCGCTTCTGCATCACACTTTTACCCGGTACTTCAGTAGCAGGACTTGCCTGCTGCAACAGGCTTTCGTTTCCACTGCCTGCCGTCAGTAATATTGCCGCCGTTTGAATGGTCACCGGCGTCCGCTGGGGATCCAGAATCTGAACCGCTGATAGCTTTCCGTTTTGATCGTGAACGAATTTCAGACTTTCCGGATCGTATTTTAATATCTGTTCAGGAAACGCTTCCGCCAGATTTCGGATCAGGCTGTAAGGCGAGATCACCTGTTCGTCCATCTGACCAATCGAGCCCGGGCAGTCAGAGAGGAGTTCGGGAACATCTTCGGGGGCGAGATTTTTCGGGACCACCTGCAGCCCCATCTTCGCGCCAAACATACCCAGCCGGGAAGACAGCGATTCAGTACGCCACAGATAACAGTTATTCGAACGAATTTCGGTCTGGGATAAATCGGGCAGCTTTTCGCCGGCCAGCGACTGTCTCCAGATCGAGGGCATCTCACGGATGCGGCGGGCAGAGCCGGTCATCATGCCCTGCAGGGTATATTTTAAACCACCATGAATAATTCCCTGTGAGGCAACGGTCTGCCCGCTTCCCAGGGCGGATGCTTCCAGCAGCAGGCACCTGTATCCCCGTCGACTGGCTTCATGCATCGTCCACAGGCCGGCAATCCCTCCTCCGAATATGATCAAATCAACGTTTGGCACACCGAGAATCCTTTCTCAATACAGCAGGCACCATTTCCCTGGTCAGCTAGCGCGAAACCATGGCGCTAACGGTTTTTACTATTTCTGCCCTGATCCGAAAAGATGAATCAGCCCGATTGAACTGTTCACAGTTTCAGTTTTCGGGAAAAAGCCCCCGTCTGCTGCTCAAGTACCGTATCCGGGCGTGCTTACAGAACCGTCTGCTACTGCTTTTTGAGCATCACGATCGCTTCGACTTCGACGGTAATATTTCCCGGAAGAGAGCCCATACCGACGGCACTGCGGGCGGCGCGGCCATTCTCGCCGAACACCTGCACGATCAGATCACTGAAACCGTTGATGACCTGGGGATGCCGTTTGAAATCAGGAGCCGCATTCACCATGCCCAGTACTTTGACGAACCGATCAATCCGATTCAAGTCGCCCAGGTACTGCTTCAATGTCGCCAGCATCGTCAAAGCAACGGAACGAGCTGCCTCAACGCCCTGTTCTTCAGTCAAATCGTCGCCCACACGCCCGGTGTGCATACTGCCATCCAGTTTAATAGGGCCATGTCCGGAGACATACAACATATCATCGACCTGTACGACAGGGTTATAAATGCCGCCTGGCTTGGGGGCTGTGGGAAGTTCGAGGTTCAGTTCTTCGATCTTGGCTTCGATACTCATAGGGTTTTCCTGCTTTACTGAAGTCCGTTCTATTTGTGAATCCGCTGTCCCGGTAACAACGGAATTTGAAAACATGGTTTATTTAAAACAGAATAAAGACCGCAAAACCGATTTCCAATCGATCGAACCAGACTGTTTTGAAAAACAGAATGATCCAATTCAAGCTCAATTTCGTTTTCTGATGTGAACTAATGCGAAAAATGCAAAAAGCTGCTGAAAATTACTTTTTGTTTTGACCTTCAGGCAGTTATGATATTTCAGAGGCAGCTGTCTCAGAAACAAATACTAACAAGGGAGTTATGCAGACAATGGAAGATCTCTGGCCAGTTGTAGCATTTGCCATCGGTGGAATCGGAATTTTACTGGGCATCGTCTTCGTGGCGTTGTTTGCCCGTTATTTCAAGTTGTGGATCCAGGCCTTCAGTTCGCGCGCCAAAATTGGTCCGCTTGCCCTGGTCTTTATGTCACTCCGGAAGGTAAAGCCATCTGTCATCGTTGATACCAAAATCATGGCGGTCCAGGCCGGACTGACGGATATTCCCACACAGGCGTTTGAAGCACACTACCTGGCAGGCGGGAATGTACACCGCGTCGTGCATGCTCTGATTGTCGCCCACCGGGCCCGCATCGATCTGGACTGGGATACCGCCTCTGCGATCGATCTGGCTGGACGAAATATCATCTCCGCGGTCGAAACCAGCGTGGACCCCAAAGTCATTGATTGCCCCGATCCCAAGAAAAGTGGTCGGCCCACGCTGGACGGCGTTGCCAAGGATGGGATACAACTCAAGGCGCGTGCCCGTGTCACCGTGCGAACCAATTTAAGTCAGCTGGTCGGAGGAGCCACCGAAGAGACAATTATCGCCCGCGTCGGCGAAGGAATTGTTTCTGCCATCGGTTCCTGTGAAAGTCATAAGGAAGTTCTGGCGAATCCGTCTGTCATTGCCCGCAATGTGCTGGACCGTGGTCTGGATACCCAGACAGCGTTTTCCATTGTCTCCATCGATATCGCTGATATTGATGTTGGTGAAAACATTGGTGCACGCCTCCGGGTGGATCAGGCCGAAGCCGACATGCGGATCGCACAGGCACTCGCAGAAGAAAGACGGGCCGAAGCGGTTGCCTCCGAACAGGAAATGATCGCCACGACTCAGGAAAATCAGGCAAAAGTGGTCCTCGCCGAAGCCGAAATTCCGCTCGCCATGGCCGATTCCTTCCAGGAAGGCAATCTGAGAGCCGTCTGAGCATGTTTGTATGTATAGTTTAATTCAAGCGTATCGATCGATTCAATCAGGCCGGCTGTAAGGGATTCAACAGCACCGGAAAAGCTTTCAAAGCAAACTTCTTTGATAAGTCGATGATTAGAAAATACCAGACAGGATGTGTTTTTGTAAAAACTGGTTGAAATTTGGGTTGGTGATTGACTAATATTATGTCAGTAACAGCAGCAGGAGGTTGTTGTGGACTGAATTCTCCGGATCACCTCGAGAGAGTTTTCGTTTACCTATGACTGATATCACAACAATAAATATTACTGAAAAACAACTGGACCTCCTGTTGTCAGGTTTGCGCTACGTAAAGAGTGCAGAAAAATTGCGAGTCGAAGAACCGACTACGGACTATGTTCGCACTCGCACAGAGAAATTGAACGAGATCAAACACCTCGTCGATACTCTGAATTCCTCGCCTCGCAAACAAAGTGCAGCTCAGGTTTAAGTTTTTTCAGCGCTTAGGTTGAGTTTCGTTCCCAGATCCAATTCAATAGGACGTTCTTTCTGCGCGCAGAAGTTCTCACTTTTGTGCCCGGTCACGTCGTCTCTTTTATCAGCCTGTTGGAATGGGAATTGAATACCGCTTATGCGTTATGAGCATGTTTGCGTCGAAGCTGTCTGCTGTACCCTGCCACCCCATATCGTCACTTCCGACGAAATCGAAGCGCAGCTGGCACCCGTTTATGATCGACTCGGTCTGCCCGCAGGCCGACTGGAACTGATGACAGGCATTCAGGAACGACGCTTTTTCGATCCGGGCACGCTCCCCGGTACCATCAGCGCTCAGACCGTGAACAAGCTCCTCGATCACTGTCAGCTCGACCGCAAATACATTGGTGCCCTGTTTCATGGCTCCGTCTGTCGTGATCAGCTCGAACCTGCGACCGCCAGCGGCGTGCATCATGCTACTCAACTCCCTAACGCCGCATTAGTGCTCGACATCAGTAATGCCTGCCTCGGTCTGCTCAATGGGATGGTCTTCATCGCCAACATGATTGAAATGGGACAGATCCGCGCCGGAATCGTCGTCGGAACCGAAGTCGGACGCGACCTCGTGGAAGGCACCATTCACGATCTGCTCCACGACGACACCTTAACCCGCAAATCCATTAAAAACGACTTTGCTTCCCTGACCATTGGCAGTGGCTCCGCGGCCATTCTCCTCTGTGACCGTAAACTCAGTCAAACTGGTCATCGTCTGCTCGGCGGTAACTTTCAGACCGATACCTCCAGCCACGAACTCTGCGCCGGCGGTGTCGAAGCACAAAAACACGGCGATCACCGCCCTCGTATGCAGACCGATTCCGAATCCCTGCTCGTCGCCGGCGTCAATCTCGCCATCCCCACCTGGGAACAGACTAAAACCACGCTCGGCTGGAAAAACGAAGACGTCAACCGCGTTTTCACCCACCAGGTCGGTAAAGCACATCGCAAACTCCTGCTCGAAAAACTGGGTCTCGATACCAGCCTTGACTATCCCACCGTCGAAACACTGGGTAACACCGGCGCCGCTGCACTCCCCATGGCCTGGGCGCTCGGCATCGAAAATCAGATCCTTCAGGAACAGGATCGTATCGCTTTACTCGGCATCGGTAGCGGCCTTAATTCGCTCATGCTGGGTGTCCAGTGGTAACCATCGATTTGACCAGCCCGCTTCACTGAGATTTCCTTAATCCTGCAGTTCAGCTTTAGTCATCTTTCCTGAACCGCGTAATCGTTTTATTTTCATCGCGACAGTTGCTGGGGTGGCAGTTTGTAGCGGTTGCTTTGGTTGTTTTGAATAGGCAGTTTCTGGCAAAGTTGACCCTCAATCATTTCTAAGTATCGTTGATTGCTGTAAATCTGGCTGAACGGGATAGTCTGATTACACCCGATAAACCGATTCTAATCGGGGAGACCAATCCACCGCGATCATCCAGGAACAGGATGTGACGTCGACCCATCAGGAATTTCCATTTGTTTTCGCGAACAGACAAATGAGATAGAACGTTCTATCACCAGACATGTAACAGCAAGGAATGCCGAATGCGTCTTCGCGTGATTTTATCTTTGAGTGTGGTCGCTTCATCTGCTTTGGCCACCGCCAGACTCAGCGCAGAAACTAATTCCCCTGCCGTACCGCCCGCACCAGCGGCCCAGGCCGAATACGATGGCATCGAACCAGAGCTGACACCTGTTTCTACAGTTTTCCAGTCCGCAGAAGAACCCTCTGCCGATTCGGTCATTCCGCCGAATACCGAAGAGTCCGAAGATGAAATCATTTTCGATGACCCATCGCCTGTGAAACCTCCTGCTAATCCGTATAAACCACTGTTCTATGATAACACGTTTGGCAGCTACCTCAGCAATCCCGACCATCCTTACCTGCTCGGGGAACGCTTCAAGGAAATGCCGCTCGGCCATGACTGTTCGCCTTACACGCTTTCGGTCGGCGGCGAACTGCGACATCGCTATATGCACGAACAGAATCGTCTGCGACCAGGTGGACCCGTCAATACCGATTACAATCTCTGGCGCTGGCGTCAGTATTTCGATCTGCAGCTCGGCGATTACGCCCGTGTCTACTTCGAAGGCATCGATGCCTCCATCTTCGATAACGATCTGCCACCCACGCCCATTGATATCAACCGCTGGAATGTGCAGAACGCATTCGTTGACGTCAAACTCCATGAATGGAACGGCGCACCCGGCTGGTTTCGGTATGGTCGACAGGAAATGCTCTACGGCTCGCAGCATCTGATCTCGCCACTCGACTGGTCGAACACACGTCGTAACTTTGAAGGCTTCAAATATTTTCATCATACTGAAACCGTTCACATCGACGCCTTCATCACTAACCCTGTGAATACGGGCGGCGGTAACCAGCCTCTCAGCCAGTACGATAACAGCAGAGACAAACCCGATACCTCCGTCACCTTCAGCGGGATCTACGCCACCATTCTGTCGGATGGCGGTCCGGAACTGCTCGACCTGTATTACCTCTGGCTCCGTGATGAAACCAACACCCCCAACCGACCCGATGGTTCGCGTCACACCGCCGGCGGTCGCTTCAAAACCACCCGCGAAGTTCAGGACGACTGCTGCAAAGTTACCCGCATCTGGGACTTCGAAACCGAAGGTGCCTACCAGTTCGGAAACGATGACGGCAAACGCGTCTCCGCAGGCTTCTTTACCTCGGTCCTGGGTCACACCTGGACCACGGTTCCCTGGTCGCCACGCCTGAGCGGTCTGTTCTATTACGGTTCCGGTAACTCCGATCCGAATGGCAGTACCAACAATACCTTCAACACACTCTACCCGTTGGGACACGCTTACTGGGGGATCATCGACAACCTGTCCGGCCAGAACCTGTATGACTGGAGTCTGCAACTGAACGCCAAGCCGACGAAAAAAGTGGGCCTGGTCGGAGCTTTCCACTGGTTCGAAAAAGCCACCACCAACGACTATCTCTACAACGTCGCCGGTGCCCCCACGGGAACACTGGGCGGCAGTCGCGACATCGGACAGGAATTCGACCTGATTGGAACCTACACTTTCAACCCCAACTTCAATATCCAGGCCGGTTACTCCTGGTTCTGGTACGGCGATTTTGTCGGCGACAACATTCCGCCCCGCAACACCGCCACCCAGTTCTACGTGCAGACCACACTCCGCTTCTAACTGTTGGAAGTAGAAAGAGCAGCTGTCATCCGAGCACTGCTCAATCGCCGTGTCTGCAAACATTGAACTTGACCGCGTCGCGCCAACGACGATAAGCGTAGACCTGTGTCGCGCGCGTGCCCAGTTTACAGTGCACTGAAACACCGCGAACCACTTCCCGAGGTTCACGCGAAAACCGGACGTTTTTTCCAGATCTGCACTGCCTGAAACAGCACCAGTTCGTGATGTATGCCTGCGGGTCGCCGCACATCGCACAGCATCGTCCCGGCACCGCCCCAGTACCGCCTCATATCGCGACCCTGTCAACCTGTATCGCCACCCCGTTTTCTTCTGACCCCTCTTGACACCGCCGCGCCGTTCGCGAAGATCAGACGCACTCGAGATGACAGAGAACAACCCAACTACGAGCAACCAGAGTCCACAGAAAACATTTTCCAACATGTAACACATGACCGACTCTCCCCTCAAACCAGGTATTCCTGTCAGCGGCCCGCACAGCAACAGAAAACGCGCACAGACATAGAGAGAATCTTAAGGAATGCCACCAGACTGCCCAGCTGAAAATCAGCGACCAGTGATCAGCAAACAGCGAGAAAAAGAAATCAGAATGAGCATCACCAGATCAGCACGACGAGTGTCATAATCACCTCCCCGTGTGCCACTGTCGGCTTGCCCGACAGTGAAGAAAAACCATCTAACTCAAGAAAGAAAAGGGTGGGCCCGAATGTAATTCGGGTCGAGCGAAGCGAGCAGGAGGTCGCAGTTCACTCAACCAAGCCAGATTCGATTTCCTACCACGTAGAGATCAATTCACGAGTATCAATCAGAAACTCAGCTTCAACACAGACGCAGCAGGTTTCTATCGCAACCTCCTGTTGTCTGCGACAACCTCGGATTACATCCGAGGTCACCCGGTGTTCGTGTCTTTTGTTTACTACCAGGAAAAACAGGAAACCACACGAAAAAAGATTAATAGATAAGCCCGAATAAAATTCGGGCCGAGCGAAGCGAGCAGGAGGTCGCAGTTCACTCAACCAAGCCAGATTCGATTTCCTACCACGTAGAGATCAATTCACGAGTATCAATCAGAAACTCAACTTCAACACAAACGCAGCAGGTTTCTATCGCAACCTCCTGTTGTCTGCGACAACCTCGGATTACATCCGAGGCCACCCGATTATAGTCGGGGTTCATACATTTTGATTTACTACCACGAAAAACACGAAACCACACGAAAAATGATTAATAGATAAGCCCGAATAAAATTCGGGCCGAGCGCAGCGAGCAGGAGGTTGCAGCTCACTCAACCAAACCAGATTCGATTTCCGATCATGCAGAAATCCATTTAGGAGTTTCAATCAGAAACTCAAGTTCAGCACAGACGAAGCAAATCTCTGCATGTTTCTGTAAAAAAATACTGGCCTGACTGTCACAGTCTGTATCAGAATGTGTCAAAGGGAGAGAATACCCAAAGGTTCATTCCAATCAGTGAGAGACGAAATGCCGAAACCCCTGATGTACAATCCCTTTACCGAAATCGCTGACGATGACCAGCAGGATGTCGAACTGGTTGATCAGGCCCAAAATGGTGATCGCAGTGCACTCGAAAAGCTGGTTCTGCGACATCAGGCCTGGATTTATAACATCGCGATCCGGATGGTGTTTCACCCGCACGATGCGGAAGAAGTCACGCAGGAAGTCCTTCTCAAAGCCATCACACGACTGAGTACTTTTCAGGGGACCAGTCAGTTTCGCACCTGGCTTTATCGCATCACCGTCAATCACGTTCTGAATATGAAACGACGGGGGGGAGAATCTCAGCCGCAAACATTTTCCAGTTATGCTGCTGCGATTAACGACATTCCCGATCTGGATCTGCCAGACCCCAGAACTGTTCCCGTGGATGTGCCACTGCTCGTCGAAGAAGCGAAAGTCGCGTGTACAACCGGCATGCTGCTCTGTCTGGATCGCAGGCAACGACTGATTTTCACTCTGGGTGAAATCTTCGGGGCCAGTGATAAAGTGGGGAGTGAAATCATGGAGATGTCGGCAGACAATTTTCGGCAGTGCCTGTCACGGGCCCGTAACGATTTATATCAGTTCATGCAGAACCAGTGTGGTCTGGTCAATGAGAGGAATCCCTGCCGCTGCCCGAAGAAAACCAGGGGTTTCATCAGAGAGGGGCACGTCGACCCCGAGCATTTACTGTTCGTGCCGCAACACGTTCAACGCATCAGTGAAGTTGCCTCCGACACCATTCGCAAAATGGACGACGCCACGGAGCAGCAATACGCGGCCCTGTTTCGCACTCATCCCTTTCTGGAACCTTCCAGTCAAATCGACTGGCTGCAACAGCTGCTGGAGCAACCGGGCATTCGCGCTGCGTTACGTTTGAACTGAAAAAAGAACGGCGACTGTCACACCGGTCTCCTCAATGTGTCTAAGAATTAGTGCAGGGCTCAATCACTTTCAATAACACGAGGAGGAGATACGATGTCAAAGCTAGACAAAAAAGTGGCACTTGTAACGGGGGCCTCCAAGGGAATCGGTGCGGGGATCGCCAGGGAACTGGCTGCGGCGGGAGCAGCTGTGGTTGTGAATTTTGCGATCGATGGGGAGCGTGCCGAAGCCCTGGTAGAACAAATCAAACTAGAGAACGGGCAAGCTGTTGCGGTGCAGGCAGATGTTTCGCATGCAGCAGATGTGTCACGTTTATTCCAGGATGTTGCTTCAACCTTTGGCCGACTCGACATCCTGGTAAACAATGCCGGCGTGTATCGCGAGACTCCAATAGAGGAACTGACTGAAGAAGAGTTTCACCGTCAATTCAATATCAACGTGCTTGGTCCTCTGTTAGTCATCCGGGAGTCGCTGCAGTACTTTGGTTCTGAAGGGGGTACCATCATTAACATTGGCTCCGGCGCTTCAAAGATGTGTCCACCCGGTTATTCGATCTATTCAGCCAGCAAAAGCGCGCTCGACGCGATTACCGGAGTGCTCTCGAAGGAACTGGCTTCCCGCAACATCCGCGTCAATTCAGTCAATCCAGGCGCGACGTTAAGCGAGGGAACGCAGGCAGCGGGCCTGTATGGCGTAGAGAATGATTTCGAGAAACAACTGGTCGCGATGACGCCTTTAAACCGCATCGGCACACCAGCAGACATTGCCCGCGTGGTCGCTTTTCTCGCCTCTGACGATTCCGCCTGGCTGACCGGCGAGATCATCCAGGCATCCGGGGGACTGCGCTGAGACTAATCGGAAGAATTGAATAATAGCGAAAGCGCGTCACATAATTTTCATCATCTTCAATAGCGGGAGGAACATTCCAATGAATATGAATTTTGCATCTAACATTTTATTGCTTTTCGTTTCAATCATGCAGGTGCAGGAACTGTCGGCAGCCGCGCCCCCCAAACAGGAAGTCAGTCAGGCGCTGCAGCAATTCGCCGGGACCTGGAAGATCGTTTCCAGTGAACCCGCAGGAGCGACAAAAGAGGCAACGCAACTGGTATTTCACAAAGATCTGACTTACGCGGCACTGGATCAGCAGGGAAAGGAACTCTGGTCGGGAACCTTCGATCTCGATCCGACAGCTATGCCAAAAAGATGGGACCACCGCTCCCAGGCCGCTCAGAAGGAAGGGGGCGATGTCCTGGGGATCTATGAACTGGACGGCGACCGACTCAAGGTTTCCTGTGTCGTGGGTGCCTGGAAAGAGAAAAAGTGGACCGGCAAACCACGTCCAAATGTATTCAAATTACCCGAAGCGGATGTGGTGTTGAACCTGCAGCGCAAAGCTGCGTCTCCCTGAAATTCTTTTACTACCACGAAAACACACGAAACCACACGAAAGTGAAAAAGAAAGGGTAAGCCCGGATGCAAATCCGGGCCGAGCGCAGCGAGCAGGAGGTTGCAGCTCACTCAATCAAACCAGATTCGATTTCCTACCACGTATAGATCAATTTACGAGTATCGATCAGAAACTCAAGTTTAGCACAGACGAGGCAGGTTTCTATCACAACCTCCTGTTGTCTGTGACAACCTCGGATTGCATCCGAGGCCACCCGGTGTTCGTGTCTTTTGTTTACTACCACGAAAAACACGAAAAAAGGATCATGGGTGGGCCCGAATAAAATTCGGGCCGAGCGCAGCGAGCAGGAGGTCGCAGCTCACGCAATCAAACCAAAACCAACTTCCCACCAGATAGAAGCAATTCACGACTCTCAATCAGAAACTCAGCTTCAACACAGACGCAGCAGGTCACACTCACAACCTCCTGTTGTCTGCGACAATCCCGAATTACATTCGGGACCACCCGATGTTGTTACCTCTCACCAACCAGATGCTTTCGTGTCATTTCGTGTTTTTCGTGGTAGAAAAAATCACGATCAGACAACCCACCTCTACTTCAACTGCCCGTCGATCCAGTCGGCCATTTGTTCGACCTCTTCGTGGATCGTCGGCCAGGGGTGGCCGCCCCCTTCTTTGATGATGAACTTTACCGGCACCTCCGCTTTCTGCAAAGCGGCGACCATCACCCGCGACTGTTGGATCGGCACCATGAAATCGGCTGTGCCATGGATGATCAGAAACGGAGGCAGGCCCGGCTTCACCAGGCGGGCCGGGGAGAACGCGGTCCGCAGTTCGTCCAGGCGGCTGACGTCGATCGTTTCTGAACCCTTGGGCGTGATCAGTCGGCGGATGGATTGCGCCAGTTGATCTTCGCCGCTGATGTCAATTTTGAAGCCGCCGTAGTTCATCAGATCGGTGGGGGGAAAAAAGACGGCCACCGCTTTCACCCGCGTTTTGGACTTCGCATCCGCCGCCGATACCGCCGCCATACAGGCCAGGTGACCGCCGGCCGAAGCGCCCAGCATTGCCAGTCGATTCGGATCGACCTGGTATACCCTGGCATGTTCTTTGACCCACAAAATACCTCGATTCACATTGTCCAGCATCTCGGGTCCGTTGAATTTCGCGATTGAACCGGGACGGATGGCGAATACGGTATAGCCGCGACTGCAGAAAATGTCGAACATTTGTGCCTGCTTGTGATCGCGGAGCTTGCCGCGATCCGAGTGATACGCGCCCGAAACCACATCGACGATACCCAGCCCGTTCGGCTGGGAGCGGGGCGTGAACACATCCAGCAGCAGACCCACGCCATGCACTTCCGCATAGACCAGATTTTTCTGCTGATGATAAGGCAGTTCGGCGGGTTTTTCCGCTCTAACCGAAGAGACACAAAGGAGTAACGCACACAGAGAGACTGCCGATACGCAGCGGAATCGCGAAAGACTCAACATCAATTCAAACCTGACATACAAAGAAAAAGTCGAAGAACGAACACCAATACGAAATCCGTTAAATAAAACCACCGGCTGACCCGTATCATATCAAAGGGATTACAGCGACTGAAACAAAATCTGCCCGCGATCGGCGGGAACAGACTACGCTTCATGATTCTTACCGGAAAAGACTCGCATTTGTTTCAAAAAATCCCCTAAAATAAGAAAAGAGCGCTATATATTAAGGACACAAAGATGAGAGGCAGATTAGACAGACAGAGCCCCCGGATTTCCCGCCGCGATTATCTGCGCCTCTCCGCCCTGGGTGTGCTGGGCACAGGCATGTCGGGCTGGCTCCGACGTCTGGCCGCTGAAACCGCCGACAACCCGCAGCGCAAACGCAGTTGCATCCTGTTGTGGATGTCGGGTGGCCCCAGTCAGACCGATACCTTCGATCTCAAACCGCAGCACGAAAATGGTGGCCCGTTCAAAGCGATCGACACCGATGTGCCCGGCGTGCAGATCTCCGAACATCTGCCTCAACTCGCGAAGGTCATGAAGCATCTGGCTCCCATTCGCTCGATGAGCACCAAAGAAGGGGACCACACCCGCGCCACGTATCTGCTCCGCACCGGCTATCTCCCGTCCGGCCCCCTCAGCTATCCGACGCTCGGCTCACTGCTGAGTAAGGAACTGGGAAGCACACACGCCGACCTGCCCAACTTCGTCAGCATCGCCCCCAATAAAACATTAAGCCCCAATGCCTACGGCCCCGGCTTTCTGGGGCCGCAGTTCGCTCCCCTGATCGTTGGCGAAGGCACAGGGATCGTGCCGAACGATGCCGCGAATGTCGACGCCGCGTTAAAAGTCAAAAACCTGACTTTGCCCACTGGCATTACGCGCCAGCAGGCCGACGAACGATTATCCATTCTGAAAGACCTGGAAACCGAATTCTCCGCCACGCATCCCGGCACACCGACCAGCAGTCATCGCAGTGCCTACACCGCCGCCGTTCGCATGATGCGTTCTAAAGCCATCGAAGCTTTTCAACTGGATCAGGAACCGGCTGCGCTCCGCGATGCCTACGGCCGCAATCGCTTCGGGCAGGGTTGTCTGCTGGCCCGCCGGTTGATTGAACAGGGAGTCCCTTTTGTCGAAGTCTCGTTGAACGGCGTGCAAGGCAACAACGCGTTCGGCTGGGATACGCATCAGGAAAACTTCGAAGCCGTCAAAAGTCTGAGTGAAGTCCTCGACCCCGCCTGGGGGACTTTAATGACCGATCTCGAACAGCGGGGGTTATTGGATTCCACGTTGATTGTCTGGATGGGGGAATTCGGCCGCACACCGAAGATCAATCAGAACACGGGCCGCGATCATTTTCCCGCAGCATGGACCACGGTGCTCGGCGGTGGTGGCATTCGCGGCGGACAGGTCATCGGCAAAACCAGCGAGGACGGCATGAAAGTCACCGACCAGCCGGTCGTCGTTCCCGATCTGATGGCAACCATCTGCGCCGCGCTCGGCCTCGATCCCCAGCAGCAGAACATGTCCAACATCGGCCGCCCCATTCCCCTCGCTGACCACGGCGCCAAACCGATCCCGCAGATTCTGAAAAGCTGAGTGAAGTTCACTCAACAGGCAGGGTAAGCCCGGATGCACATCCGGGCCGAGCGCAGCGAGCAAGAGGTCACAGCTCACTCAATCAAACCAGATTCGATTCCCTATCATGTAGAGACCCATTTTCGAGTATCAACCAGAAACTCCACTTCAACTCAAACGCAGCAGGTTTCTATCGCAACCTCCTGTTGTCTGCGACAACCTCGGATTGCATCCGAGGCCACCCGATTTTAGTCGGGGTTCATACTTTTTGATTTACTACCACGAAAAACACGAAACCACACAAAAAAAAGAATAGTGGGTGGGCCCGAATAAAATTCGGGCCGAGCGCAGCGAGCAGGAGGTCGCAGCTGACTCAATCAAACCAGATTCGATTCCCTGTCATGTAGAGACTCATTTTCGAGTATCGATCAGAAACTCAAGTTCAACACAGACGCAGCAGGTTTCTCTCACAACCTCCTGTTGTCTGCGACAACCTCGGATTGCATCCGAGGCCACCCGATTTTAGTCGGGTTCATACTTTTTGATTTACTACCACGAAAAACACGAAACCACACAAAAAAAAGAATAGTGGGTGGGCCCGAATAAAATTCGGGCCGAGCGCAGCGAGCAGGAGGTCGCAGCTGACTCAATCAAACCAGATTCGATTCCCTATCATGTAGAGATCCATTTACGAGTATCGATCAGAAACTCAAGTTCAACACAGACGAAGCAGGTTTCTCTCACAACCTCCTGTTGTCTGTGACAACCTCGGATTACATCCGAGGCCACCCGATTTTAGTCGGGTTCATAAATTTTGATTTACTACCACGAAAAACACGAAACCACACGAAAAAAAGAATAGTGGGTGGGCCCGAATAAAATCCGGGCCGAGCGCAGCGAGCAGGAGGTCGCAGTTGACTCAATCAAACCAGATTCGGTTTCCTGTCATGTAGAGATCAATTCACGAGTCTCTATCAGAAATTCATCCTCAACCCAGACGAAGCAGTTTCTCTCACAACCTCCTGTTGTCTGCGACAACCTCGGATTATATCCGAGGCCACCCGATTTTAGTCGGGGTTCATACTTTTTGATTTACTACCACGAAAAACACGAAACCACACGAAAAAAAGAATAATGGGTGGGCCCGAATAAAATTCGGGCCGAGCGCAGCGAGCAGGAAACTGTCAGAGTAAGCGATCATTTCAGGAATAGCAGAACCCAAGAGGAACCTGACTCGAAATCACACCCTTCATGCGATTATTTTCACTCAGGTTCTGACCTCTCACTAACCAGATGCTTTCGTGTCATTTCGTGCTTTTTGTGGTAGAAAAAACGAAACCAGTTCCGATTCAGAAAATGCTGTAGATCACAATCTGAATCGCCAGTGCCAGGCAGGCCCAGATTTTCAGGTTCTGATACCAGTGTGTCGCGTTCTCTGCCGTCGTCGTTTCGCGGGGAAGTCGCAAGACCCAGATCAGGACAGCGACCAGAGTGCCGACAAACAGCAGCCGGACGGCGGACATTGGAATCTGCACCACCAGGTCGCGCACGAAATTTCCTATATGATGCAGGGGCGTCATGCGGTTTCCTTTCGCGGTTTGAGGCTGAACACCAGCCCTTCAATCTTTTCGTCCGGCTCGCGCTTCGTCAGCAGGCTGATGATCACAATCAGTGAAAACGAAACCACAAACGCCCAGATCGAAAAGTAGAGGAACGGTTCAGAAATCTGAAATAGCGGCTCCATCCCCAGTGCCGTGTAGACCGATTCCTGGTTCAACGCGAACAGCGTGATCGAAAAGCAGACACCGACAATGAACCCGATGAAGGCAGCCACGCCGGTTGCCCGCTTCCAGAGCAGCCCGGTGAGCAGGATCGCAAACGCGGGTCCCTGGAAAAACGCCATCAGTGTCTGGAAGATCGTATAGATGCCTTCGCTGCGGGTCATCAGAAAGAACGAAAAGCCGATCGCCCAGAGCACCAGCAGAAACGTCACCACGCGGCCGATGTTCAATAGCGATTCATCGCTGGCGTCTCTGCGAAAAAAGCGTTTGTAGAAGTCATTGGTTACAATCGTGGATGCGGAGTTGAGATACGAGTCGATGCTCGACATCAGCGCCGCCAGGAAAGCCGCCAGGAACAGCCCTTTCAATCCGGTCGGCAGCAGATGCGAAATCAGTTCGGGGAACGCCTGGTCGCCATCGGTCAGCTCGGGAAATTTCACAAACGCGATCAAACCGGGCACCGCGACGACCACTGGTACCAGATTTTTCAGCAGTGCACCCCATACATAGGCGGCTTTCGCGTCGAATTCACTTCTGGCTCCCAGCGAACGTTGTACAATCGCCTGGTTACCAATCCAGTAGGCGGGGCTCAGAATCAACGCCAGACCAAAGAAAATGCCCGTCCACGGAAACGGCGTGTCGGCATCAGCAGGCAGAATGAGCGACGTATGCGAAACATCAAGGACTCCGGCCGCCGGCGCTGCTTTCGCTTCCTGTTTTTCGACGACAGCCGCCTGCTTCTCACTTTGAATCTGTTCCTGTTTTTTGATCTCCGCCTGGAAATTGTCGATGCCGCCCAGGTCGATGATTCCCAGCACAAGCACCAGCAGGCAGCCCCCGATCATGATCACACACTGAATCATGTCGGTATAGACGACCGCCGCCAGTCCGCCGGAAATGGTGTAGATGCCGACCAGGAACGCCGTCAGATAAATGCAGGCATTGACAGTCATTCCCAGGTGCACGTGCATCATTTTCGCGGAAGCCAGCAGCATGATGCCCAGGTTGCACGCCATAAAAATGATCCAGCAGATCGCCAGTGCCGAGCGGACTGCGACATTGAACCGTCGTTCCATGTATTCGGGAATCGTGGTCACGCCGCTCCGCCAGAAGAAGGGAATGAACACAAACGCGGCGATGATCATCGCGGGCACGCAGCCGATCCATTCGAAATTCGCCACCGCCAGTCCATGCTGATGCGCGGCACCTCCCGTGCCCACAATGTCGACGGCACCAATGTCGGTCGCCACCAGCGACATGCCAATCGCCCACCATGGGAGCTTGCGACCGGCCAGAAAGTAATCGGAGCCGGTCTTGATTTTAGAACCGATATACAGACCCAGGCCCAGTGTTCCGATCAGATATGCGGCGATGACGGCAAAATCGAGGAACGACAGTGACTGCATGAGGAATGAACCCTGGAATACATTCGAAATCAGAGGGAGTGAGCGAACCGCGGACGTGATTCCTACGATACAGCGAACCCTTGCAAAAATCGACCGTCAGCGCAGAAAATCAGCAGGGACGGCACCGCAGACGTTCACTGGTCCTGTTTTGCTAATGCGGCTTTGATCTGGGGCAGCAGCAGGTCCGCCACCATCTTCTGGCCTTGGGTATTAGGATGCATGCCGTCCAGCAGCAGATCATCGGCGGCCTGATTGGCCTGTTTGTCATAGTTTTCAAAGGCCGCGTAGACATCGACGAGAGGCACATTTTCCTCTTTGGCGATCTTCCGTACCGCAGCCGCGTACGATTTCAGCAGTACATTAAAACCCTGAACATCTTCGGGATCGTAAGGCGGTTTGCCGTACAGTTTTTTCAGGCGGGGAATCCACCGCAGCGAGTTCGGCGTCATCAGGATGACAGAGATCTGTTTCTCTTTGAGCTGTTTAATCATCTTGCGCAGGTTCGCGGCGTACTGTTCCACCGAAACACGCGATTGAGTCGCAGGCGGATCGCGCCAGACATCGACGGCGGAATCATTGATGCCATACTGAATCACCACCAGATCGGGATCATGCTGCAGCACATCCTTCTCAAACCGGGCGATCGCATTTTGAGTCGTGTGTCCCCCGATCCCGGAGTTCACGACTTTTACGGGAACACCCGCTGCGGGAAGTTCTTTCTCCAGAATCATCGAATACACGACCAGCGGCCCGCGCGTTGCCGTCGTCGAATCACCAAAGGTGACGATGGTCGGTTTGTCCGCTTTCGCCGCCGGTTCTTTATCCGCCGCCATCAGGGGAGAACCCAACAGACAACCCGTCAGCAGTGAGAAACAAAACAGGAAACGCGCAGTACGTTGCATCATGATTTCAGCCTGTCTGTGAAGAAAAAAAGAGGCGCCAGGTAATGTTTATTTAATCGTTTCGAATGTGATTCTCAGGACCGCAACATTACTCAGGCCAGTATTAACCGCGGCTAACGCCGTGCGGCTGATTTTATACAATATGCCAGCCAGAGCGACTCATTAGCCGAAGGGCCTTAGCCCCGGTTCTGCCACATATGTATCAACAGATCAAATAAGGAAACACGACCCAGGTAGTCTCAGTGAGTCTATTCAGACTAAACAAAGCAGCCTCTGGTTGCAATTGTTTTCACAGCAAACAGCCATCTTAAAAAATATGCCCCAGCCCGCGGTCGCGGCGGCAGCTGGAGAGTTGCGCCAGATGAAAGGCGAAGTGATTCGTCAGCAGCAGCGAGATTGCATGCCCCACTGTTTGCACGGGGGTCCCTTCGAAAAATTCAATTCCATGCGGCCCCGCAACATCCTCGGGCTGTGCCTCCGCCGCCATCGACTGCAGTGTTTCATAAGCCTGATTGAGCGACGTAATCAACGTATCCCGCGTCAGAGATTCATCCGGCTGAACTTCATCACTCGAACCGGGGCCAAACAGCGGCGCCCACGTTGGATGTGTCAGGCTGCCTCCCAGAAACGTCTGTCCCATTTCGCCGACAATCGCCAGGTGACCAAGAATCCAGACCGGAGGATGCCCGTGCCCGTTACCCCGTGTATCAAGAGACTCCTCAGGCAGATCCGCTACGATGGCTGCAAACTGTTTCAACTGCAACTGGTTAATGGCAATTTCGTTTTCGAACATATTATCACCTCTGGAGTTTTCCATTGTCTGTCAATAGTTATGAAAGTCTAAGGTAGTCAGGTGAAATGTGACAGTCAAGAATGGCAAATTCAGATTGAGAGACCGTTATGGAGAATTTTTGTACGGGAGAGGCCAGTCGATTTGTTTACCCGTTTTGAGTTCCAGCAGGTGTTTCTTCTGAGAGAGATCCTGGTAAAGCAAATACTGATCTGCATACACGCCGACGAGTTTCAGGTAGATCGATTTTCCCGTTTCTGCCAGATTGATTTTGGCACCGGGTATGGATTTCCCATGTTCTTCAATAAAAAACTGCAAGTTGCCAGTGTGTCGACTCCATTTCCATTGACTGGGCCGCAGCGTTCGCTGAACGCGCATGGTATGGGTGTCGAATTGAATGATTCGCCCATCCTCATATGAAATTGCCAGAAATCGATTCTCATCCAGCCAGCAGAAAGTTTTTATTTCCAGGCCGCGCATCGCAATGTAGGGCTGCTCGGGATTTATTAAAATCCGGATTGATCCTGGAAACTCAAAAAGTCTAAAAATGTCCTGTTTATTTTCAGATTCGATTCCGATGTCCATCTGGCGATAGTTGGATGACTGAAAACTACGCGCGATATAACCTGCTGACTGTTCGCGGATCACTGCAAGCCGGCCTGTCTCCTGCATCACCAGCATAGTTGTGCCGTCCGGAGACAGGGAAATGGAATCAATGTAGCCTATTGCCCAGCGAGAACCATCTTCTTTTTTGAGCGAAATCTCACGCCAGTCTGTGCCATTCGGACCTGTAATACTCAGTAACAGGTCACGTGTCTCACTGGAAATGGAAAACAATGTATTGCGGCAGGGTGAATGGGCAGCGATCGCACGATTGCCAAGCTGGAGGGGCGGCAGTCCAGCAGCAGTCTGATCCGCGCTGTCCGTCAGAGCGAGACTTTTCACTTCGCAGATCAGGTCCCCGGTTTCGTCGGCCGTTAGACAGTCGGGTAAAGAGATCAGCAAGCCAAGAATCAGGACCAGCTTCAGTCTGTTCTGAGTTGAGTTTCCGGTAGTGGCAGGCAGCCGCATGGAATCTTCTCCCGAAAATCGTGTGTTACTGAGGACGCGCTCGATTATACTCTCTTTGATAGTAAGGAGTTCAAGACGAATCGAGGGGAAACGATGCAGATATTATCAGGTCTTATTAATTCTATCACCGGCCGTTTCGTGCTGTTAGTGCTATTGCTGATGGCGTGTCTGTGGGTGAATGATTCCCGGGGTCAGGCTGAAGGGGGCCCTGCAGAGAAGATTCAATTGCAGTTCAAGGTACCCATTGTCCCGGAGCAGATGTGGGTGTTTCGAAAGACGGACGGTCTTGATCCCCCGGAAGAGGGAGTCATTTTCTGGATTGGTAGAAACAGGGAAGGAGAAGGACGATTTCTGGCAGTGACCAGTGAAAAGGTATTAGTGGAAAATACATTTCAGCAACTACTGACACAGAACATGAAAGCCGGTGATCCGCGTCTGCTGTATTTCGGCTCGACTTACCCGCGAAATTCATTTTTTCATCGCATCGATTTAGATGGAGATGGGTCTGATGAAGTGCTGCTGACGTCAACTGGTGGAGTCGCTGATAATGCGTTTCTGACAATCTTCAAAGTCACGTCTGCGGGCGTCAGGCAGATCTACAAGGATGGAAGCCGATTCTCTCTGCGGATCATTGATATCGACAATGACGGAAAATATGAACTTGCCAATGCCGGATTTGAATGGGTGGCACAGGAGAATGTACCTGGCCCCAAAGAGTTCACCATCTATTCGCTGAACCAGGGAAGCTACGTTCGCACGAAGACAATGACAGCTGAGGAATTTACCGGGTTAGAGGGGCGGTTCAGCAAACAGGGACGACTGAATGCACCTGTGACGTTAGAGAAAAGACCGGTCTTCACTTTGTATCCAGCAGAAAAGCAATCACATTTACTGGAATCAAAATGAACGACGACACGACACACAAAAATATTACAGATGACCAACTTGCACCGGCGGAAAACTGGTCGGTCTGGCGGCAGGGGGATGATGGGAATCGCTTTCTGATCGAAGCGGGGCTCTCGGAAGAAGTCGCGAAACGGAAGGTTGCGGAGTTTGAATCGCATGGTCACAAACAGCTCTACTGGGCTACGCAGTCGCGTTAAAAACACGCGCAATAAAAAAGGGCTGGAAGCCCAAGCTCCCAGCCCTTAAAGTACGTAGTACTCCTGTTCGTGTAACACTTACAATTGGGTTACAAGATCCGCAACTGACTACTCAGACGCGAGCGTCTGTCTTGGGTTCATCAGCAGTGACTTGCTCCCAGTTTTAATTGTTATACACGCTTAGTTCGGCAGCCTGTGTGACGAATCTTGAATGCGCATCACAAAAAATTCTGCAGAAATCGTGTGCCGAAAAAACTGCCGTCACGATTTTACTGAATGGTAAAACTGGTTTTATCTGCTTCCGTTCGCTTGCAGATTTTCCGATGTATATCGGCTGCGAATACGCCATGCTTTTTACAGTTCGGGAATCGGTTCGTCGGCTTTGATGTCGACCTCTTCCCAGTTTGCCTGACCGTTTTCATAACGCAGAATTCGATGCTTGCTGCCCGGCGCGGGTTTCTCATTCACGGTAGGCAGCCACGCACGATGCTCTTCGATCAGCGTGGCATAATTGGGATCACCGCTCAGGTTGTTCCATTCTGCCGGATCCTGTTTCATGTCATAAAACTCCTCCGATCCGTCAGCGTAATGGATGTACCGATAGTTCTCTGTCCGCACCGACGTGTTGTTGCGGTTGTGCGAAGTAATCGCAGGCCACTTGCGGGGCGTGTTCGCATCTTTCAATTGAGGTACCAGTGAGTGCCCTTCCAGATCCGTGCGGGGAGGCAGGTCGCATAGTTCGATCAGTGTGGGATAAATGTCCAGCAGCTCGGCCGGTTTTTCGCAGACCGCATTTTCCGTAATGCCCGGACCGGCGAAAATCAAAGGCACCCGCGTCGAACGCTCCCACAGCGTATTTTTTCCCGTGATCAGTTTTTCACCCAGATGCCAGCCATGATCCGACCAGATCACGATGATCGTGTTTTCGTCCAGGTTGTTTTTCTCAAGCGCATCGGTCACGCGCCCGATCTGACTGTCGACAAAACTGGTACACGCCAGGTACGAACGGACCAGGTTCTTCCACTGATTCGCTTCCTGCAGAAACTTGAAGCGCGGCTCAGGCAGTTTCCAGTGCAGGTACCAGGAAAAGCGGGGCGTGTCGTCGCGGTCGGTCGCCAGGAACGGGGGGAGTTGCAGCGTCTCTTCCGGATACAGGTCGAACCACTGCTGTGTGGCGTAGCAGGGAACGTGAGGCAGGAAAAATCCGACCGACAGAAAAAACGGTTCGGTTGGCTTTTTGTTCAATTGATCGACGGCCCAGCTTGCGACTTTCCAGTCTCCTTTGTCCTCGTCTTTATGAGGGAATGTGCCCCAGTCGACCAGCGGATGCGGGTTGGGGGTCTCGACCAGTTTTTTCGGAGGCTTCACTCCCACGCCGGGCGGAGGTCCGATGACCGAGAATTCCTTGTCGGTTTTTTTGCGTCCATAACCGCCATGATAAATTTTGCCGGTCGTATAAGTTTTGTAGCCGTTCTGTTCCAGATACTGTGGCAGCGAAACGCGATCTTTGAACTTCTCAATCGTGCGGAACCAGGGAGCCAGGCCATACACGCCCGTCGTCGAAGGTCGCAGCCCGGTCATCAGACTCGTCCGCGACGGATTGCAGAGTGGCGACTGACAATGGGCATTTGCGAACAGGGTTCCTCTGGCTGCCACCTTGTCGATGTGGGGAGTTTTGATCTGCGGATGTCCTTTCAGACAACCGATCCAGTCGTTCTGATCATCAATGGCAATGAACAGAATATTAGGCTTTTGAGCCGCCTGCAGCGGAGAATAGACAGAGCAGAAGAATATGAGCATCATCAGCAAGCGCATCCGAAGTTCCTTTCGATGAATCCTGAAAGCATAAAGAAATGAAGCAATGATTTATCATAACGACTGGGGAGAGCGAAAGAAAATGCCTGTATTGATTTGCAGAGAGAGAATTGTCTCATTGCAGATTTAGAACTGGAAAACATAAACAAAAGTCGATATATTAGTCGATACCTATAAGCAGACGGTTTTCTTTGGCTCAGGTAAAATCATGCTTTCTTTCTGTAATCATCATGGCAAACAGGAACGGCGGGAATTCCTGCGCGTGGGCGGTCTGGCACTGGGTGGGTTGACCTTGCCTGGTCTGCTGTCGCTACAAGCGCAGGCGGCGGGATCAGGCACGCTGCTGAAGAACAAGTCGGTCATCTTCCTGTTCATGCATGGCGGACCGAGCCAGATTGAAACGTTCGATCCCAAAATGACCGCGCCGTCGGGTATACACAGTGTGACGGGCGAAGTGGCGACGAAGATTCCCGGCGTGACGTTCGGCGGGACGTTTCCCAGACTGGCCCAACTGGCCGATCGCATGTCGATAGTCCGTTCGTATCGATCAGGCGACAGTCGCCACGATATCAAGCCAATCGTGCACAAGGATACGCTCAACGCAAATCTGGGTTCGCTTTATTCGCGGGTCGTAGGCGCCAATCATCCCGAGAACGGGATGCCGACGAACGCGGTGCTCTTTCCGCAGGCCATTGATGACAAGATGCTGCCCGCTGTCACCCAGTTCGGCAAATTTGATTCGCATGGTCTGATGGGCTCCGCGTATGCCCCGTTTGTTCCCGGAGCTGGCGGCGATATGCAGTCGAATATGTCTCTGTCTATCTCCCCGAACCGTCTTGATGATCGCCGATTGTTACTCTCAAAACTGGATCGTGCCCGCTGGGCGGCTGAAAAAAGTGAGACGTTTGCCGCCAGTTCGCAACTTCAGCAACAGGCGTTTGACGTGATCCTGGGTGGCGTCTCTCGCGCCTTTGATTTATCTCAGGAAGATTCAGCCGTCGTCGCCCGCTACGATACCGCTCCCCTGGTCAAGCCGGCATCCATCAGCACGCGCTGGAAGAACTACAAACGCTACATTGACAACGCACAGTCACTGGGCAAGCTGCTGTTGATGGCCCGTCGGCTCTGTGAAGCAGGCTGCGGCTTTGTGACGATCACCACCAATTTTGTGTGGGACATGCACGCGGATAAAAATAACGCCGGCGTCGGGGAAGGCATGGACTACATGGGAGTCCCCTTCGATCATGCCGTATCTGCCTTTATGGAAGACGTGCACGCACGCGGCCTCAGTGATGATATTCTGCTGGTCTGTACGGGCGAAATGGGACGCACTCCCAAACTCAACAGTCGTGGCGGACGCGATCACTGGGGCAATCTATCGCCACTCATGCTGTCAGGCGGCGGTCTGAATATGGGGCAGGTCATTGGCCAGTCAGACCGACATGCCGGCGGACCTCAGACCGAACCCATTGAACGCAAGGACCTGGTCACCAGTATCATGCACACCCTGTTCGACCTCGGCGAACTTCGCATTACGCGCGGCGTTCCCAGCGAAGTGGTCCAGGTCGCCACCGCAGGCACACCGATTCCCGGCCTGTTCTGATCGTCTCACCTCAGACGGTGCTTCTCATTTCTGCAGTGCCTCAAGGACCCGCTTTCGCATGGTGTCATCCAGTTTGCCGTTTTCGATTTTCTGCGTGACCTGTTCCAGGACGTTCACGTCTTCACCAGATCTTTGCTGGACTTGATCAATTTTATGTTTGATGTCTTTGATGATCGAATCAAAAGAGAAGGGATTGCCGCGCGGGTCACTTGCGCGGGTTCCCCCCTGTTTCGAATCGTTGCCGGCACTGTGCTGGTGCGCTGACATCTTATCAAGATTCTTAATGCGAAGTTCCAGTTCGGCGACAATTTTCTCCGGTGTATAACCTACTTCTTTCAGTCGCGCTTCAATGGGATCTTCCTCTCCCGCACAGCCTGCAGCAATCGCGCAAAGCAAAAGGAAGCTTACGGAAAAACAGACACGCGCTGATCGTACTGACATTAGTGAGGCCCAAAACAGAGTTTAAAATTCGCTGATCACTTCACGTTGATTTCTGGTTCCCAGCGCCCACCAGGTATTCAAGTCGATGGAGTTGGAAATGAATCGCACGGAGCCATCCATCATTGCGACCTGGACTCCCCCGGTATGATCACTGGAAGGACTGATTCCGGAATCACCTTCATGGCAGCGGAAAGTGTCACTGGAGTAAGAGGGAATCGAAATCGTGTTGGGTGGAAAAACGTGTGTATAAACATGCTTCTGCCACGAGTCGGTATACAGCCATGAGTGGCCTTTATACTGACTCCAGTCTGACCAGTTGGTGTAACCTGTGAGCCCGTCTGAGACCACCTGGTCAATGTAGGCATCATACTGCTCAATCATGGCGGAGCTGGTGTAATACAGATTGCGGCGACGGTCTGGATGATCTCCGCTGCCATCATTGACCAGCGATTCTGAGATTGCCGCGGTATTGGAAAGCCCATCGGTAATATCGCTGAATCCAAATGCAGCGTTCGTGGTGGACCGCCAGTTGGAACTGTAAGGTCCTGCTTCGTTCATGCGGGACATTGAGATAATCCCTTTTGAGGAAGGCGGTGCTGCAGCTCCCGTGGAAGGTTGACCCGGAGAAAGTAAATTGCGCGGTCGGCCGGCATTGGCGACATAGCTGAAATTCGCGGTAGAGACCACGGTGTTGACGACCGATTCGCTGGGGCATCGAAACAGCGGAACTTCAATCCGTGCCAGACCTCCCAGTACAGAACTGTTATTGGCAATCCCACTCCAGGAGTCACCCAGGCCGCACGTTTCAAAGGGGATTCGGTCATAAATGTTACCCCGATCCACAAACGGCAGCAGGCCGACATACCAGGAAAGATTTCCCGAACCGCCATTGCTCGCGCCGTCATAATCGTCTGAACCCCGATGCATATGCAGCGGGGTGGTCAGGTAGTTGTCATGATAATTGTGAATCGCCAGGCACAACTGCTTCAGGTTGTTTTTGCATTGGTTGCGACGGGCTGCTTCACGCGCCTGTTGAACTGCCGGTAACAGGAGAGCCACCAGGATGCCAATAATGGCGATCACCACAAGCAGTTCAATCAGCGTGAATCCAGCGCGATTTTCTCTCGAAGCAGGGGAGGTCTTCATCTGAGTATACTCCGTAATGAGTCAGAGATAGAAGGAAACATGTATGGTAGCATGTGGGGTGTGAGCCCTGTTTCCTGCACACATTAAGGCGGATTCAGGGTGTGACAAGAGCGATTAAAACAGATACCAGAAACTTAAAAAGATCTTAATGCAGTCGCAGGGTTTCTTAATCTGCAGTACGCGGCATGTTTATAAAGCGGATCGATTTTCTGAAATCCGGCTGCGCACCGGACCTGTACGGTATCGAAGAGATACCTGCGGAAGGCAACAGTCATCTGTGTGTTGTCAGCAGACCGCTATTTTTCCACCACGATTTCCACGCCCGACAACAGTGTTCGCCCTTTGATCGCAGTCAAATCCACTTGCAGACTGGTTGAGCAGCGAACGCCCTTGAATTCCCGGACGATCGCCCGGTTCGCGCCGCCGGCTGCTTTGATTACATCCAGTTCCGGCAGCACCGGTTTCCCCTGAAGACTCACGTCGAACACACGTTCGCCCGGCTTCAGATCCTGGGGCTCCAGAAAGTAAAGCCGGACCGTATAACTGCGTTCCGGCGTGGGAACCGGTGAAAGCGTCACTGACAATGCGGCTGCTCCTTCTACTCCCGAGGCGGCCACCCATTTCAAATCGCCTTCTTCAACAAAAGACGAATGCTTGTGATAGTACTCCAGATCAGCGCCGCTGAGTTTGAGTGAGACCACAGGCGAGGAGCCTCCCACGCTGGGATAGTCCAGCCAGAGTGTGCCGTTCTCTGCCTGACGATCGCCGGGCGCACCCAGGTTGACACCCAGCTGCTGCACCTGATCCTCTTTGGCGTTCATCGCCAGCGCACTATAACTCCAGACCTCCGAATCCGGTACATGGGTCAGCGCCAGGGAAGTAAACAGCGAGTAACCACAACTGCAGCCATGTGCCATGTTCGGTGAATTGAGCACGCCGTTCGCCGGTACCAGGCTGTTGCGACAACCGGTGCGGAAGCCTTCCAGGCGCGACGTATTCGCACTGTCGATATCGCAGAACCCGGCGGAGCTCGCGCGGAAAGTCATCAGGTGCGGGCTGGCAATCGCGTAATTGCAGTGATGTCCCGCCTTGGTGAACTCCCACGGAATCGGTTTGCCGGTGATCGGGTTTTTACGCAGAATCGGCTCGCCGGTCTCCAGATCATAAGACAGGCCGGGACCACGCTGGTCCAGAATGCGGTCGTTCCAGATGATGACCTTGTCCCAGAGCGTTTCGGGATGCCCGCGAAATCCCTGGCCGGTCGAATATTTTTTCCAGAGTTCCGAACCATCTTTGCCGCGAAAGGCTGAGATTCCATCGCGGTTGGTAACCAGCATCACATCTTTCTGATCGCTATAGGAGAGCCAGGTCCCCACGACGTCCGTCTGATGTTCCCAGATCAATTTACCGGTTTTTAAATCGATCGCTTTTATAAATCGTTCCGCCAGCGCATTGGGAATTTTACCGCGGCGTTTCCAGTCCCCATAAAAGTTTTCCAACGCGCCATCATAAACATAAATCCGGTCTCCACTCAAAGAGACGACGGGAAAACTCATCTGTGCCTTGTGTGTCCAGATGACTTCCCCGGTGTGGCGGTTGAGTGCCACCAGTTCCAGCGGAAGTAAGCCGTACTTTTCACCAATCTTTTTTGAAGTCCGGAAAACCGACGTTAACAGCAGGTCTTCATGTATACGGATGCGTCCCCAGCGATCATCAACGTGGGGCAGGGTCATCTCGGCCAGCGTTTTCCCTGTTGCCGGATCAAGCATCACGCAGGTGTTCTGACTGGTGACCAGATAGATACTGTCTTCGAGGGCGATGAAATGATGGCCGACCAGTTTTCCGTCATAGCTCTGGCCGCGACGTCCCGGGCTGTCTTCCGGCGTTTCTTCCAGAGGGATCATCCATAGAATCCGCCCGGTATAGACATCAACGGCCGTTAATTTTCCGGGTCCCTGCAGAAACATTCGTCCTTCGATCACCGCCATACTGGGGCCCCAGTCATGACGGTTGTAAAACAGGTCGCCGTGACCCGCAGGTCCGCCAAACCAGAGCACGCCCAGCGGTGCTTTCACCAGTTCATCGCGGGACATCAGTGTGTTCGAGGCATCCCCGTACTCGTGGGTCCAGTTTGCAGAACCGGGCAGGGCACCGACGCGGGTCAACAGTGTGAAACCTTCCGCTTGTTTGAGTTCCGCGCGAGGCAGATGCTTCTCCTCCACCGTAGTCGCTAACTGTGTGTATGCTGTTTCACCCAGGTTCAGACAGGCGGTCCCGCCGTAGGGGCGCAGCGATTTGTAAACCGTCTTCCAGGTATCTGCATTCAGCGACCCACCCAGCGCTCTTAAATCTTCGGCGACGATCAATTCCGCCATGTAAGCGGGAAGTTCAAATGTGAGCGGATTGCCCTGGTGTATGACGACCCGTGTTCCCAGCAGACCTGTCGCATCGTATTTCGCCCGCAGCGCTGCCACTTTTTCTGTATCCGGCTCGACTGCAATCAGCGTCAGCTTTGATTGATTGATCAGTTCTTCCAGCAGACGCCCGCTACCGGTTCCCAGCACAAGACCATATCCAGCGCCGGGCTGTGTCAGTGAGAGCAACTGGCTGGTTTTTTCGGTCCAGGCATCCTGTTGTGCACTCAATGCGCGTTTCTGTGCAGAAAACGTAATTGGTTTAATCGGTTTGTCTCCGAAACAAAGCAGGTCGCCTGCTTCGGTCACAACGACCAGTGCACCATTTGCGGCAATCATGGTGGCTGGTGTGCCGGTGATGGATTGTGTCCAGCTAATGTCAGCGGCTTTGCCATCTTCTGCCAGATCCAGCGCGAAAATCATCTCACCCTGATGGCCATACAAACGATTGCCGGCTTTCAAATCAAGCTGCACCGGATGTGCTTTGACCCAGGCTTCCCATTCCGCTTGAGGCTGCTTCTGCTGTGGAGGGATGGGCAGACTCCAGAGCTGATTGAGCACTTTTTTCTTCACGACTTTACCACGGCGGTCTTTTGATTCCACTGTCTTCAGATTTTTCAGATCGTAGGCAACCACATTGCCGGCTCTGCCAAAATAGACAATTTCTTCCGTCAACACGGGAAAACGGGCATCCACTCCCAGATCCTGGCTGGTGTCCATTCGAAAAGAAGAACCGCCATGAAAAATGTAGGGGCCGACAGAAGAGACATGATAATTGGTTACCCGGTTTCCATATTTATGTGTGATGAACTGATCCGTTTTCAGATCAAGACAGGCAGCGACCGAACGGCCACAGGGAATCAGAAGCTTATTTTCATTCTTGACCAGGTAACCCTGGGGTGTCACATCCGTCAATGTTTTGATTTCATGTTCCGGCTCGGAAACCGCTGCTCCTGTTTCTGCATCCAGTGTGTAGAGGAAGGTTCCCTCGAACGGCCAGACGCCGCAGGTGAAATAAATCTTACCCTCAGAAAGTACAGCGCCTCCGCGAATCGGCCAGACCGAAGAGAGCCGCTCATTCGCGAGCGCTTTCCGCGCGTTCGGGGCGGCCTGAAATTTCCAGTTCAGTTTTCCGTCTGCTGTATTCAGACAATAAAAACAGCCATCGTCGGCTGAGAAGTAAACATTCTTGCCCGCAACCAGCGGCGCGAATCGGACCGGACCATTCGCGAAAAACTGCCACTGTTGTTGGCCGGTCTTAAGATCAAAGGCGCTCACACTGTCATTACGCGACGAGCTGACGAACAAGGTCTGTCCGGCGATCACCGGTTCGTAGTGAGCGTCAAACTGGATGCGGGGATCTTCAGGCCAGGCCGGCTTGAGCGGCCCCAGTTGCCGTGTCCACTGGAGATGCAGGTCTTTCGCGAGTTGCTCGTTCGTGGTTGCCGTCCGCCGTGCATCTTTCCGCCAGGTCGGCCAGTCTTCTGCTGCAGCGGAGGAAAGAAACAGCAGCCCGCTGAACAGGCTGCAGCAAACAAAAGCAGTAAGACGCGTCACAGGGAAAGGCATTCATCAACTCCTGAACGAACTTTTTATGTCGGACAACCAACCATCAATCACCACTGATCTATTAAAAGTAACGGAGTGAGTTTGGTTTTAACAGGCAGGTCTGCCAACTTCATCAGTTTTTCATTCACGGCACGCACAAACCACTTATCAAGCCCGCTGGAAAAATAATTCTTGACAGACATACTATGTCACACATAGTATATAAGTAACTGAGTTTTCTCTGAATCCCATTCGTGGAAGGAAGCAATCATGCGCATCGAACGCGAACTGATGCGGGGTGCCGGTCCGGTGGCGGTTTTGAAGCTGCTGGAAGAGGGCCCGAAATATGGTTACGAACTCGTGGAAGCGCTGTCCGAACAGACGGGCGGCATTCTCGACATGGGGCAGTCCACGCTCTATCCGCTGCTTTATAATTTGCAGTCACAGGGACTGATCCGTCCCAGCTGGCAGGAATCGGAGAGCGGCCGCAAACGCAAATATTATTCGCTCACCGCGAAAGGTAAAAAACGACTGGCCAGCGACACGGCGCAGTGGGGCGCCGTCACCAGCGCCATGCAGAGCCTGGGCATCCTCTCCGGCACACAGCCCAAGTTACGGGGAGGGGAAGCATGAACGTCGCCTCCGCTTCACTATCCAGATGGAAACAGATTCTGCACACACCGCTTTCTCATCTGCTCCGCGGACGAATCACGGGTCCTCAAGAGCCACTGGAACAACTCGATACGAGTGCCCTGCCTGAAAGTCTGGTCGAGGCAATCCGGGAAATTGCAGATCGTCTGGACGGTCGCCTGCGCTGGACCGTTGCGATCCGTCTGGCGAAGTCCTGCAGTAGTCTGTTACGCGAAGGTTGTGCGGCACCTCAACTGGTAGAGCAGCTGAGTGAACCGGAAAGCATCGCCGCTTTGATCCGTGCGACACGCAGGACCGACTGGATATTAAACGCCCCGTTGCCCGCTCATTTATGGCCCACCGTCGAACGGATTGTCGTCAATCAGCATGTGAAAGCACGCGCTGCCCGCCAGATGCTGAACCGCGTCTGTCAGACTCTGCAGTGGCAGCTGGACGGCGGGCGCACGCCTGAAGAGATTGTCACCCAATGTGGTGACGCTGCTGCTTTAAGCGGTCTGGTTTACGAAACACAATCGCTGGGAGAACTGCTGGATTATCAGCTGTCCGAACCCTTAATGGCGGTTGTGCTGGATGTCGTACAGAAATCCCGGCTCTGGCCTGCGGAAAAACGGGATGTGGCCAGGGAACTTTGTGCTCACTTTGCCGACGGAATCGAGAAGGGAGAAAGTGAAACAGCGCTGATCGAATCGTTCGGTTCCCCCAAAACCGCCGCGAAGCTCATCCGCCGCGCGCGTCTGCGGAATCGCCCGTTCCGCTGGCGCGCCCGCCGTCACGCCACGCAGGCACTGGGAATACTGTTGATCCTCATTCTGGTTCCCTGGTCCGTAGTGACCGTTCGATTAATGGTCGCACGACCCACAATCAAGTTTGATATGGTTCAGCAACTGGATGAGCAGAGCCGCACGATTCCCAGGGAGGAGCGCGCCTGGCCTCTCTACCTGCAGGGGCTCTCAATGTTGACAAAAGTGGACCGCATCAACTCGGCAAAACTCGATCTTGCCGGGATGACTGATGGACCTGCCGGCAAAAACTGGCCTGATATGAAAAAGTATCTGAAATCACATTCTGAGCAGATCGATATGTATCTTCAAGCAGCCAGCCGCCCCGCACTCGGATTTATCAATCGACCCCAGGCCAATGATCTCAATGAATATCGGGACTTAAACAGACCATACGAAGCGAATCCGGCTGGTAATACAGACTTCAACATTTATCTGCCGCAAGCTGATGCACTGAGAAGTAACGTCTTCTCCCTGTTGACCGGCGGCATTCATCTGGCAGCGGAAGAGGGGAATGCGGAACGCTGTCTGCAACTGTTGCTGGCGCGTATCAATGTGGTTAAACATTACCGTCAGTCGGGCCCCTGGGCCATCATCCAGAGTACTGCAAATGGAGAGGCAGGTCGTAGCGCACAACTGGCAGCAGAGATCGTAGAGACATATCCAGATCTGTTTAATAATCGACAGTTGAAGGTTCTCTTTCAAAAAGTGCAACAAATGCCGATGCCACCACTCAATATCAGTGAAACCCGAGAACAGGATGTTCAGAATCTGCTACAGCATGCCTACACAGACGATGGTAATGATCAAGGCCGATTTACGATACATGGCTTCCAGAGTTTGCAGACACTGGCAGAGGGTTCCATTCATGATCGTAATCTGTTGCTCTCCACGATTCCGTCTCTGGTCAGGCAGGATCCAAAAGAACCAGAGCGAAACAGTTGGATCCCGTTTCAGGTCCAGTCAGGTTTCCTGGCGATGCAGATTGCAGATCGCAAAGAGATGCGTCGTGAGCTGCTGTATTTAAACGAGCTTTTGAGTGAGGCGATTACCAATGCAACGCCAGAGGCAGAAGATGCTTACAATAAAGAGTATCATCGCCTGATGGATTCCCCTGAGTTGCGGCTCAAATATCTCCCTGCCTTATTGTTGATGTCTCCATTCGAGTCCTACACTTTCATGAATTTACACAAGGATTCGATAACCCAGCGTGCGGCAGCATTGACGATTCTGGCAGCCCAAATGTATCGCCGGGAGCACGGTCGGTTTCCGAAAAGACTGCAGGAGCTCGTTCCCGCGTATTTCTCCGAAATTCCCGTCGATCCACAGACGGGTAAACCGTTAAGTTATCAGCTCAAGGACGGACGTCCTGAAGTTACTGCAGCAGAGCAAGCCGGATCAGCAGAGGAATGAGTAAATCTGCAGTAGAGAATACTCAGTTTGTCAGGCGGAGTCGCTGGATTTATTCTGTTCAATTACCTGTCGCACTTTGACGGCCAGCTGATGACGGCTGAATGGCTTTTGCAGAAAGATGATCCCGTCTTTGAGTACACCATGATCGGCGATGATATTCACCGTATAGCCGGAGATGTATAAGACTTTCAGTTCGGGACGAATGCTCTTCAGAGTGTTAAACAAATCTTTCCCGTTCATTTCCGGCATGACCACATCTGAGATCAACAGATCAATCGTTCCCTGAAAATCCTGTGCAGCCTGTATCGCTTCGCGAGGGTTGGTCGCCGTCAAAACCTGGTAACCCAGCGATGCCAGAATATCTCGAGTGGTGCGCGCCAGCATCGCTTCATCATCGATCAGCAGGATGACTTCGTTTTGGCCCGGAGGTGTTTCAAATGTTTCCTTAATGACTTTTGTTTTCTCCCCCGCGGCCTGCCGAGGCAGAGAGATTTCAAATCGCGAACCACTTCCGACTTCACTGCTGACCTGAATCAAACCTTTGTTCTGTTTCACAATCCCATAAATGGTTGCCAGTCCCAGGCCAGTTCCTTTTCCCGCTCTTTTGGTAGTAAAAAAAGGTTCGAAAATATTCTTCAAGGTCTCCTGGTCGATGCCACTACCACTATCGCTGACCGCCAGTTGCACATACTTGCCGGGAAGATAACCCGGATGCTCCCGGCAGAACGCTTCATCAAATTCAATGTTACGTGTCTCCAGCGTGATTTTCCCGATGCCGGAGATTGCGTCACTGGCATTCACGCACAGGTTGGCCAGGATCTGATCGATTTGCGAGGGATCCATTTTGACCAGTCCCAGGGAAGCACCCGGCAACCAGACAAATTCGATTCCCTCACCAATCAGCCGGCGCAACATCTTGATCATGTCTTCGATCGTCTCATTCAGATCAAGCAGTCTGGGCTCAATCACCTGGCGACTGGCAAAGGCCAGTAATTGTTCCGTCAGTTCCGCAGAACGTTCGGCGGCACTGCGAATTTCCACGAGATGGTCGTACAGGGGATGTTTCGCATCAATGTCCAGCAGCCCCAGGCCGACATGGCCTAAAATGACATTCAGCATATTATTGAAATCATGGGCCACACCACCGGCCAGTCTGCCAACCGATTCCATTTTCTGAGATGCAGCGAACTGTTCCAGCAGTTTCCGGTTTTCTTCTTCCAGTAATTTTCGCTCAGTGATATCTTCAGTCAGCATCACGATGCCGCCAATGGTACCCGGCGATTCATGCCAGGGCTGGATCACCCAGCGCAGCCACTGCAGTGAACCATCCGCGCGAATGAAACATTCTTCGTTACGTAAAACAGAACCAGCCAATGCCCGCTGATGCGCGGTTTTCCAGTGCTCCGGGATTTCAGGGAAGACTTCATAATGCGAACGACCGAGCAGGATCTCACCGTCCAGACCGTAATCCTGCAACCAGCGCTGGCTCGTCGCCAGATAACGGAGTTGCTGATCGAATAAGGCGATCGCGATGGGAGCGTTTTCAATGAAGGTGTGTAACACATGCTCACTGATCCCGAGTTTGGGATGAGAACTCTGCTCAACAGATTTTGTATGCAGCTGATACAGGGCTCCGATGATGTTCCCGTTTTCCTCCCTTACCGGTAAGATCCGTCCCGTAACTAAATGCTCTGCAGCATGGCTTTCTTTCAGAAAAGTCCTGTCCGGGATATTCACTGACAGGCCAGACTGGAAGACCGGTTCCAGCAGAAGGCTGTGATCAAGCGTCTGAGACTTACAGGAAAACTCCAGGATCTCAGAAACAGCTTTGCCCTGTGCGTCACTCTGTTTCCAGCCTGTCAGCTGTTCGGCGGCGGAGTTCAAGAGCATGACCTGCTTTTGAAGACTGGCTACAATTAATGTGTCAGTCAGGTTCTGCAATGCCGCTGCATACCAGTCTGTACCATGTTGGTCCATATAAAAGATTCCGGCTTAGATGAGTATCTGCAGCTGCAGATATTTCAGGAAATCCGGACCGAGTCTCTCCTTTGGAAAAGATCATGTGAACTCAAGCCCGCAATGGTCATTATATAACGGTATTTCCCGGTAAAAGCATTAAAAAATGGGAATCGCTTTCAGAATAGAAGTAATTAAGTCAAGCACAAATTTCTCAGCGGGGCTGAACAGGTACTCGATTCATGTTGATTGTGAACCGGACGATTGTGTACTAAGATGAGCGAAATCTTTATGAACACCAGAATCCATTCAGGAGCAGATTGATCCATGATCACCGTTGGCATGAATTATCACGTTATCGCAGGGAAACAGGAATCATTTGAAGAAAAATTCGCCAGCGTGCTTGCTGCTTTGAATGAAGCGGAAGGGCACGACAATTCTCACCTGTGGAAAGATGTTGCCGACGATGCCTCGTACATGATCACCAGCGAATGGTCGGACGAGCAGGCCTTCAAAGACTTCATCCAGAGTGATGCCTTCCGCGCTGTCACCAACTGGGGCAAAGAAGAAATCCTCTCCGATCGTCCACGGCACAAGATTTACAAGCACTAAATCAAAGTGGGCCGCAGTCACTCATTGAGTTGGATTTCGATCTCACCCAGGTCTTTCTGCTCACCAGGTTGCAGTATAAACTCGTGCGTGATTTCAGGATGCCCGTCGACAATCTCCACGTGTCGGTAAGGGGCACCAGGAATCAGCGCAGGAAAAAACAGTTTTCCCTGCGCATTGGTGGTGGATGTGGTCGGTGATTGATAATTCAAGCGGTCAATATTAGCGACGAACGCTTCGTCAGCCAGTTTTTCTCCCCGTCGAACCGCCTGCAGATCATATTGAGGTTTGCCCGGCGTGACGACCAGTCGCAATCCCCCCAGCATCTCATCAGCAATCGGTTTTCCTTTTTGATCCACGTATCTTGCGGTGGCAGCGCCACACGGTTTCAGCACAATCCGAGGAGCCAGATTCTTCGTACTGATGAGCGCTGCAGCGCCCAGCCGATGCTCTGGGTCGAGAAAATAGACCGGGTATTCTTCGCCCTCGCGTAGCCCCTTCAATTCGAATGTCCCGTTCTTCGCTTTGTCCGAATCACCGCGCCACCAGTCGGGCGAAGTGGATGAGACCTTCAGACGCGAAAGTACCAGCGCATGCGGCACGGGTTTACCGGATGGATCGATCAGTGTACCAGCGACCGTAGCTCCGGGTTGCAAATCAATCTGCAAGGGCTCTAAGGCTTTTCCCGTCACGGGATGGATCCGCTGAAAGGCGTGTGCATAAATCCGCGCGCCCCCTGGCTTTCTCTCGTGTAATTCTCTCGTCCCCTGTTCCTGCAGAATATACTTTCGATCAGCAGCATGTACGAGCAGGGTTCCCGGCCCCGGCAAAACGGGAATCTGAAACTTGCCTGCTTTGTCCGTTTTCTGAATGCTTTGCCAGCCGGCAATGATGTCTTCCCGATCCCGCTTGTTATTGCCGCTCTCCGGGTAGTACTGGACCGCTGCCCCCTCTAACGGCTGGCCGGTCTTTGCATCGCGGACAAAGCCTTCTGCCAGCACGACCTTGTCGAGTTTAATCTCAATCTTTTTCGAAGTTTCAGGAGTCCAGCGCAGGTCTTTCACTTCCCGTGTAAGATAGGGAGTGCCTTGTGGCGGATAGGCGATGATTCCGAACCGGACCCCTGGTCGGGGGTTCAAACGAAAATTTCCCGCAGCGTCGGTCTTGCCTTCAATCGAAACCATCGACCCATGCTTTTCCTGCTGGCTGGCCCAAATTTTGATTCGCGTGTTAGCTGCCGGCTTCCCTGTATCACCCAGCAGAACACGACCTGAAAACCATTGTGCCGGTGCGAGAGGAATCGTCAACGTCTCTCCCGGCTTGATATTTCGGATAATGTCACGATACGTTCCGTCGTGTTTGCTGCGTTCTTCCGGTTGACCCGAATTGATGATCACCCATTGCGGTGCGAATTGTTCCGAGCCGGTAATTTTCAGGGTGACGCCTCTTCGCAGATCAAACATGTTCAGCAACAGTTTGCCCTGGTCATCAGT
Source organism: Gimesia maris (assembly GCF_008298035.1). Taxonomy (NCBI): domain Bacteria; kingdom Pseudomonadati; phylum Planctomycetota; class Planctomycetia; order Planctomycetales; family Planctomycetaceae; genus Gimesia; species Gimesia maris. The sequence goes on from NZ_CP042910.1 coordinate 49,616, forward strand.
TTTGCAGGGACTGAAGTGCAGCATGGAATCAGGACCCACGTTCATTATTTTCTGAGGGCGTTTGACTGGCTTATCTGCAGTCTGTAACGGTTGAATGGCGGCGCTGGGAGTCGCCGAGATTTTAAAGTTGAGCAGTTGCGTTTCCAGCGATAAATTTTTCGCAGACCGTCCTTCCGCATCGACGAACTGGATGATGCCGTTTAATGGTACTGGAAGTTTCAAATCGACCGTCATGAGATCACCTTGCCATTTTTTGGCCCGCGAGAACAATCCGGAGTGCTCGGTCCTGACGTGGAGTCTCATCTGACTGTACGATTTCGGCTCATCCATTGTCAGCGTCAGTTCGTAGTGACCTGACTGGTCTGCCACTCCTTCTGCCAGCATTTTTCGATCGGGTTTTGTCTCATCCACAGGTTTCAACCCGATGACTTCGACGTGTGCCCCTGCCGCCGGTTTGCCTTCGTGGGTGGTGATCGTGCCACGCACCGTAATGCCTTTCTCTACAGGTTCGGCCTTTTTAGAATCCTCGGTTTGTGCAACTGCCGACGTGAAGGTTCCCGCCGCGATACCGACAGTCATACAGAATGAGAGCGCGAGCAGACACAGCAGCTTCTTTCTCGTGAGCCTGGTTAAACGACTTCGCTTCCGGTCCAGCAGACCCGCGATTCGATGTTCAAGCTTCCAGCGCGAGGTAAACAGACCAATCGCACCTGGTAACAGCCGTTCGTTCTGAATCAGGCTGGCAAATGTCAACAAGTTCTGACTGTACGATTTTGCGTCCGTTTCCTCCAGCACGTAATTATCGCAGACTTCTTCCCGTGCCTGTGCCAGTTGTCGGTTCAAGATTTTTACAAGCGGATGCAACCAGAACAGTGCTGACACCAGGTTTTGAATCAGCAGAATCACCTGATCGCGGCGGACACTGTGCGCGATTTCGTGAATGAAAATATCCCGCAATGCCTCGGGAGCAATCTGGCTCGCAAGCTGTTCCGGGAAAATGACGCGCGGCCTGAACAGACCGGCGGAAACAGGCCCTGAGACATGCACTGATAAAACCAGTTCCGGCAGTCTTTTTTGTGGAAACAGTCGCCCCGCTTCTGCAAAGGACTCTGCCAGAGAAGAATGACGGTTGGCTTTCGCAGTACGTAAAATGATGGTGAGTTGGTACCAGCCCGTGAGCTGTCTGATCAGCGCGATCACAGTACCCGCAATCCAGACAAACAGAAAGATTTGCAATGTAAGGCGGAATGTCTGAACCGCCCCTGTTTCTGTTGTGGGAACCTCACTCGCGACGAGTGTATATTGTTTCGGTCCCCTTGATAATTCCAGCACCGAGCCGGAATGCAGTTTCCGTTTGAGCATCCCCGGTTCTGTCGGATCAGGCAATGCAGACCGGGCAAAGTGTTGTCGTTCTCGATTCCCGGCGGAGGACATCAAAGGCAGTGCATCGACTTCGACAGGAACATATCTGACTTCGGAGCTCGGGCGGCTCGCTGCATCCTCTGTTTCGAGCGAAAAGGTCAACAGGCTGTTTCCGGAAGACTGTATGACCAGTGTGATCACCGGACTCAGCATGATCAGGATGAGTGCCGTACACAACAGACCGTAGCGAACAGTCGGGTTGCGGCGCAGAAAGGCAGCCAGTACCAGAAACAGGGCCGTCACAAACGTGACCTGCAGCAGTACATTCACGCTCCCCAGCAGGAGCAGATCACCGGGTTTCCAGAAATCAAACGCGTTCATCGAGCTTACCTCTGTCGTTTGGGTTTTTGCTTTGGCTCTGTTTCCGCAGCTTCAATCATCGCACGGATGCGTTCGGCTTCGTCGGCAGACAGGCCCCGGTATTCCAATAGCGCGGTCACCATTTCTTCGGGAGAACCGGCAAACAGACGATCCACCATCTGAGAAACTTTGGCGCCCAGCGAGAGCGTACGGGGGCGATTCGCTGAATAGACGAACGTCCGACCCTGTTCGCGGTGTTTAAGCCAGCCCTTTTCCTCCAACCGCACGAGCATTGTCTGCACCGTGTTGCGGGCCAGGGGACGATGGGTCGACAATGCTTCCCGCACTTCGCTCACCGTCACTTCTTCGCGTTGCCACACGATTTCCATCATCTCGCGCTGAATTTCCGTCAGCGGCGTGGTATCTGCTTTCGCCATGTCAAACTCCTGTCTGCGTTGTGCCTACGTTATGTAGGTAATTAATACCTACGCATTGTAGGTATGTCAACAGGGATTTTTCAAATCAGCAAATCTCTTCGAACGCAGGCACGGAAGCGGGCAGCTCACTCGTATCGTGATAGCCGCAGTATGCGAAAGCATCGCCGTGCGCGTCGATGCACGTTTTGAGCCGCGCCAGTGATGTGAGTCGTTCTGCATTATCGGTCGCGCGAAACGCAGCCAGCTCGCCAATCGGATGCCGCGGGTCAGTCAGTTCTCCCCGCAGATAATAGGCGTCCCCCACATGCAGGAACCAGTCCCCCTCCGTCTCTACCGCCACGCCGCAGTGGCCGCCGGTATGACCGAACAGGGGAATCAGCCGCACATCGATGTTCACGGCAGTATCGACGCAGCGGGACGGCATTCCGAACCAGTCGGCGTCGTTGATGTCGTAAGTCACCCATTGCGGGCGATGCGAAAACTGCGCGCTGCGATAGCGGGGATCGTCGGTTTCCAGCTGCAGTTTCTCTTCTGCAGACAGATGCACGCGCGCGTCCGGAAAATCAGCGAGACCTCCCACATGATCGGGATCGCCGTGCGTGAGAATGATGTCGGTCACATCCGCGGCGGTATAACCCAGCTCCTGAATCTGTGCGAGCGCGGTTACCGATTCAATAAACTGAAAGCCGGCGGCCTGCATCGCTTCTGTACCGACCCGCTCTTCCGGCGACGCGATATCCTGCATGCCGATCCCCGTGTCAACCAGCATCAGCCCGGCTTCGCTGCGTATGATCAGACAGTGACAGCAGGCCGGCGGAAACGGAGGTGCGTGTAACCAGCCAAAATTCGCATGCAGCAGTTCGGTTTTCATCACGCTGACTCTCCACTCTTTTTGATGCAGTACCCGCCAGACTCGATCTCTTCAATGCCCAGAAAATTCAAATAACGGGCTTCGTCAAACTCATCATACCGTTCAAAATACCGCGTGTGAATCGGTAACGCACCCAGATCGGCGCGAAGAACTTTATGCGTCTCGAAGATGGATTGAAACAGCCAGTTCATCACGCGGCTGTTCAAGATCTGGCATAGTTGCTGGCCGGTGATCGGAAATTCCGGTTCCGTTACCAGCATATTCACACTGTTCAGAAAATAAGACTGCGCTGTGTCATAATGAAAAACCAGACGCGACGAGATAAAGCGATAGATCAGTTTTTCCGGTGCCTGATACAGTTCCCGGGGCGCCACCTGATGATAGAGTGAGAAGTCCGCAGGAAGATACGTGGAGGGTTCCCGCAGAGACCCCGGCTGCAGATCGGCGCCTTTATACACGGGCAGATAACCGGCTTGAGGTGACGCGACACAGTACTTTTTATTATTCCCGGTGACGATTCCCAGTCCAAACCGCGCGTGATTAGACAGTTTCAGATGATCCAGTGCATACAGATGCGCGATCGTCGCTGCTTCTTCCGGTGCACAGGAGAAATTCAGAATCGATTTCGGATTCTGTTGAAACGAACTCGGCGTACGGACTGTGGTTTCCGTCAAACCTTCGCAGCAGATCGGTTCATTCCGGTTCGCCTGGTTCTGCAGGACAATCCCTTTCGCCTTGGTCACCAGACCGGGAAACGGTTTGCCAAAATCCATCAGCGCTTTGATATCCAGCGCCAATGCCCGATCACGCACATCGGTAAACGCAGCGACATTAAAGAACGCATCGGGCAGCAGGAAACCCAGATAACCTGTCGGCTGTAACCGCGACAGCGCCGCATGAAAAAACAGCGAACAGGTATCGCGACTGTTTCCCGCAGCGAATGGAACGGCATACGACTGCTTCTGCGCTTTATTCAGCTTCTTGCCCCAGGGAGGATTCGTGAAAATGACATCAAACGGAGGTTGTCCGGCCTGCAGACTGGTTTCCAGAAAATCAGCACACTGAATATTTGGTGAATCAAAGCCGGTCCGTTCAAACAGACGACGCCTGGTGATCGCAACCGCCACCGGATCGATGTCAAAACCAAAAATATTTTCCGCTGTAAAACCCTGTTCGAGCGCTGCGAGAATAAAGTTGCCGGAACCGCAACAGGGATCACAAAACGTCAACCCCTCCCGGTCTTCAGGCAGATGCGCGAAGAAACGTTCGATAATCCAGTCCTGTGTATAATAAATGCCTTCCTGATTGCGATACGTGTTCGACAGGGATGCCTGATACTGATCGCCGATCTGATCGCCGTCAAATTCCTTCTCTGACAAAATCTGTCGATACCGGAGGGAAAGCGCACCGTGGTCGTGGCTGTCCTTCTGTGATTTATTGGCACGGGCAACCAGCTTCTCCTGGCCGGCGACATGTTCAATGAACTCATGGAATGAATCGCGCGTGATACTCCCTCGCTCGGTCGAGACCAGATAACCAGCCTTGATCCAGTTTCGCACCGATGCTGTCGAAACACCCAGCGAATCCGCGGCGTCTGCAATCGTCAGCGAAAGTACAGCAAGTTCATCCGTAGCCACGTAGTGCCTCATTCTACCAGAGAGCCTGCCTGGGTCGTTCACGAAATCAGCATCGATTTTAGTGAACTCAAGTGAATAAGAAAACAGGGTTTGAACGGTTTAATAGGAATGAGGATCTCGCTTCGGTAATTCTTTCCGATATTCATCGCGATACAGGCCAATCTTATCGAAGGGAATCGCTTCAAACGACGCCTTTGCTTTCAGCAGACTTGGGTCCTGCTGCAATTTCAGCTGTCCACTAATGTCAACAGACATGCCCAGTGGAATGGGTTTGCTTTGAGAACCACTCAAATTGGTGAAACCTTTCAGGTCTTTCGTCATCGCAATGCCGTTTTTCGCGCCTGTTGTATTCACGGCGAGATTGTGTTCGATTTCGAATTTGTCGAGCAGCTTCTTCACATTGCCATCCATGTGACAGACCTCTTTGCTGCAGTCTACAAACACGTTCCGTCGGATCGGGTTATACAAAGGCTCCCGCGGCGAGTCGGCCATGATCTTCGCCAGACGCGGATACTCTGTGCTCCACGGCGGCTGTTTGTAGTTCATGGCTTCGGCCTTCTCTTCCAGATTCCAGCCTGACGATTTGGGATCATTCCACTGCTTCCAGGTCATGCCCCGCGAATCGACGTGCAGTCCGATCGGGCAGTCGATCACCAGGTTATTGAGAATCGGGTTATCGCGTCCGCCCCCGATCATGATGGCCCGCCCCGTACGATAGAAGACGTTCCCTTCGATCGTGTCGCCGCTGTCGCAGTCATCCAGGTAGACGCCCATCGTATTCACATGCTCTGCATCCCCGCCTCCCAGGTTGTGGATGAGATTGTGACGCAATATGTTTCCCTGGGTCGTCCAGTCACGACCGGTATAGAACGCACCCGAATCGCCGGTCTCCATCACCACGCGGTAGATCTCATTACGCTCAAACAGATTTTCATTCCCGCCATACAGAATCGCATTATGTGGCGCGTCGTGAATACAGTTGTTCTGCACAATCTGTCCGCAACCCCCCGCGTAGATGCCCGGAGCATACGTCCGCTGAAACAGACCATAATCGTGAATGTGATTATTAATCGCCCGGTTCCCGGCCCGTTTCAGTTGTTTCCGATCGCCGCCATTCAGTGTGATGCCCCGCGTTCCCAGGTGATACAGATCACAACTGCGAATCGTATTCTGTGTGCCCGACACCGAGATGCCGCCGCTCGCCAGGTTCGCCACGACGCAGCCCGCCAGTTCAACGCCCTCGGCATTTTTCAGCGAGACCCCTTCCGAATGACCATATTCAAAATTCAGATTTTCGAACCGGATGTGTTTTGTGCCCCGCACCTGCATCAGAGGTTGTGTTAACGTCGCCAGCACAATCTCAGCGTAGTCCAGCTTTCCCTGCGGGTACAGATACAGCTGCTTGTTCACACGATCCAGATACCATTCCCCCGGCGCGTCGAGTTCTTCCAGCACGTTCAGCGCGAAGAACCGGCGTGCTTTTGCACCCCAGGTGCCCCCCATGATGCCGTAACTGTGTGGCGCCGCCAGCCTGATGATTTTCTGCTGCGGATCGTAGTCGGCGATGCGAATGACTTCGTCACTCCAGTCGTGCGTCCAGTACCCCAGTAGCCACACACCCTCATCCAGCTTCCAGCGGGCAGGGCGCAGATCATCAAACACAAACGCACCGGGATGCGATTTCTGCTTCGCCGGATCTTTCGCTTTGGGGTCGGGCAGCCCTTTATCGATGACTTTCGTAAACGAAGCCCAGCCCTCATCTGCAGCATCTGCGTTCGGCCAGCGGGCGAGTGTCATCGGTCGATGATTCACATACAGCCACGGCCCGACAGGCACGCCCCGATAAGAGGCTTTGAACTCGGCAAAAGGTTCCTTGACCACCGTCGACAGATCACAGACCAGGACTTTGTTGCGGACTTCTTCAGGCAGCCGTTTCAGGATTGCCGTATCCGTGACAGGCTGAAATGCGCCGGCATCCAGAGTTTGACCTCCCTGAATTCGCACGCTCCCCGGTTTCGTCGCCCGATAAACCACGGGATTCTCTTTCGTGCCGCTATCATTTTTATCAAACATCAGCGACATGCGCAAAGAATACACGCCCGGCTCAATATGCACCGTCACCTTGTCTTCCGGTTTTAACTTCCCGTTTTGCCGCGCTTTGCGAATCTGATCCCGCGCGTCCAGAATCGACGAAAAGGGTTTCGTTTTGCTTCCATTCCCATCAGTCGCATTGGCTTTGACATACAGATTCAAATCTGCGTTCACGGAACTTGTAAGACTGACAGCAAGAACACAGGTCAAAACAGCAAGAAAGTATTTCATAATCGTCACTCGGCAGGAAGTAGAATCCAGTAGCAGTGAAACAGTATGCTCACGTTACACCTTCGACTATATGAGGCAAACCGGGAACCGTCAAACGACATTACTCAGACCCGCCTCTTGTTCCCGCGTTTCTGACAGCATTATTTCTGCGGTGCATCATAGTTCAGGATATGTGAAATGTGGGTTTTCTCTCCCGGAGTGATTTTTCTGACATCGTAGTAGATCACACACCGCCCCGATTTTTTGATTTTACCCATGGCCAACTTGGCGACTGATCCCGTAACGCCATCAGCTTCAGTCAGGTTCCCTTTCCATTGGACGCCGTTCCAGGCGCCGAGTGCGGTGCTTTCCGGCGCATTGATGATCGAGCGTTCTGTCAGGGTACCAAACGGGCTTTGAACCTGATCCTGTTTCAAGTCAATCACGATACCGGTGAAGTCGGACAGTTCTGTTCCGCCATCCAACTCAAAAACATCTTCCTCTTTCTGCGTGATGATCAGGGGTGCTTCCTTCATTTTCCGCATCGTCGTTTTCTGAGAAAGTTTGAGAAATTCTTCGTATTCTTCTTTTGAAATCCCCATCCGCTCATCGTGAGGCAGTGGTTCGCCGGGTTTTTTGTTTTTACTGTGTTCCAGAAACCAGTCAGGATTTTTGGCGAGTGCCTGTTTGAATTTCCGTCCAATTTCTTCCGCTCTTTTCGGCACAGCCAACCCCATCACATCAACGGTGAGCGTTCCCGGCACAATTAAATCATGTGGATCAATGACCGCTGGGGAGGACACCGATTCTATTGCGGAAGCCTCTGGTTTCTCCAGGGAGGGTGCGGGTTCAGCCTGTTCTGCATCGCTACAGCTACAACAGAAAATAACACTGCATGTTAATATCGTAAATCGGTTCAAAACACATTCTCCTGGGTGAGTTGTTAAAATTCGAAAGGCTTTCGCTTCAATAAACCCAGACATTTCAACTCGCCTGTTGACACGCTGTTTCCGTCTGGTACGATTTTCTTAACTTCCTTTAATTGTGGATTCAGGAATGCCTCTGTCTTCGAGCGTGAACTGCTTCAGAGATGACTCCTGCCTGAGACGTCCTGCCAGCAAAAGATACTTTAACAAGGAACCCACCCGATGAGAATCTCCCGCGTCTGTCGTTTGCTGCTCTGTTGTCTGTCTCTTGTTCTTACATGGGAAATCAGCAACCCGTCTCATGCCTCAGATCCGCCGCAGCAGGGGACCGCGAAACAGATTGATCTGGGCGGCGATGTTTCTCTGGAAGTCCTGTATATTCCGCCGGGCAAATTCATGATGGGTAGTACACCCGAAGAAAAAGCCTGGGCGACCGGCATTGAAGGGGGTGCGACGCCGGGTACCGAACGGGAATCGTATGAAGGCGAACAGCCGCGACCGATGCAGGTCAAAGACGGTTTCTGGATGGGCCGTACCGAAGTCAGCGTGGGGCAGTTCAAACGTTTCATCGAGGAGAGCGGCTACGTCACCGACGCCGAGCAACCCGACGGCGAGACGCAGGTCTTCGATCCCGAATGGAAGATCACCGCCAAAGCACCCCCGCATCCCTGGATCTCCATGAAAGGCAAAAGCTGGCGCGATCCGAATTTTGGTTTCCCGCTGCGGAACTCGTATCCCGTGGTCTGTGTCAGTTGGAATGACGGCCGCGCCTTCTGTAAATGGCTCACGGAACGCGAACGCAAAGCGGGACGGCTGCCGGACGGACTGGAATACCGTCTGCCCACCGAAGCCGAATGGGCTTACGCGTGTCGGGGAGGCAGCAAAGAGAGCCACTACTTCTGGTGGGGCAACGATCTCCGCGACGGCGAAGGCCGCTTGAATATTTCCGCCGTCGACTTTCTGCCCGGCCGCAACAAAATCTGGCCACTGGCGAATGCGCCCTGGAGCGATGGCTTTGCCTTCGTCTCCCCCGTCGATCAGTACGGCGAAAAAGGTCGCAACGGTTTCGGACTGGCCGACATGTGTGGCGGCGTCTGGGAGATCGTCCTCGACGACTTCGATCCCAAAGGGGGACACGAAGAACTGTATGTCGTCGAACAGAACCCGCGTCCCGTCTGTCGGGGCGGCAACTACTTCGACGTCCCCGGCAATGCCCGCTGCGCCGTCCGCCTAGGGTTACAGGGCCCGGCCTACTCCGATTCCCGCGACGGCTTTCGCATCTGCCTGGGTGTGCCTCGCAGGTGAGACAGCGGATTTGTTAATAGCCGTGATTTTATTTCTGTTCGCTCTTTTCACATCGTTCCAGAAACGCTTTGAGTCTTTTTGTGGAACTGTGTTTCGGATCACCGTCTTCCAGGTAGGGCATTAACCGATCACGGGTCCGGCACAGTTCCGCAGACATCTCCAGTTCCCGGGTGATGCGAGTCAGCAGCAGTTCCTCGGCGGCAGGCCATATCGTCTGCTGCGGGTCATCAAGTAATTTCAAGATGGTCTGATCGATTTCGGGTGAAGAAAAATGGACTTTGCGCAATGTCACCAGCGCATATGCCCGCACCGAGTTATTTTGATCCTGTTCCGCCATTTGACAGAGTGTTGCGACCAGAGGCTGACTTTCATTTTGATGATAGTCGAAAAAATCACCCGCTACGAAAACCGTGATGGTTCTGATTTGCGGGTCCTCGTGCTGCAGATACTCCTGCAGCACCGGGATCACTGACGGGTCGGACATCTGAATCGTGGTGCGGGCAAAACGACGCAACTGGAGTTCCAGCTCCCAGCGCAGAAGCCAGCCTTTCGGCACATACAGCCAGAACACAATCAAGAGCAGCGGCGCGCCGAAGAACATCAGGAGACAACCCAGACCGGAACGATTATAGCGCAGCTGAAATCGTGGCAACGTCATCTTGCCACCTCCCGCAGTTCCAGTTCATCGGTTGCCAGATCGAGTATCGCGACGGTAAATACCTTCGCCCGGAAGAGTGCCCCCGGATTGATGCGGCGGGTGGCTCCTGCACGAAAATCATGACTCTGATGCGAATGCCCGGTCAGCAGGTAGTCCGGCTCTGCTTCCAGCAGCGGCTTCAGATCACGGCTAATATGACCATGCACGACGGCAATCCGTTTCCCGGCCAGCGTCACTTCCCCACCCCAGCCCAGGCAGTGCGCACCATGCTGGTCCGCCGCCCGTTCCAGAATGCGCACCATGTCAGCATCATGGTTCCCCAGCGAAAAATAAAAGGGGAGCACCGCACAAGTCGCAACGATTTCTTCACTCGCCAGATCGCCACAGTGAAACAGCGCCTGGGCACCTGCCTCACGCAACAGGTCCACAGCTCGTTCTGTCCGTTCCCGGTGATTGTGTGAGTCTGACAGAATTCCGATTCGCACAGTTTCTCCCAATTCTAGAGGAATGCCCTGATTTTCATTCTATGTGCGTGGCTTCAGAAAACAATCTGCTCTGCTCATCTTCCGCTGTTCCCATGCAGACCACCGTCTGTGACACCAACTGCCGGAATCGAGATGGATTTGAAATATTACCTTAAATTGCTGATAATAAGTAAAATAAACTTTACATGTAGTAATGCAAGCATTACATTGTATGTGTGGTCAGTGAATGTAAAAGATCTTTTTTCAACGGAGGCTTTACGATGTCCGCGACGCAAAAACATGCCTGGTTCAATATCGCAGTCATTGGGGGAACTTTGTTATTGGTTGCCTGCCTGTATCCATTTCTGGGCTGGTCAGCAAATGGGGCACTGGGACTGGCGGGGTTGCTTGGTTTGGGTCCTGTATTCTATCGCAAGAGCGCCAGCGAAGTGGTCACGGATGAGCGGGATATTCTGATACAACGACGTGCCACGCTACTGGGTTATACCGCGTTCTGGCTCGTATTTGTTCTGGTCGCCGCTCTACTCTCCCCACTCGTCTATGGGCAGGAAGGAAACATCCCCGTCATCGTCGTACAGTTGAGCGTCTTCTATGCGATGGTGTTATTTGTGGGAGTGACCTCACTGGCAACTTTGATTCAGAACGCGCGAGGATAACAGATGGCCGCCCGAGAACGTGCCGAGCTTACCAATCAGATCCGTCGCTTTCGCTTTGAACACGACGAGATGACGCAACAGATGCTGGCAAGTCATGTCGGCGTCACCCGGCAGACGATCATCGCACTCGAATCGGGAAAGTACTCGCCTTCGCTGGCTCTCGCGTTACGGATCGCCAGAACATTTGATGTCCCCGTTGAGGAGATATTTCAACTGACTGACGAATCGTAACAGCCAGCCGCTCATTCATTGCGAAACCGCAGCGAATACAGGTCGGCGTCTTTCAGTACAAAACGGACCCGCACCGGTTTCCCCGCCAGTTGGCTCAGATCGCTTTTGCCTTTCCAGGTCGCCGTGTGTGCCAGTTCGTCGCCGTAAAATTCTTCGCTCTCTTTCAATGTGAAGCCGGGAATCGGCGTTCCACTTTCATCCAGCAGTTCATACTGCACGCTGCCCGCTGCGGAGGTCGCGAGGTTGAGTTCCAGTTCGACCGGCGTATCCCCTTGGGACTTGTCGAACGTAATCAACCGTGTCGTCATTTCACCGCCGGTATACGGGGCATTGATCGAAACAAAACCGTCCTGCCTGAGTGTAAACCGCCTTAATCGGCAGGGCCCGACGTAGTAGTTCTCAATTGCATACAATGAAAGTTCGGGCACATGGCCGGGCAGCGGGCTGGGTGTGGTGGTGATGCCCCAGGCGATGTGATTGTTTCGCTGCCACCAGCGTTCCTGGTTCTGTCCCGGTCGCAGGAAGGCTTCGTCCCAGCGTTTCCAGGTGTTCCCGTCGCGACTCGTCATCAGCACGCCATCGCTGACGCCGGGATGATTATTTTTCGGGTCCGGATGCCAGGCCGCTTTTCGACTGGGAACGAAGCGTTTGGGAAACGCCAGAAACAGATGCGGGGCCCGCGGGTAGGCGATCGTTGCGTTCGTATAAAGGTGTTGAGGCGGCGAATCTTTGATGTCGATCAGTGTAGGCGGCGTCCATTTGAGAAAATCATCCGAAGTACACGTCATGATGGCCCGCACTTTATTCGAAAACGCACGATGAAAATCGACATAGCGGCCGCGATGCTCGTCCCAGAACGCCAGGTTCTGCGAATCGAAGGCTCCTTTGGTGATCACCGGTTTGTCGTGCATCAACTGCCAGTGAATGCCGTCAGGTGAGGCGAACGCGTAGAGCCCGCCCTTGCCGCGACCCAGGGCTTTGAACTTTTCGTCCGCTTTACAGGCCGGGTTCGTATCCACGAACGGCGAGAAATTATGCGCACCGATGCCCGACCAGACGATGTTATTCTGTTTCGAGCCGTTGAACTCGAACAGCCCGAGGTCTGGTTTGGTCCAGTGAATCGCATCATCACTCTCGGCGTAGCAGACCACTTCGGCATGTCCGCGTTTGCGTTGTTCCCAGTCATAATGCGACCCGCGATAGTACATGCGATACTTGTCGCCATCTTTGAGGATGCGCACGTAATAGCTGGTATTGCCTTCCGCGGGCCCGTCATAGGTAATCGCGATATCCTGGGGTTGCGGATGATGCAGTTCCTGCCGCGCGTTGTCCAGACTGTGAATCATCCAGTCATCCACAAACAGCTCCCGCCGCGCCCCGATATGCTCTGGCTCTTCCGCAGCCACCGGCACAGCAGACCACAACAACAGACAGCACAAAACCAGAGACCACAACCTCAGACAACTTCGCATCACAGGCTCCTCAAAATAACAGACGGCCAGAAACAACGCTCCCTATATGAAACGGTTCCTTCCAGTCTGACAGAGCCGGCACTGGTTTTCAAATGGAATAAACGAACTCGCCTATTTCTCATTGAGGTTCGTTAGACTTTTTCTTGGGAGCCACAGGTGGGGGACCATAATACAATGGCTCGACAGGACCGGTTGGTTTTCCTGCATCGTCGGACACATAAGAGACACCTTTGATTGTGTCAACGATCATCATGCCATCTGAAAATGGAACAACTAAATCAGCGGGTTTGACTTTTCCTTGTTCAATGCGTGTGATCTTTATTTCCAGGGTAGAGATACTTTGAGGTAAAGATGAGGTCATCGTATCCTCCCGAATTTCTACTGGCATCCAGACATCTTCTACAAGCTTGCTTTTGGATACCGTAAATCGCTCGATGCGATAGCTTGGCTTTCGCTCCAAGCCGGGGAATTCTCTCCAGCGTGATTCACCCCGGATGGGAAGAAAACCCCGCTCCGGGTCAAGAATCATTTTTCGGCTTCCATATGGTTTGTTAGTCCAGTAAGGCTGGTACTTTACAGTAAGTTGTACTTTTCCACTGTCCACGGGTGCCCGGATTTCAAAACTCGCTTTGCGATCAATCATATCCTGAAACAGGTATTCGGATTTGTCAGGATATTCACCGCGTAACCAGTAGATATAATGATTGTCACTGATAACGCGATCATGTACTCTATCAATCCTGCCAAAAGAGTGTGTTTTATTAATAATTGTTCCACGTGTGATGCGCTGTTGAGCGTCATAACTGTCAGAAACCCATTGATTTGCTTCTTCTTCATCAGGGCGAAACATATCTGAGTCGATCCGGTATGAGTCTTCGAGCAACCAGTGTCGACATCTTCTGAAGGGAGTCTTTGTACGCAATTTTCCAGGCTGTTCATTCTTGTTTTCATAGATCAGCCCGGTCAGGTCGACTTCATAATAGAGATTCTTTGCATGCTCCAGTCGACGTGCAAACGCTTTGAGGATCAACGCTTTCTGTTCAGCCGGTTTCAGTTCGCTGAATTCTTTGATGTCTATTGTGATCGGTTGTGGCTCTTCCGCAACTGCTGATACCGCGGAGAACAGACAACACAATGTCAGGCAACGCAACCTCAGACAACTTTTCATCACAGACTCCTCTTGAACCAATCGGACAGAATCAGCGTTCCCTGTATGAAACGGTTCCTTCCAGTTTGACAGAGCCGGCACTGGTTTTCAAATGGATTGTAGCTGGAACAGGAAATTGTCTATCAGGATATAGGCCAGTGTTTCTCGAACAGTAGTTGCAGCAGGGGGTCCTGATAATCCGCGGGGCACCAGTCTGCCGGCGGGTTCATTTCTTCCAGATCACTCCAGACTTGTGTTCTGAACTGTTGCCAGTCCTCAAATTCCCAGTTCTGATGGGTTACGACGCTCGGAAATTCCCAACGGGATTGGACATCGATGCGGCGCTCGCGAATTTTCTTCCCGGTATTCCAGCCGGAAGACATGTGCTGGCAGAAACTGCGGGCCAGAGATTCACAAACCGCTTCACGCAATTGACCTGCTGCGTGCGCATCGAGGTAAAACGTTTGAATGAGATGCTGCAGGCAGATTTCTTTGGCTGCATCACCCTCCGCTGTTTTTCGAATTGTACCCAGCAGTTTTCCGAACGATTCCCCTTTCCGCAGCATGACGAACTGAAACACATCGTTCTCACCCTGTGTCCCAATGATCGACCGCAGCCGCTCTGGCCAGCCTGCACTCCATACAGAAGTATTCATCTTGATCTCTCACTCCTGGTTAATGTCAATCTGGCTTTGAATGTATGGATCAATGCATCCTGTTTTCCCAGCTGAAAACACCTCCTTCCGGCAGCGAATCTACCCTCGAAAGGCGCAGTATGTAAAGCTCTTGGGCGCGGTGGTGCATCCGGATTTCGGTCTCTGTTAAATCGGTTCATCGAAGGCCTTCGCAATGGAACTGGCCAACTGTTCGAGGGAATAAAATTTCGTGGCGACATCGCGGATGTGGGCGACGGTGGCGGATTTGATGAACATCATTTTGGCCAGATGACGTGAGTCGTTCTGCGTGCTCTCCACACGGTGTTTGCGGCGTTTGACATACAGTGACAGTGCATGTTCTATAAACTCGTTGTTCGTCCGCGAGAGTTCATCCGCAAGCACGGCGGCGGACTCCATTGCCATCGACGCGCCAATGCCCGCGGTCGGCAGGAAACCGGCGGCAGCATCGCCCAGCAGCACCACACGGCCGCGCGCCCATTCTCGGGAGCGGACGTCGGAGAGTTTCCAGAAAAACAGGTCTTCGCTGTCATCGGGCAGCGCGGCCAGGCAGGTGTCAGTCAGTTCCCCCATGCCGCCAAACTGCGCGCGGATGCGGTCTCTTCGACCCGGGCTCTGTTCGCCGAACTCCCCGGCCACCGGTGCGCCGGCATACACGCCGGCTCCGTCTCTGGTCGGGTAGATGCCGAAGAAACGGCCCGCGCCCCAGTGTTCGATGAACGTTTCCCGTGGCAGCTGCGCGGGATCGACCCACCAGACCCAGCCTCCCCAGTGCGTGTGATAATAAGGCTGTTCGCCGAACACCTGCTGGCGAACTTTGGAATGCAGGCCGTCCGCGCCTACCACCAGGTCGAAGGTTTCAATCTTACCATCACTGAACTGAACGGCAACTTCGTCTCCCGTTTGACTTATCGATTGAAAAGTTGTGTTGAACCGCAGGTCGACGCCGTCGAGTGCAGAATGCAGCAGCTTCACCAGTTGCGGACGCGTGCAGCTTAGATTGGGTCCAAAACGATCCGCGATGGGCGCCATCGACCAGTGCTTGACGAGTTCGCCGTGATTGTCGCGGACTTCGTAATCTTTGCACTCCACACAGTCGGCGGCGAATTTTTCGTACAGACCCAGTCCATGCAGCACCCGATAACCGAGGGGCCAGAGCCCCAGCATGTAACCCGCGTGATCGAAGTTGGCCGCCCTTTCAATCAGCGTCGGCTGCAGACCCCGCTGTTTGAGTAACGCGGCCAGAGTCATGCCACCAATGCCGGCGCCGATAATCAAAATCCGCATATCACCTTCTCACCTTAAAAGGGGCCCATGATCCAGTTTGCGCATTTGTGTACTGTAGCAGACCGGCGCCTTCCCGTGCGAGAAAAATCGGGAAAATGACCCCGTAAAGTCGCCATGATCAACGGGTTCACTCTATTCTTCTGTGATCAAATCGGAAGGGACAAACATTGTGAGCGCGCCGACTGCGGTTATCAAAGACGGATGGGACCACTTTCTTTATGAAATATACCGAGAAGCTTCACGACTTATTCATCACAAATTTAACAAAGCAGGAAACCTGAAGAGAGTGCGAAATTCTTCTCTGTGCTGCTGTTTCCCGAGGGTTTGAGGAGTGATACACTCGAGAGCAGAGCTTTGTAGAAATGATGAAACTGTAACGCAGGCTGCAAAGCCATACGATTCCGAACAGGTCGACTTTGACACTGACTGATTCCGCAGCAGGAACGATTACGCATGAAAAACCTGAGAGCCATTCTATTGTTTATTACGTGTTGTCTGGCAGTCTGTCAGGTGGAACAACGGATGCAGGCAGCCGACTGGCCCGCATACCGGGCCGACGCGCAGCGGAGCGGGTTCACAACCGACGACCTGCCTGGAGAACTGGCGCTGCAGTGGCGTATTCAGAATTCGCATGCCATTCAGTCCGCCTGGCCTCGCAGTACGCGATTGACTTATGACCGTGTGAATCATTGTGTCATCGCCGATGATCGGGTTTTCTTTGGCGACAGTGCGACCGGAAAAATTCAGGCGGTCGACCTGCAGACCGGAAAACCAGTGTGGGAATATTTTACCGAAGGTCCCGTGCGTTTTGCCCCCACGGTCTGGCAGGATCAACTGCTGGTGACCAGTGATGACGGTTTTCTTTATGCTTTGAGTCTTGCAGAGGGAAGCCTGTTGTGGAAACATCGGGGCGGCCCGCGTGCGGAGATGGTCGTGGGCAACGAACGTGTGATCTCCAAATGGCCGGCCCGTGGCGCGGCAGTCGTCGTCGATGATACCGTGTACTATGCTGCGGGAATCTGGCCCAGCGATGGTATCTTTCTGCACGCTTTGAACGCGAAAACGGGAAAGCCGGTCTGGTCGAACACGGATTCAGGCCAGATTTATATGCCGCAACCACACGGGGGCGCCGATGCCAACAGCGGCATCTCGGCTCAAGGGTATCTGGCCGTGGCCGGAGATCATCTGCTGGTGCCCGCTGGTCGTGCCGTGCCTGCGTCGATGAATCGCCTGAACGGTCAGTTCGAATATTTTCACCTGCAGAAAAACCGGGCACAGGGGGGCGGCGATACGATTGTGGCCGGCGATCTGTTTCTGAACAGCGGCGTGGTATTTAAAGCAGCCGACGGGGAAGCCATCGCCAAGTCAACACCTGGTCCCACAGTGGCGACACCAGATGGCCTGGTACAGGCGAGCCGGGGAAGCATTTCACGCTATCAATGGATCGACACGGAAAGCCCGGACCGCAAAGGCAAGCTGGTGCGAGGAAAAGCCTTAAAACAGATCTGGACCGTGAAGCAGACACAGCCCAGTGCCGCTCTGATTATCGCGGGTGATAAAATTGTATCCGGAGCAAACGGACTGGTTGAGACCATTGATCTGGAAAACGGTAAGCCACTGTGGTCCACGCCGGTGAAGGGAACCGCTTACGGACTGGCGGCCAGCAACGCACGACTGCTGGTCAGCACCGATCACGGAACGGTCTATGCATTTGGTGATAAAACGGCGGTACCCGCTACGGGTAACGACGAACAAGTAGTGAAGTCTCCATACCCCACTGATTCTGCAGCTGCCCGGGCGGCCGCTGAAATCATCAAACGAACCGGCATTGAGAAAGGTTATTGTTTTGATGTAGGCTGTGGTGATGGCGCCTTAGCGTATGAACTGGCGACCCGCACGCAGTTGCGGATTATCGCCATTGAAGCTGACCCGGAGCTGGTCGCGCTGGCACGGCAGAAGCTGACGGCGGCAGGCGTGTATGGATCGTGCGTCACAGTGCTGCAGCGGTCGCTGGATCAAACCAATACGCCGAATAAAGTCGCCAACCTGGTCGTCTCCGGGAGATCCCTTTCAGAGGACCCCGCCACACTTTCCCAGCAGGAACTCAAACGCTTGCAGCGCCCTTATGGCGGCGTGATCTGTCTGGGGAAACCGGGCGCATTGAAAATCGAGAAGCGGGGCGCGATTGCAGGTGCCGGCGAATGGACGCATCAGTACGCGGACGCTGCCAACACGCTATGCAGTAACGATAAACTGGTTAACGGCCAGCTAAGCATGTTGTGGTATCGGGATTTCGATTTCGTCATTCCTTCGCGGCACGGACGCGGTCCTGCCCCTTTGTACTCAAAAGGGCGTCTGTTTCATGAGGGTAATCATGGTCTGCTGGCAGTCGATGCGTATAACGGTCATGAACTGTGGCGATTTAAAATCGAGGGCGTGCTGGCCGCCTACGATGGGGATGAATTGATGGGCGCTTCGGGAACAGGCAGCAATTATTGCCTGGGAGGTGATTCCGTATTTATCCGCCACGAAGAACACTGTTATCAACTGGATGCTGCGACGGGAGAACTGCTGCATACATTCGATGTCCCTCCCTCCGAAGATTCCAAAGCAGAGAAAACGAAACAACCATGGGGATATATTGCCTGGCACGACGGTATGTTAATTGGCACCGCCGCAGATCCGAATCATGTGGTCGCTTTTCGCTATCGTGCGACGACCGGAGATATGACGAAACAGTTGACCGAATCAACGCGGCTGTTCGCCTTTGATACCAAAACCCGGAAACTGAAATGGCAATACGAGCCGAAAGATTCGATTCGACACAACGCGATTGCGATTGCCAACGAGAAACTCTATCTCATTGATCGTCCGCTGGCCGATTTTGATCGCACGAAAGAGACGCGCAATAAACCGATTCCTAAAACTGCTAAACATGCCACCGGTCAACTGTTATGCCTGAGCATCCATGATGGCTATGTCTTGTGGAAAAACAAGGAAGACATCTATGGCACGATGATCGCCGTCAGTGCCGAAAACGATGCCCTGCTGATGAGCTATCAGCCAACGAGTTTCAAACTCTCCTCTGAAAAGGGGGGCCGGTTGAGTGTCTTCAACAGCACGACGGGAGAAAAAACCTGGGAGGCGAAAGCCAACTACAGATCGCGGCCGCTGATTAACGGAAAAACCGTGTATGCCCAGGGCGGCGCCTGGAATCTGAAATCGGGCAAGCCTCAGCCTTTCAACTTCAAACGTTCTTACGGCTGTGGCATTCTTGCCAGTTGCGAAAACATGATGTTCTTCCGGTCGGCGACGCTGGGGTATTTCGACTTCAATAAAAATGACAGCATCGAAAACTACGGAGGCGTCCGGCCCGGCTGCTGGATCAATGCGATCCCTGCCGGTGGTCTGGTCCTCGTCCCCGATGCCTCCGCCGCCTGCAGTTGCAGTTATCTGAATAAGTCCTGGTTCGCGCTGGAAACACAGACGGCGAAATAGTTTTTCGAAACAGAGCAGGAATTCTCCACCGCCGGAGACTTCTCGCGAGAACAGGTTCGCTTTTTAAACGCAGCAATACGAGAAGAACCCTCATGGAGGGTTCGCTTCTACATTAAAATATTCAGGGTAGAAACGGTCTTGTTGCGGTAAGATCGATTCTGGTACACTGAGCCCCCCTGCATACGATCGAAAGTGTTGAACTGTTCCATCGTACTATTACAGGTCTGGCATCTTACCAGACGGGGGGGATTCTCTGATGTATTATCGCTTAACGACATGTGTTTGCCTGCTCTCACTCTGTTGTTCGACGGCTGTTGCTGAAGGACCAGTCTCCACCGAGGATCAGGACGCTCTTGATAAGCTCGTCAAAATCAGTTCTGAAGTAACAACGCAGCTCCGCAGTTATACAGCCCAAGGGCGCTTCCGGGAATATGACATTGCAGGTGATGACTTTCCTCTGTTGAGGGAAGCGAAAATTACAGCGAAGTGCAACGGGGCGCGATATTATCTCAACCTGGAATTTACGACTCTTCAGGAACCATATCAGCGTCGTGCGATTCCGCAGGAAGCGTATCAACGCCGCGTGATTCTGTTTGATGGCAGTACACTTGCGAGCAGTTATTTCTCACCGCGAATTTCTGTGACCGGGGCCGCTGGCGAGCTGTTTCCTGCCCGTGCTTCGCGATCAGGCATTGTGTCTCCGCAGATCTTTCATTTTCCCTGGGATATCGCCCACCTCGATCGGGAAGCCTGCTACCCTCTCATGGTAATCGAAAACCTGGGTCGTGACAGGCTTTTCTGTTCCTATACACCACAAGGAGACATCGCAGCAGGATATCTGGTTGGCAGACAGGGGAAGGCAGGAAAAGTCGATTTGCTGTTTCGAAAAAAAGACGGTTTTCATTTAGGCAGCTATCGCTGTGAAAACCCGCAGGGAAAACTGATGACGTCGCATGATTTAGACTGGACGCAAATCGATGGTATCTGGTGCGTCAAGAAGATGATTGAGGTCTCCTACATCGCCCACAAAAAGTGGGAGCTGGAATTCAATACGATCAAGCCGAATGCCACTATTGAGGAGAGTACGTTTGCATTGGAGGCACTCGATCTACCTGCCCGGTCACGGATCATCGAGCGGGGGCCGGTAACACGCCTCACCCGCGTCGCAGAGTAAATATCGCAGGTCGCCACCCAGCGGTATTGCAAATTAAAGAAGCTGACATTCATCTGCTCAATGCCGCGCGGTTATTATTTCTCCAGCGTCAGGGTGCCCAAATCGACGGGTTCAGCGCTATATCCATTTTTCACAGGCGGAACGGTAAAGTGGACATCGTTTAAGCTGCCCGCGGCATGCTTTCGCTCTCTGAAGGTGACTTTCAGGAGATAGTCTCCCGGCGGCGCATCGTCGATACGGAACGATCCATCGCGGGCAATGCTGGCGGTGAGACTGGGAGAATCGGTCAGTAATTTACTGCGTGCGTCTTTGTATCTCTGATAGACCACTTTCTCCGCTTCATATGTGGGCGATTTTCTCCAGGCCAGTACCCAGTCGCGAAAGTGCAGGGGGTCTTTCCTGACCGCCTCTATCGATAACATACCCGCTGGTGGCTCTAAATACCGATGTGCGTCAACCATCGCAAATGCCCAAAGTACTTCACCCGTGTGATTGACAGGCGCTGCGAGTTTGCCCACAACCGGTCGCCCGGTGCCTCCCAGGTCCAGCGAGATCGTTTCTCCGGCGACAAAATCGACGGGTACTCGGACCGACGAAGTGGGTTCGGTGGCGCCTGCGTTGACGGTCAACATGATGCGGCGGTTAATGCGTCCGTGTCCCGGAAAGACACGCTCAAACACATAACGACCGTCTTTCCCCGTGGTCGTGTCGTGGTGGGTGAAGATATTCGGAACGCCTTCGCCGTAAGACGGGGTCACATTACTGAAGATGGTGAGCGGGACTCGCGCAACCGGCTTCGTGCCGACACGAAACGTTCCTTCAATGCGTGCCCAGGGGGTGAGTGTGACGGTTTCCGGTATCGCCCCTTGTTCCGATTTGAGGTGCGCGTAACCCGCCGGATGCGTGATCATCAGCTGGAATGGTTCTGTCCGTGCCGGAATGCTGAAATGCCCTTTTGCATCCGACTTGAGCTGTGTGGCATATGTCGAACCGTCATCAATTTCACCATTCTCAACGCTGATCTGCGAGCCGGCGACACCAAGGGCGATTTTCGCGCCCGCCGCCGGTTTCCCCGCTGCTGTCATCAGGGTTGCAGCGATGTCTGTTGCCGGTTCCAGGGCAAAATCAATCTCGATTTCTCCCTCGTCGGTTTTGATATCACGCGAGATCGCCAGCTGATAACCGGCGGCTTCAATTTTCACCAGATTCGCAGAATATCCGTGTTTCAGGCGAATGCGGTACGTTCCATCGGTCGCATCAATACCGTCGCGGGGGCTCCAATCCATTCCGAGGCGAGGATCGCTGTTGCGCAGGCCGGGAGTGAAATGAAACTGTTTGATCGGTTGTTTTGTCTTGGCATCAATCACGTGACCCGAAACCACCAGTGCCGGGGGCGGAGTGAAGACATATTCCTTCTCGCGGGCGACGAGTGGTTCTTTGGAGAGCTGCATTCCGCCGGGACGACAGATGTCGGCCTGAAATTCATCCAGGGGGGCTTCATCCCATTCCCAGACGCCATGCTCGTCGGCGTACTGACTGACATGGTCGAACTCGAAGTAATCGATTCTGCCACGCCAGTCCTGAAAGAAAATGCGTGCCTTGGGAATTCCTTTCCCGTTTTCATCGACGACACGCACGCGAATCTTACCGCCGGGCTTGAGCACAAAGTCGACCGGTTCCATCTCTGGGGCCACGCGGACTTCTTTCATTTCCAATGCACGACGCTTGGCGGATGCGACAACACGCGTCACGCGAGGTTCGCAACCACTGAGCAGGTAGACGCCAAACTCGTCGGTTTTTGCTTCACGAATTTCATTCAGGAACTTGGTACGAATCAGTGCGCCGCCGACCGGTTTGCCGTTTTCATCTGTCACACTGCCTGTGATATTCAAACCCTGTCCCAGCATCATTTTTGCGGAAGGACTCGCATCGGCTTTCACTTCGAAGACACTGCGGTTGATCCGTTTTCGCCAGGGACCATATTCGGGGTGATTGATGGCGATGAAAACTTCCGCTTCGGAAGCAGGGACATCATCGAACTGCCATTCCCCCTTTGCGTTCGTCACGATTTTCGTGTTGACAGCCGGTCGTCTGACATCTTTATTCCGTCGATAGCGGCGCACATCCACCGAGATCTTCGCACCGGCGACAGGCTGTCCCGCTTTGTCAACAACGATACCCCCCACGGTCCAGTCTTTGTCCGCAGCGGCTTTGGGGCTCTTCTTGTCTTGCGCGCTCGCCAGATGGAGGGGTTGAATTCCCGCGATCAGACTCAAGAGGATGATCAGCCCCGTTAGAATTCGAAAGTCTTTGAGTGGAATCCCGTGTCGAGACACATCGGAAACGGCTTTCGATGCCGGTCGGTACGGCGGGGTATCAAAAATAATCATGAATTCACCTGGTTGGAAGCGATCAACGTGGAGCACGGCTGATTTTGAATTGATTCAGTCGCATTCAGCCGGTGTGATGAAAGCAGGCGATCGAGTGTCTGTCGTCCTGATCTCGCTGGGCGCGATCTGTAACATACATCTATGCACAGTATTCAATCGTGTAGACGAGGTCAAGAAAATGTTGTATTTCTACAGACGAAAATGGAAGAGTGAACCGTCAGCACGGTTATTTTTTCTCCAGTGTCAGTATACCCAGATCGATGGGCTTTGTTGCATTCTTCCCATCGGACGGTGGTACGTAAACATGAACGTCTTTCAATTTGCCAGCGGGATTGTCATGCAACCACATCTTTAAATCATAGTTTCCTGGTGGCACATCGTCGATGTGAAATGCACCGTCGTCGCCGATACTGGCTGAGAAGTAAGTGTTGTCTGTCTGCAGCTGCAGGTGCTGTTCATACGCAAGACGCCAGGCTTCGTACCGCTCAGGATCTTTGAAATCCTCTGCTTTAGTCAGCGGTTCTGGTGGGGGTGGGAGAGTGCCTTGGAGTTGGAGCAAATTCAAATTCCAGATGACCCTGCCGGTATAACCGGTAGCGGGCGCCAGTTGACCGACGATCCGCCGCCCTGTACCCCCCAGATTGAGGGTCGTGGTTTTTCCTGCGAATAATTCTACCTTTTCCCGATGTGACGATGTCACCTCGCTCGTTCCCTCATTCGCCATCATTGTGATTTCACGTCCCACGCGGCATTTGCCGGGAAAGACCCGGTTAAAAACGAAACGGCCGTTTTCATCGGATTTGGTTTCAGTCTCTGTGTGAATATGCGGCTCTTTGTCGCCGTAGAGATTGAAGCCGTTACCAAACAGCGTCAGGTCGACATGCGGGGCGATGTCCTTCCCCACGCGGAATGTTCCTTCCAGTCGCGCCCAGGGAGTGAGCTTGACGGGATCGGGAATCGGACCTGCTTCCGACTTGAGGTGTGCGAAGCCATCTGGATGCAGAATGATCAGTTGAAAGGGTTCCGTTCGGGGCGGAATACTGAAGAAGCCTTTGGCGTCAGATTTGAACTGCGTGGCATACGTCGAAATGTTGCGGATCCTGCCGTTTTTGATCATGATCTGAGAACCCTCTATCCCGACGGCAATTTCTGCCTCCGCGGCGGGTTTACCGTCTGCTGTCAGAATGGTGGCGGCAATATCTTTTGCAGGTTTCAAAGCGAAATCGAACGGCACACTTTCCTCGTCGGGTTTGAAAGCACGTGAAGTAGCGACCTCATAACCGTCTGCTTCAATTCGTACAAAGTGGGCCGGCTCGTCACGCGTAATGCGAATCAGGTATTTGCCATCAGAGGCTTCAAAACTGTAAGACGTATTCCAGAACAGGCTGGACGTTGAATCGTCTCTTTGAACTCCGGGTGTGACGCGGAACTTTTTGACAGGCTGTTTTGTCTTCGCGTCGACGACACTTCCTGAAATCACTAACGCTTTGGGTGGTTGGAACACATATTCTTTTTTACGTGCCAGCAATTTCTGATTGGTGAGTTGCATCCCGCCAGGGCGGCAGATATCCACCTTGAATGAATCGAGGGGCGCTTCGTCCCATTCCCAGACACCATTTTCATCGGCGTACTGGTTCACATCATCGAACTCAAAATTATTAACCCACTTCCCCCGCCAGCTTTGAAAAAAGATGCGTGCTTTGGGGATGCCGTTCCCATTTTCATCGACCACACGCACGTGAACTTTTCCGCCCGGCTTCAGTGAGAAGTCAACTGGGGTCATATCAGGTTCCACGCGCACATCCTGAACTTCCGGAGCACGACCATTCGCGGAAACGGCGACGCGTGTCACCCGGGGTTCGCAGCCGGTGATCAGGTAGACGCCAAACTCATCTGTGGTCGCTTTGCGAATGTCATTCATGAACTTCGTGCGGACCAGCGCGCCGGCGATGGGTTTACCTTTCTCATCCGTCACGCTACCCGTGATATTCAATCCCTGCTCCAATGTGATTTGTGCAGTGGGACTGGCATTGGCTTTCACTTCAAATTCACTGCGGGCCACACGTTTTCGCCAGGGACGATAGTCGGGGTGATCTACGGAAAGATACACTTCTGCTTTGGAAGCGGGGACATAATCAAACTGCCAGCGACCGTGGGCATCGGTTTTGATTTTCGTACCAACACCTAACTGACTGGTATCGCCGGGCCGTTTTTTGAAATCTACGCTGGGCGAAACTTTTGCGCCTGCGATCGGTTTCCCTGCTTCGTCAACAATGATGCCGCCTACCGTCCAGCCTTTATCCAGCATCGCTGTAAATTTATCCGGGATGCTGTCCACAGGCCAGCTGGCCCAGTAGGGTGCATAACCGGGCTTTTTGATACTGAGGTTGAAGCGTTTCAGGTGATGAGTCATGCGAAAGCGGAGTTCGCCTTTGTCGTTCGTTTTCACAAACGGTCCATAGGTCGCGTCTCGCAGGAACTCACCTTTGATGATCTGATCGGCCGTGGGAGCGGGACCACTGCGGATTTCGACGGTCGTATCAGGCACCGGTTTGCCAGCCGAGTCAACGACGCTCAATTGAAACTGCCGCATCATGTCTTTGTCGGGCGCGAAGACCAGCATAAAGTTGATGGATTCATTGGGGCGAATGTATCGGATGCCGTCTTTGAGAAAAGGCATATCTGGATCGTCTGTGATACGCAGCGGTTCGGAAGGTCTGCGGCTCACGAGTTTGTAACCCATACGCTGATATTTGCAGAATAGCTCTACATCGTGTGTTCCTACGCCATAAGGGGATTTTTCGGAAACCTCACCACGCTCGACCGGGCCGAACTGCAGACCGAAATTATCGAGCCGATTGATGACACCTTCCTGGTTTCGCATTTTATTTTTACTGTTGACGAGCCGCATTTCAACGCGCCCGCCGGTTATTGATTGACCATCTTTGACTACGGCATCACCAGTGATATGAAACGGATCCTGGAACATTTTTGCCAAGTCGCTGGTCAGTTTCAATTCAGTCGTTTTATCGGCTTCTACTCTGGCACTGCCGATTTTAGGGTAGCGATATCTGCCTTGAAAATGAACGTTGTTAATTTCGATCAGGTATTTCCCCGGGAACAGGGGCGCGGTCGTAAACTGCCCAGCTTCGTCAGTCGTGGCGTAAACCATAAACGTCTTGCGTTTGTCCTTCAGGAAGAATGAATTTCCAATTCTCAGATCCAGGTCAGGCATCGGTTTGCCGGTTTGAGGATCGACGACAGTTCCCTTAATGAAACCGCCGCGCGTCATTTTCAGATTGAATTCTTCCTGATATGGTTCTTTCAGCTGCAGAGAAAGATCCCGCCACGACTGGCCATCGGCGGGTACATACTCAGGATGTTGGAACTGCACGCCGAAGTGTTGATAAGCACGCTTATCTTCAGGCGTATCATCAAGTATGATCGCAGTCCCTGTCTTAAGAGGGTCAAACCGATATTTGCCGTCCGCATCCGTGGTTGTTTTCTGACCGCGAAACCGTGTCGCCACGCCACTGTAGAGCTGGACCTCTACATCCGGGATCGGCTTTCCTTTGGTGTCGGTAATATGGCCATGCAAAACCGGTTTTTTCTGAGGGGCAGGTTTTGTCTCAGTTTGTTGCTTCTGTTCGTTCCCTGGTGTGCTCGTCTGCGCCGTGGAGGGAGAAATCAGGCCGACAATCGCCAGAGCCGCTCCCAGAATCAACAGCCCGCATAAGCCGCCGCGCGAGACCGGCAGGGGCTCCTGCAGGGATTCACCGAACAGCCGGGCCACGCGACGGCGGATTTCTGAAGGAGACTTGCCACTGGCAGCCAGTGTCGTCAGATCGTTGCTGGACATACTGCGTTTCGCCAGTTCCGCGACATGCAGCAGCGCTGTGGCATAATTCACACGCGATTCGAATGTGGAAGTGGAATCGAGTTTCAGCTGGCATGTCATTTCATCACAACAGTATTCCCGCAGCATGTTGATCCGGTGATTCAGATACCAGAGCGCGGGATTGAAAAACAGAATCGCTTCCGTAAACCGCTGCAGCAGATTGATCCACAAATCGAAACGGCGGATGTGAGCCAGTTCGTGCGCGAGGATCAGTTCCAGCTCGTCAGTGGTGAGTCCACTGATGGCAGAAGCGGGCAGCAGGATCATCGGTCGCAGAATACCTGTCACGCGAGGCACTAGAATCTGTTCGCTACAGGCCAGTACCGGAACCACTTTCAACGACCATGTCTGAGCAAGGTGGCGTAATGAATTGACGAGCGGCCCCGCAGAGATCCGTTCGGCTGTCGCGCCGAGTCGCTGTACGCGGATACTGGAGATCAACAGGCGGAACAACATCAAGGCGACTCCCGCGACGTAGCAGGCGACGATCCAGGGAGCCAGCCAAAGCCAAACCTGTGATCGTCTTGCGGGAGACGCCTTGGAATCTTCGGGGAAAAGATCAATGGCGGAGCGTGTTGTCTGCTGCTCAATGAACTGGGATTTCGTAGCGGGTAGTGGCTCTGAAATAACGGGACTGGTTTGAACCGGCGCGACAGGGCGCATGTCGGCGAGGGAAGGCAACGCCTCTGTTCTCGCTGGAGTCACGCGGGCTGCCACGGGTTCAGTCGGAGTCTGATCAACGAGAGCGAATGTCACGGGGAGCGCCAGCACGGCGAACAGCAGAGCCGTGACGTAGAGTACATAATATCGTTCTACGTTATTTTTCTGCCAGCAGCGCTCCACGAGCCAGAGCACGCCGATCAGCAGGGAGACCTGCCAGATGGAATGCAGCAGCGTCAGACAGAGGCGGCCGCTTAAAGCGGGATCGAGAAGCGTATTCCAGATCATTGCTGTTGCTCCTTTGCTTTGCGGGCAATGAGCTTGCGGAGTGCCGCGAGTTCTTCGGAATCCAGGTCGACCGTCTCAATCAGGTTCATGACCAGAGCCGATGAGGAACCATCAAACACCCGCGATAACAGATCTCCCAGGATGCCGCCGGTCACCGCTTTTTTCTGCAGCTTCGGCGAAAACAGGAACGACTTGCCATCCTTTTTCCGTTTCACGAACCCCTTGTGATACATGATGTTAAGCGTCGTGATTACGGAACTGTGTGCCAGCGGTCGTGCGGCCTGCGCTTCGAGCCGCGCCCGCACATCTCGCACGGGCAGCGGCGCCTCGTCCCAGAGGATCTTCAGGATTTCCAGTTCCAGTTCGGTCGGGTGTTCAGATCCGGGTCGCGCCATCTAAAGATTCCTCAAACGAAGAACAGCAAAAACGCATCTCAATATCAATCATCTAATTCTTTAGATGATGTTACTGGAGGATTCTCAGTTCGTCAAGAAATCTTTTAATTAATTAGATGATTAAAGCGCGGCGACCATACTGTTGGTCCTCTTTGCAATTGAATCGGTAGCTCAGTCTGCTTTTTCAAGCCAGTTGATACCCTGGCGAATATTGCCGTAGACGTTTCCTTTCCAGCCGTGCCCGCCGGGATAGTCGACCAGTGTGGCGCGGACGTTTGTCTTCTTGAATGTATCGCGGGCTGCTTTCGCCATGCGGTGAGGGCAGACTTTGTCGTCGGGGGAATGCAGCAGATAGAGACTGCGCTGTTTTGCATTGGCGATATCAGGGAGCTGGTCTGGCTTAAAGACGGACATGGCAATCAGCGCACCGTCAATGTCGGTTTCTTTTTGCAGCAGCGTCGCGTACGCTGCGGGACCTCCTGAAGACCAGGCCAGCAGATAAATTCGTCTGGAATCGATCTTCTGTTTTCCGCTGACATCTTTGATCACGGCAGCGATCAGTTCTTCTGTCGTGTATTTGACCTTTGCAGTCTGACTGTTTTTTGTCGGCCAGACGACTTTGGGATCAGCGGTCCATTTTTTCGCGATCGGTTGTGCCAGTACGAAGTCATCACTCAAGGCATTTTCGAAAATTCGCTTCACAAAGGGATGAAAATCGGCCGAACCGTCACCGCCGGGAAGTACGATCAGCAGTGCGTGCGGTTTTTCGTTATCAGATTTGTCTTGAGGCGTGATCAGCAGATACTCTCCGGTTTCTCCGTTGAGCGGGATCTCAATTGCGTGCTCTTTTTTTTCGGGTTTCACAGGCGCTGATTCGCCGGTCAGCGTCACTTCCAGGTCATCAAACCAGACTTTCCCCGGTCCGTAGATCTGCAAGCCGATCACAATCTGCTTCGTATTTTCCGGGATCTCTGCAGAGCCGGTATAGTTTTTCCAGTCATGACTGACGGGAGACTCGCCGGACTCTTTCGCGCCGATGTAGCTGAGCCATTGATGGCCGAGACTTTTTTTGTTCTCATCCAGGAATAGCACGTCGATAATGGCTTTGCTGGTCTGTTCCGCCCGCACTTCACACTGGACCTGAAGATTCTGTTTCTCACCTTGATAAGGGAGCAGGCGGTACCACTGTGCGATCGGAAAATAGCGGCGGGCGGATTTTTGCAGCGAGAGACTGCGGTCTCCTGTTTTTCCACGCCCCTTATCATAGACATACCTGACCCCGGGCACATTAAAGCCGGTCTGCCACTCTTCGGGTGCTTTGGTTCCGGTTTCGAAACTGTCCTTGAGAATTGCCTCCGGTTCCGCGGAAAAAGAAACACTGATGCTGAACGGGATGAGTAAGATCCAGGTTAAAGTGAACTCATATCTGTGATGCATCATCGAGCCTTTCTGTCTGTTCAAATAGCGGCGCGCACCTTGTGCGCCGCTGTATGATGGAATGTTTAAACTCAGAATCGATCTCTGTCAGCCATCATCAAAGGGACTGGCAGGTTCCGGTGTGAGGATTAAAGACTGACTGTCAGCGGGTACGGTTAACTCTCGTGTCTGCCATTCACCGCCAGGAAATTGTACGTACACGGTCACCTGTTCGCCCGGCAGAAAGTGGGGCATGGGTAGATTCCCCTCCAGGTTCGATTGACGAACTACAGGCTGGGCGCTACAGAAATAAATGCAATGCTCTTGCCCGTTTTGATCAACGCGTTCAAACGGAAATGCGTTGACACCCGACAGGGGCGTCCCTGCGTTCGATTCAAAATGCAAAACCAGCCCCGCAGACCTGGTCAGTTGAAAGTGAAAAGGATCCAGTGTGCCTGTGCGCATCGAGACATATTCGGATTTCAGCAGATGCGCGTCGGCGATGGCGGCGATCTGTACTTCATATTCCTGCCCGGGCGGGTAGACATTTTCGATCAGAAAAGTCCCGTCGGGACGCGTGAGAGCGGTATACGAATTCTGCCGGTAACCATGAGGAGGCCAGGTTTTCACGACTGCCAGAATATGTGTCTCACTGAGAGGTTGCCCCTCTTCAGCAACCACCGTGCCTTGGATGTCGCCGGTCGTTTCCGATTCCAAATATCCTGAAGCCGCCAGTTGAGTGCTGGCGGGCGGCGGTTGGTTTTCCGACAGGAAATATATCCAGATCAGCCAGCCCATCGCAACCACCAGTCCCAGTGTGAGCAACTGATGCAGGCGATGCCAGAACAGGTGCCGAGAAAGCGAGACGTGGCAACAATCGTCTACCACTGTTTTGACATCACCAAACTGCTCCAGCGCGGTCTGCTGAGACTGCCGGGGATCCATTCCTTCACTGTGATGATCCGCGGCACTGGAAGAAAGATGAAATTCGATTTCTTCACGAAGATCGTGCAGTTCACGATCCGTATGCGCGATCAACGGCAGACGAAGATACGAGATCAGGGTGCGGAACCAGTGACGTAACATCTCAGCCCTCCGCCAGATTGGATTTCAGAATCAGGCTGATCGCATCAACCAGATGGGACCAGGACTGGACTTCGGTTTTGAGCTGCGCGCGGCCAAGAGCCGTCAGTTCATAATATTTCGCCCGCCGGTTACTTTCCGAAAGACCCCACTCCGACTGGATCCAGCCTCGTTTCTGCATGCGATGCAAGGCCGGATAGAGCGAGCCTTCTTCAATCTCCAGGGCACCTTTCGTTGTGACCTGAATCCATTTCGCGACTCCATACCCGTGTCGTGCCTGGGCCAGCAGACTTTTCAGGATCAGCATATCCAGCGTCCCCTGCAGCAGATCGGCTTTCTGTTTTTTTGCCATGCGTCTCTCCCCAAGAATGCTTAGGGGAGAGTATTATCGACTACCCCTAGAATGTCAAGGGAAAAGTTTCAGAAACAAAAAATGCTACTCACAGGCCGTCAGCAGGCGTTGGGCGGTTGTGTAAAAGTACAGACTCACATCGTGCAGCATGAAGATCGCTACTTCGTCGAGATTGTAGGCTTTGTTTTTCCTGAACTGTTTCTGTTTGAGCTGTTTCAGCTGCAACGCGAGTGCGACTAAGGGAACCCAGTCTGACTGGTAGAACTGCATCAGGTTCTGTCGCCACCAGCTGAGATAAAAGGCGCGGACCACATGCTCGGAAATGATACTGGAGATCACGAAAACGACTCCATTTAAAAGGAGCAGGCAGCCAAGAATCAAAAAGGGTCCGTTGATGGCATCCCCTTTGAAGACCAGGCCGAGCAGTGAGATCATGACGGATACCGCCAGAAACAACAGGAAGCCCAGTCGGGGGATTTTCACGGACCGTCGATAATCGGCGCCACTGTCTTCCTCCGACAATTGCGCGACGAGCTGCTTTGTGCGTTGTTCCAGTGTCTCCGGAAACGAGTCATGGAATCCGGTATTGATCCGTTCGAAGACATCTTCCGCGATTTTTTCCCAGAGCATTTGAATGGTTTCACATTCCGTGCGAGTGAGATCAAATTCTTCCAGCAGCTCATTCCGCTGTGAAACCAGTAGCTGC
Organism: Gimesia maris; assembly: GCF_008298035.1. Classification (NCBI taxonomy): domain Bacteria; kingdom Pseudomonadati; phylum Planctomycetota; class Planctomycetia; order Planctomycetales; family Planctomycetaceae; genus Gimesia; species Gimesia maris. The sequence goes on from NZ_CP042910.1 coordinate 81,285, forward strand.
TGGCATTCCAGAAAACTCTGATCCGCCTGCTGTTCACTCTGGGTACAATAATCCTGAATGGTCTGATCGATGATGGCGCGCAGTGGCCCGCCTGTCAGGAACAGTTCCCGCTCGCGCTGATAGACTCGGATCAGCTCCAGGAAATGGAATTCGTACTCCAGCCAGGGGGGGAGCCGTCTGAGATTGGTTTCGATCAGGGAAAAGGTTGAAGCCAGCCAGACCCGGTCGGCTTTCCAGAGTGCCGCTTTGAGAATGTGGATATAAAATACCAGCAGGTGATCGACCCGATAGTCGAGCAGGTTCTCTTCGCAGGCAGCCAGTGTGTGGCGGAAGGCAAGAAACGGGCTTTCCCGGAGCAGGCGGTCCCAGGCATTTTCAGTCAGATAATAAAACCGGTCGGACCGAACCACACGCGATGTATTGACCAGCAGCTCCTCAAGCCCCTCCAGCGAGTCACAGGTGACAAAATACTGATGCAGCAGTTCAAACAGCGCCTGGTCGTCCGGGTGTGCTTTCAATCCTTTCAACAGCCACATCGGGAACGACTGGGAATGACTATCCAGAAAATCGGAGAGAAAAGCCAGCGCGTAATATTCATAAGGTGTTTTTACCGGCAGCGTTTTCAGTTCCTGGTACAGATCCTGCAGTCGTTCTGTTCTGACACGCTCATGTAAAGGTTGCTCATCCGACAGAAACACAGGTTCCGCGTGCTCGTGATCAGCGTTCGCGTCAGTGGGGGGCTGAAGAGGAACTGTTGTGGGCTCCGGTTCCAGTTGCTCCTGCAGGAGTTCTGCCCAGTTGAACTGCAAATCCGATGTACCGGGACTTGTCTGCGAGGTTTCACCATACCGCAGTGCATCGTCAAGACGTTCATAAGCGGCCCGGATCTTCTGAAATTCCTCAGGGAACTTTTCCGGTTTGAATTTGCGAATCAACGCGTTGTAGCTCCGTTTCAGATCGCGCACATCGTACTCGCCTGACAGACCGAAAAACGGTTCAGGTTGATCCGGTAACAGATCCCATTGTGGATCGCCGGAATCACTCATGAAAGGCTCCAATCAATCTCAGCTGTATGCTCATCTGTCTTGTGTGTCACAGGCATAAATACAAAATCAGTACTACTGAAATCCCGGCGTTAATCGCGATTAACGTGTGTAAAGTCTGCACCATCCACGCGATGGCGTTGGACTTTTTAGAAGTCGCCGCAAGCTGGTTGATCCAGTCTTTTTCCAGCGCATGCAGCTCTGGAAATTCCTGCTGGACGATACGTGCCAGCTCGCGATGGTCTTCCAGTCGAGGCAGCTCAAAGTCAAAAGTATTCGCTGCAGACGGGGAAAACGTGACTGAGCGGAGTCGTTCGGCCTCTGCAGGCGAGGAGATCACCAGGGTGCTGAACTGAGTATAGAACTCTTCACAGTTCTCACAACGATGTTGCAGTTGGCTGAAGGATTCCCGTAACGCGGCGATTTTTTTGAGACGCCCGATGGCAAACGTCAGTTCGGGAAAATCCGCAATGTCGATTTCATTCAGCCGTTGCTCAATCACCGAAGTTTTGAAAGACCAGAAGTGTTTGCGTAAAGAGTTCATCTGTTCGAGGATCTGCGCTCTGCGTTCTTCGTAACTGGAATTCATCGAATCGTACAGACGACGGTCCGACTGTGGCTGCAGAAACAGTTTGCGGCGGTTCAGGATTTCTGCCGGCTGTTCCAGCGGATTCATCTGCAGTATCTGGCTGAGATATTCCTGCTTTGGTGAATCAGACATGGCGAATCTTCCCGATCGTTCCTAATGGCAGGCCGTCAACAGACGTTGTGCGTTGACATACAGAAACAGGCCGATGTCTTTTCGCATGGCTTCCGCGATTTTATCGAGCCCTTCACGCTCTTCGTCTCCCACCTTGATGGATTTCAGTTGCGCCAGTTCGTCAGCCAGATCGTGCAGGGGGAACCATTTGGTCTGGTAAAACCGCATGAGTTCAAAACGCCACCAGCTGCGATAATGTCCCAGGATAACCCGGTCCTGCAGCAGGGAATAAATCAGCAGGGCTGCAAAATCAGCGATCACGACACCAAAAATTTTGAGGGAGTTCATCCAGAATGAATCCAGAATATGGACCAGGAAGTAGATGATCAGTCCAATCGAACCAAGGACTCCCAGCCCCAGAATCAAGGCGAGCGAGTGTAAAACCTGATAGCGGATGCCCACCCCCTCTGTCAGCAGACGATGTCCCAGCTTCTTTGCCTGAACTTCCAGTGATTCGGTCTGTTCCGGGTACAGTTCCTCTGCGATACGTTCCAGTACTTCAGACGAGATCCGCTCCCAGAGATACAGCACGATTCCAAAATCTTTTTCGGGAACATTAAATTCACGCAGTACTTCTTCTTCCAGTGAAACCAGTTGATTCTGACATTCCAGGAAGCTCCGGTCGGCATCAGATTCCCGTTTCGTACAATAATCAAAAATTGCCTGGTCAATCATGGCCCGGACCGGGCCCCCCTCTAAAAACTCGCTGCGCTGGCTGCGGTAAAGATTGATCTGTTCCAGGAAATCAATTTCCTCTTCCGCCCAGTAAGGCAGACGATCGTAGTGGGCTTCAATCTCGCCAAATTTTTCCCGCAGCCAGTGGTCGCTGGCCTTCCAGACTGCCGTTTTTAAAATATGCAGATAAAACACCAGCATGTGATCGATACGGTGATCCAGCAGGTTCGCTTCACAGGTTTCCAGATGCTCGCGGAAATCACTAAAGGCATCATGACACAGCAGTTCATCCCAGGCCCGCTCAGTCAGGTAATAGTACCGGTCCGTGCGAACTGCGCGCGAGGTCGCTTCCAGCAACTCCGGCAGTCCGTCAGGATCAGGCTGGTTGGCGAAATATTGACGCAGCAGTTCAAACAGCGCCGGTTCGTCGGGATGCGCCTGCAGGCCTTCCAGTAACCAGTAAGCGAACGCGTGTGTCTCCTCCTGCCGGATATCCGCGAGGACGGCCAGCGTATAATAGTCGTATGGAGTTTTCTCTTCTTTTTGCTTGAGATCTTCGAAAATGCCTGGCAGCGATTCGACACTGATGCGTTCATGTAATGGCTGCGGGTCGGACTGGGCTGACAGGCTATCGCTGCGTTCTACGGGGCGGGCGTCATCCGGGAAAGGGAATTCACGTGGCTCTACCAGTTCGGGTGGTCGTTTTTCCGGCTGCGGATTCTGCTTCGTTGGTTCGTTGAACTTCCAGTCGAACTGCTGATCGGGCTGGATGACAGAAGTGCCGGGACGTTCGTGATAGCGTAGCGCATCGTTCAGTCGTTCAAATGCAGCGCGGATTTTCTGAAACTCTTCCGGAAAGCGTTCCGGCTTGAACTGGCGGATGAAGGAATTATATTTTCGTTTCAGGTCGCGCAGATCATATTCGCCTGAAAGTCCGAAAAATGCTTCCGGATCATCAGGTAACAGATTCCATTGCGGCTCGATGGGGCCACTCATGAACTACTCCCACAGTCGCATGCGAATTTATTGAAAGATCATCTTCGAAGCATAATATGCGCATATCATCACCAGAAACGCAACAATTGCCAGCACCGCTTCACTGAAACCAAACACATTGTTCGCATCCCGCTTCGAGAGAATATGGCTCAGCCAGGGCTTTTCCAGCTGGTACAGCTCCGGCATTTCCTGCCGAATGGCCAGCGCGATACGATAGTAATCTTTCGGGCTGCGATTCCGGGTATCGAACGATCCTTTCCGCGAAGCTTCCATGCATTCGGCACGACGCTCCGTTGTTTTTTGAGGAGACGCCGATACCAGGCCGCAGAACTGATTGAAAAACTCCGGGAAACAGTGGCGATGCTTTCGGAGCAGCCGAAATGAATCCCGGTGATCGGCGACCGCTTTGAGCCGGGCATACGAAATCGCCAGATCCGGGAACTCGGAAATGTCGATGGCTTCCACCTGCTCCCGCAGACTTTCGTCATCCAGGTTCCACAGGCATTTTCGCAGCGCTTCCATATTTTTCAGCGTCTGTTCTTTGCGTTCATAAATCGAAAGGGATGCATCTACAACCGGCCGCCTGTCGTCCTGCGGTTTCAGGAAGTCGCGTCGCAGCGTAAGAATTTCGAGGGGCTGTTCCAGCGGGTTCATCTGCAGCAACCGTCTGACATAATCGGTCTCGCGTGAATCCGTCATACCTGAAATTCCTGATCATCCTCATCATAACAGAAGCCCAAAGCCGCCAGCGCTGTCAACAGGTTCTGTTTTGCCTGCTCGAAATACTCGGGGTCACCGGAGGCCATCGACTGCTCAAAGTAGTCGATCGAAGACTCCAGCTCATCGCGCTGAAACGGACTGACTTCACCAATCACCCGCTCGGCATAACGGACCAGATGCTGGTTCTTGACGTCGTCGCGCGGATAAAACTTCAGTTTCTGCAGATTCTTAACGGCGGCGTCGATATCGACTTTCGACGTCAGTTTGGCATGTTGTGTCAGAACCGTTTTAAACTTCTTGCCGGTCTCGGGAACGAAGGCTTCCACTTCCAGAATGCCGTTCAGGTCGTATGTGAAACGGAGATGAACCGGTTTGCCCGAAGGCCCCGGCGGGATTCCGGTGACTTTCATGGTTCCCAGGAACAGATTGTCTTCGACTTTGCGTCCTTCGCCCTGGTAGACATTGACGGTCATCTCGCGCTGATTGGGTTCGACCGTTCCGACCACTTCTTCACGGGAAACGGGGATGGTGGTATTACGATGGATGATCGGCAGGTAGTAGCCGTTGACCTGGCGTCGTCCGAACTCTTTAATGATTTCCGTGCCCAGCGTAAACGGACAGACGTCTGTCATCACCATGTCTTCCACGGCCCGGTCATCCTGAATCAGCGCTGCCTGGACGGCAGCACCCAGCGCGACGACTTCATCGGGGTTGTGAGTGCACAATGGTTCGACGCCGAAAAACTCGCGAATGAATCCGCGGACGGCCTCCATGCGAGTTGCTCCCCCCACGAGGATTACACTGTCGAAGTCCTGTGGAGCAATGCGCGAATCGCGAACCGCTTTGGCAATCGGACGCGCCAGCCGTTTGACCAGCGGGTCGGCCAGTTCCAGAAATTCGTCGCGCGTCATCGTATGGGTGGCGGCATCCGCTTCCATCTTTCCCTGTAGATTCGGAATGCGGATTTTGGCTTCCGTTTCCCGTGCAAGAATACACTTGGCCGCCTCGCATTCCTGCTTGAGACGGGAAACGAGCAGGGGATGCTTGACTTCCGCGATCTCGACCTGCAGGTTTTGGGCAGTCAGTACTTTTGCCAGAATGCGGTCAGTGAAATCTTCACCCCCCAGCATGCTTTCGCCAGCGGTCGAAATGATTTCCAGTGTCCCCTCGAAGACTTCCATCGCCGTCACATCAAAGGTTCCGCCTCCCAGGTCAATCACGATCAGTTTTTTCTCGGCCTGGCGATCATGAAATCCATAGGTCAGCGCCGCCGCCGTTGGTTCGTTGATAATGCGGCGGACATTCAGACCCGCCAGTTCGCCCGCCTGCTTGGTGGCGTTTCGCTGATGATCATTAAAATAGGCGGGCACCGTGATGATGGCATCGTGCACTTCCAGGCCCAGGTAGGCTTCTGCATCCTGTTTCAGAGACTGCAGCACCAGGCTGGACATCTCGGTTGCGGTGAAGACATGCCCGCCGATCTCGACTTTGCGATCCGTACCCATCAACCGCTTGAATACCCAGGCACATCGCTCGGGCTGTGTCACGCGGGTCTCTTTGGCAGCAGAGCCGACCAGCACGCGATCATCGGCGGAAATACTGATGACGGAAGGCGTTATCACAGAACCATGCGCATTGGGAATGAGTTTGGGTTGTCCATCCTCGAAGACCGCACACAACGAATTCGAGGTACCCAGGTCGATGCCAATGATTGGAGTCATACGGATGAAGTCTTATGCAAAGCGCGGGATATTGCCCGCCAGGTGGTCTGATGGAAAGCTCGAAAACAGATCATTCGATTGTAATCTTACGTCCAGTCATTTTCTACAAAGAATTCTCACTACCTGAAATTCTGAGAGAAGTGCAGACAACGATCAGAGTCTGCCACAGGTTGGACACGGTTTCGCCTCAACCGGTTCCCTGGCCTGGCTTAGTCACCAGGCACAGATGAAGATTGCTTTTCCAGGTAGTCTTTGACATACAGTTCCTGCACAATGACTTTGCTTGCCGCCAGTAGAGGCGAGGCAACCATCGCACCCAGAAAGCCGAACAGCACACCCATGATCGCCTGAAACGAAATCAGTAGTGCGGGGGGGAGTGAGACCTGCTGTTCCTGGATGAGGGGGGTGATCAGATAACTTTCGACCAGCTGTAAACCGATAAATGCAGGTACAACCAGCGCTGCGGTCGTCGGGCCTTTGGGGAGCGCAATTAAAATCGCCAGGCAGAAGGCAATCAAAGAGCCGATATTGGGAATGAACGTCAACAGTCCGGAGATCAGTCCCAGCGTGCCCGCCATGGGAACCCCGATCAGCGAAAGGACCAGCCACGCGCCCAGCCCGGTAATGATCATCGAACCAAAGCGTCCCAGTAACCAGTGCCAGAGTGTGTCACTCAGTTGAGTCATCAGACCTTGAATGCGGTCCCTGCGTTCCGGTGGAAACAGAACGACCACACCATCACGGTATGTTTGTGGCGAGACGGCAAGGAACAGCCCGACAAACAGAATTAAAACTACATTGACGACGACCCCAAAGGTGGATTTGAACATGCTGCCTACAAACGACATGGCCTGCTGCGCGGGTTGTGTCAGTGACTGGATGCTGTTCTGCGAATTTTTCTCCGCTGACCCAGGTTCCTGCTTCGAACCGCTTTGTTCTTTCTCCGCAGGAGAAGGCTGCTCCGCTTTGTCCTGGTTCGGTTTCTCCTTCTGTGAGGAGAGCATCTGCGCCAGAATGGGTGTGGAGTGAATGACGGAACTGATCGACGTATATTCTTCAGCCCAGTTCTGAATCCTGTTGATTCCCTCGTCAATCTGTTGGCGGGCTTCTTCTATTTCCTGGTTGATCTGCACAAAGAAAAACGTAGTGGTGCCCAGAAATGCACAGATCAGAAGTAGAACGAGCGCAGCCAGACTGGCTTTGTAAGGCAGACGGCTTCTGTCACTCACCAGACGGCTGGTATGAGTCAGAAAAACGCCGAACAGGACTGCCATGAACAGCGCCAGAATAATTTCCCAGGCAATGACCAACGCTGAGGCGAGAACCACGACGATAATCAAAGTTATGATCGTGTGAGCCAGGGTATGAGAAGAATCGGTTTGCAAATTCTTCACCATGTCGGCATCAGCTCGCGCTCTCGTCTCAGGTTGGTTATGAGCGGACAGATTCTTCTCTCCTGTCTTGTGCATGTGGGTGCCTGTTATTTTTCCTGAAAGGCAGGGTTTTCGACAACATTCCATTCATCCCCGGTATTCCAGGGGCCTTCGTAGTCATCGCCCAGATCGCCTGATCCAGTTGAGTCGTTGAAATATTGATCGACCCACTTGTCATCCGGCTTCAGATTCCCAATTTCCAGCGGCTTTTTGTCCATGCTTTCGAGCGCCTGGCCGAACGCTTTCAAGTGGGTAATTTCCCGGGTCATGAGAAATTTCAACGCATCTTTGGTACCGGGATCGTCGGTATAATCAATCAGGCGTTCATACACGATCTTGGCCCGGGCTTCGGCCGCCATATTGGACCGCAGATCGACTTCCAGCTGACCGGTGATAGCGATATACGCGGAGGTCCAGGGAACTCCCTGGGAGTTATTGAGTGACACGCCACCTCCCCCCACAACAGCAATCAGAGGATCTTCCAGAGCCGCCTCACCATTTTTGCGGAGAGGCTTCAGATGCATGCGGGCCAGTGAACCGATCACTTCCAGGTGACTCAATTCTTCTGTGCCGATATCCATCAACAGGTCTTTTCGGGCAGGGTCTTCACAGTTCAGACCCTGAATGGAATATTGCATCGCTGCAGCCAGTTCGCCGTTCGCACCTCCGAACTGCTCCAGCAGCATCTTTCCGAAACGGGGATCAGGATCACTGACATCGACTGTATACATGAGCTTCTTAACGTGATGGTACATCTTAAACCCTTTTGGATTCCATGGTGAGTAATAACCGAAAATGAACCGCGGCGCGCAACCTGCATCGCCACTGGAAATAAAAGCTGAGAGTCAATCTGACTTCTGGGATCTAATTCGCAAACGATGTGCCAATGTGAGTAAATACCTTGTCTCTCGACTTAGCTTCGGTTTTCTTCATTTAAGCACACCGGTAATGTCCATTTCCCGAATGGAGAGCGAATGGAACGGTTCCTGAGCGGTCAGCGTGCGCGGTGGGCTGTCATTATTTTTCGGGAGACGGATGTTTTTCCCGGGCAGACTGAACGGCCTCTGCAGCGTCTTCCTGGTCTCCTGCATCCAGGCTCGGTCCTTCCTGTGTGACCTCCGCTTCGGGCTCGTAACTCAGTTCCACCAGCAGCGGGAAATGATCCGAACCGATGTAAGGCAACGTGCGGATTTCCGACAGGCGGAAGTCATCGGAGACAAACAGATAATCCAGCGGATAGCGCCAGATCCAGGAGGTGGCGTCGTATGTCGCAAACAGCCCGCGCCCTTTTCGCGGATCGAGCAGACCGCTGACTTCCTGAAACAGATTGGTCGTACGCGACCAGCCGACATCATTCAGATCACCCAGCACGATCGCACTTCGGTTTTTACTGACTTCGCGTCCGACGAGTACCAGTTCCGCATCCCGCTTGGTAGTGTCTTCTCCCGGTCGGGGAGGATTGGGATGCACGGCAAACAGCCGGACCTCTTTCCCGGAACGCAGCAGAATGGTGGCATCAATCGACGGAATTTCCTTTTTCACCAGACCTCTCACTTCTGCAGACTTGACCCGCAGGTTGCTGTAGAACGCGATCCCATAAGTGTTATCGAGGGGATGTGTGAGATGATAAGAATAGGTTCTTTCCAGCGGCGACAAATCAGAGATCCAGCGCTGATTGACTTCGCACAAGACAACGATGTCCGGCTGTTCGCGATCAATCAGCTCCAGCACCGCCGCCGCATCGGTATTCTTCTGCAGTACATTGGCCGTCAGAATCCGCAGCCGTTTCTCTGAATCCTGCGACTGGGCGGTTTCGACTTCATTGGACGCAATCGTCAGGTAAGGAAAGATCCAGAACAGCTGAATGCCGATGCCCGCGCACAAGGTGATCGCAGCAATTTTCGCCGTCATCCGCTTACGAAACGGGATAATTGCCAGTAGTACGACGATATAAGAAACCAATAATTGCAGTCGTGGAAAATCACCGATGCGCACCCACCACCAGTCGACTAACAGCAAAGGCAGAAAAGCGGTGATCGACAGGATAACGCACGCCAGCAGAAGTCCGTACCACATCCAGCGTTGCCAGCCAGGTTCGTTTGAAACTGACTCTTTTTTTTCCGGTGTATTTATCGAGCTGTTCAATGTTGTGGTCCGGTCTGAAATAATGTTTCAGGAAACGCTGGTGCGAGCAAACGACCCAGAAGGATGTTCGCGGTTTTCAAACAGCTGCTCGGCACCAGTTACATTCCGAAAAAAGTCTGGTTCCAGTTTTACATCCGGGTCCGCTGAATGCAAAACGGAAATATCGCCTGTCGTCTCAAACACGACCGCCAGCACCTGGTCGGCATTCAATGCATTCGCCTCGCGCAGTTTACCATACACATCGTCCCGGGTGATGTTCGCTTTTTTGAGATTCTCATCGAGCATCTCGGATCCTCGCATCAGCAGTAAGGGCTCATTGTCAACCAGCTTGCTGAACCAGACGAAATGCTGCCTGAGCATCGCCAGGATCCACTGTCCTAAAAACAGACTGGCGAGCGCCGTCAAACCGATGATGAGTGTCGGCGTGGAACCAGAAATTGTCGAAGCAAAGACAGAACCGACGGCAACAGTCATCGCAAAGTCGGCAGCGGACATCTTGGAAAAACTTCGTAGACCGGTGAGCCGTGTATAGATCAGAATCACCGCATAAGTCAGCACACACGACAGCAGTACCATCGGCATTTCAGTCCATTGGTCCGTGATCCACTTCTCAAACATCGCACAGCCTTTCTGGTGGGGCGCAGGGAGTTTACCGACTAACACATGCCAGCAGGTATACGCACATCCCATGCCAATTCCGAAAAATCGCTGTTGCGCTGAATGAACTTACAGGCTGAGCCACTCTAAACGCTGATAGAATTTCCCGATCAAGAGCCTTTCTCACCATAAGTCACACGATAAGCCCAGTCGATCTGATCTTCCCGGCCCTGCAGTCGACACAGTTGTTTGTCGAATGAACTACCCGGTCGCCGAAGCATGCCCTGCGGCCCCCGTTCGCCGATACGACATTCCAGCCAGTTGACACGATCAATGGCAGAATCAATCTGCAGTTGAAGATACGCAGGCACAACAGTCTGATCCCGGATCAGCCAGCTCATACCAAAGAAAACCGCTTCTCGTTCCCCGGTGCGATCTGCGACCAGCGGAATCACATCATCCAGTGCGTCAGATTTCCATTCAGGACAAAGTTCGGCCAGGACTTCGGGAATCAAATAGTCTAACGCACCCATGAGAAGTCGGTAATCTTCGGTCTCCTCAAAAGACGCACCCACAGCCGTCTGCTTAAAGAGCCCCCGCAGCGAGTGCGCCACGATGATTTCTGCTTTTGAAAGTTCACGGTGGTTGAAGACGTTCATATTCTCATGATGCCGATGATTTCCAGCCGGCCATAACGGCGAAACCGAACCGTTTAAAGAAAACGTCGCATCGCTTCAGGCCGGCGTCAGCGAAGCGTGCGAGATGCCAGTCAACGGAGGCGTACTGGTCGATGGCCATTCTCTCCAGGGCAGCAGTCCATTCTGCATCGTCTGTCCCCAGTTCGCGCGCCTGTTGCTCATGCATCGTTCGATACAGGTCCGTCTGCCAGGGAGAGGGTCCCGCCACCTGGTCGGCGTTGATAAAGATGCCACCGTCGGCCAGTGCCTCAGCGACGCGCTGAAACAACCGGGCTTTCTGATCGTCGGCTAAGTGATGAATGGCCAGGCTGGAAATGACCGCATCGAACGGGCCAACTGGTAACGCTTCATCGAACGAGGCGTGCACCGCCGTAATGGAATACTGTTGCAGACGCGTCTTCGCCACGTCGAGCATTTCCGCAGACTGGTCTAACAGAGTGACAGTAGCCGCTGGTGAACGGTTCAGAATGAACTCGGAAAAAAGACCGGTGCCACAACCCAGGTCCAGGATCCGCGCCTCAGCGGGGACGGTCATCTCGACGAGCGTAGCTGCGGTTCCATAAAACGCATCAAAGTCGGGCACCAGTCGCCGTCGCGGTTCATCATAAGTTTTGGGATCCCAGGTTGTCGAATGGTTCATCAGTGCTTCTCGTCGTTCGTACTAAAAACAGGTTAGAGGAAGTGAATGATCGAAAGTCGAAGCATAGCCGTTGGTTGTTTTGTTGTCACATATTTTCATTTTCTTTCACAGGATTCGTCTCAACCTCAGATGCCTGCTCATGGAGAAATTGCTGATGACTCCAGTTTAGATGGTTCAGTTGCGTCAATCGAACCTCTTTAGGATTTGCAGACCAGGCCAGGACACGTGTTTCGAGCAGGGTCCCTGTCGCAGGATAGTCATTCGGGAACTGAATCCTGTATCCTGGTCTGGTTTCATTGATTTTGAAATGAATGATTTCGAGCAAGGCGGGTATTTCGGGTAATTCGTCAAGTATGACCCACACACCATACCTCTGTTGTTCACACACCTTGCCAGACATCGGCGTTCCATTCGGATACTTGGAAATCAGTTCATCCCATTCTTTTTGAGAATACTCTCTCGTCATACTCTGCACTTTCTCAACAGAATCCGTATTGCGTTCCCCAGACACATTTGTCACAACGAAGTAACTCCCCCCCCACGGCCCTTCATCTCGAAAATGGCAAACGCACCCACTAAAGTGTGCAGGCTTGCATCGGACTCCCTTTGCTGTCAGGATTTCTCCTAACTGCTGCACGACTTGCCGAAGTCGCACTTCATTTTGGGCAACAATTCGCCATTGGCAGGTGTCTGGGTTCTTCTCATGGCCGTTGTAAAGGAATGAAACTGCGACACCTTCCGCCAGATCATGCCGAGTGAGATCGCTTGGCCCGGTGGCCGCATCTGCGACAACTTCAAAAAGATTTTGGGTTTGAAATTTTCTCATTGCAGACTCCGTTGCAAATCACTCCCCAATAATCTTCACCAGAATCCGCTTCCGCCTGCGGCCGTCGAACTCGTAATAAAAAATATGCTCCCACGGTCCCAGGTGGAGCCTTCCGTCGGTGATAGCGACGACGACTTCGCGGCCCATGATCTGGCGTTTGTGGTGGGCGTCGGCGTTGTCCTCCCCCGTGCGATTGTGCAGATACCCGCCGGTAGCAGGATCACTGCCTGCATCAAAGGGGGCCAGCTGTTCCAGCCAGCGATCGTAGTCAGCATGCAGGCCCGATTCGTTGTCGTTGATGAAGACAGAGGCTGTGATATGCATTGCATTAACGAGGACTAACCCATCCTGCACGCCGCTTTCTTCGACCAGCTGTTCCACATCATCGTGAATGGAGATAATCTGCCGGCGCTTTGGGATATCCATCCAGAGTTCTCTGGTGAGTGTTTTCATAACGGGGATCAGTTCCACATTAATAGTAGTTTTGAAAAAGGGATCTCATGAATTGCTCTATCGTAACGAAATCACGACGTGGGAACAGGTCAGGATAACCGGGTTTTTGTTCAAGTTCTTTTCCGAAACCACTGACTCTTCTCAGAGGCGACCTTAAGAATCTGATGAGAAATACTTTTTCAGTCTGCTTTTTGATTTTTTGACGATAAAGTAACTTCTTACTTTGGCATCTCACCATTTGCTGCCGGGAATATACTTCAGGAAGTTCCATTTCCGGACTAACGCATCCATCGATTTCAAAGCTGCGTTATCGGAATCGCGATAACCTTCTGCCGAGTCGTACTCTCCGCCGTTGTCGGTTCGCTCTGAAATGATGTTCGAAGCTTTTCGGTTAATGTGCAAGGCTACGAATGATTCGTACGTCTGAATCGACCAGACCCGGTGGTCGGCGGCTGTTTAGTCAAACTGGCTATAACGTTGATTGATTTTGTCGATGAAACGTTTGACGTATTCCAGAAAGGAAAATCGTCTAAAGCCGAACCCGTCCATATAAGAACTATGAGTGTCTTCAACAACGAGCATGCCTTTGTCGTTGATCATGTCGAGCAGCATTTCGGTCGTGATAATCTGTTATTCGAAGGTATGCCCGCCATCACCCAGGATCATATCTGCCCGGCCGATCTGGTTTTTAAACTCCTGCCAGAACGGTTCGTCAGCCTGATTCGCGATAAAAATTTCACCGCCTCCGTTTTCCCATTTTTTCGCGTTCGGATTCATGTCAACGCCAATAATTCTGGCCTGTGGTCCCAGAAACTCCCACCACATAAAAAGCGAGCCTCCCCCCCAGCACACCAATTTCGACAAACGTGACGTTCTTTCCCCGGTAGCGGGGAAACAGGTCGTCGTATACTTCGAAGTATGTGCTGTGCTTGATACTTTTATAGGGACTCTTCAAATAAGCCTGTTAGCTTAACGTCTCTTTCATTTCTATTTCTTCCTGCAGCGACAGCACTGACGTGCCCCCGCGATTCCCTCTTAGAACCTGTATTCCGTCTCGACAAAGCGGCTGGTCTGGTGAAAACGCAAATCAGGCGTCTATCATACAGTACACAAGCCCGATCGAAAGTTCACCCCTTTGAAAGAGGTAGTGTCTGTATCAATACGATTTGGTGAGCCCCCTTTCTTTGCCACGGCAATTCCAGTTCTGGCGAAGGGAACCCCGAATTCAGAACTGGGGACTTCGACTCAATCCTATTCCGTCTTTACGCCTTAAGAGTAGCGACTCGCAGAAGAATTACTGCAAGTTGCTCAATAGAAACAGTGACAACCAGATTAAATTCTAGTTGCTGGCGAAAAGCTCCTGCTTCGATTCTACATTCGCAACACTCATGCTGTGGGAAACCTGTGTTTCTTGGATGAATGCAGCAGGAATGTCTCATCTGAGCTTGCCGTAGCATGGTACAATCGATCACTGTTGTATATGGTATTCGATTACACCGACGATAAGATTTGTGCACAGTTTTTAGTAAGTCCATTCACAGGTAACCGATCCAGTCTACAGACATGAGGTTCTCAAGATGAAACAGCAGAGGAATCTGAGACGAAGGGAACGAAAATCTAATTCACTCTTTCTGGCAATCCCTGCTTTGCTACTGTTATCGGCAGGGTGGAGTATAGGTTGCAGTTCAGATTCTGAATCAGATCAGTGGCAGACGCCAACTGAGTGGGTCTTGCTGATAGCACAGGAAGATAAAAGAGTTAATTCTCGGTGCCAATTGTTAAATGACATTGCCCGGGCGCAACTGGCAGCGGGTGAAAAAGAGCAGGCGCTGCAGACTTTACAACCGGCGTTAGAGCTGATTCACGAGGCCGTTGATATTGGTGCTGAGAATACATCGATTATAGATACGCTGATTTTATTGGGGGAGGTCGAGACAGCAGTTCAGACAGCAAAGGACTTTAGAAGCCCCGTATTGACTGATCCTGCGTTTAAAGCGATTGCTTTAGAACTGATTAAAACCGGAAAAATATCGGAGGCTGTCGAAGCAGTTCAAAATCTGGAGAATGAGAGGTCTGCGATACGAGTTTATGAAAGCGTTGTCGAGTCACTCGTTCAACAGGGGCAACAGCAACAGGCATTGGAGTTTGTGGAACAGATTCCTCAATTGAATCATAAAGGAGCGGCACTGTGTGCGCTGGCCATGGTTTATCATAAACAGGGTGATTCCCAGAAAGCATTCGAGCTACTGAAACCAATTGCAGACTGGTATCAGAAAGTCGATGACCAGACTGTGGTAGATCGTTATATGACCAGGAGAGATCAATTAATGGTTAAGCTTGCTGCTGCCTACGCACGAGGAGGTAATTCCAAACGCGCGCTGGAAATTGCAAACAAAATCAGCGTGCCGCAATCCAGAAACGCTGAGCTCGCGAAGATTGCCGAGCACATTGCCAGGGAATCTGGAGATTATGAGCAGGCACTGGAAATCGTCAATCAAATTCAAATATCCAAATTGCAGTATAGCACAGGAAAGTTTCTTGCGCTTATGAATATTTCGACGATCATTGCCAGGGATTCAGGCGATTTTGAATGGGCAATGAAAGTCGCTGACGAGATTAAGGGGCGCGAGAGTGAAATAGCGGCATATAGAAAGCCGGCCCTGGAAGAAATCGCGACACTCGCGGCTAAGACAGGAAATGAAGCGCAAACTATGGCAGTAGTGGAAAAGATCTCCCAAATGTATCATTTGCGTGATCGGCCCTTGTCTCTGAATAATGTTGCATTCCATCTCGTAGAAAATGGACATTTGAAATCAGCGATGAAGGTTGTTGAGATGATCCAGTCGCCGGAACAAAAAAAACATGTATGGGACGCCATCGCCAGTAATTATGCCCGTTCAGGAAAGACCGAAAAGGCGATCGAGTTTGCTCAAAAAAATCAGACAAAAACCGATCATGATTCGGCACTGCTACTGGTTGCATCCCACCTTTCCGAAGCAGGTAAATCTGATGAAGCTTTGAAGATTGCTACACAGGTTCCGGCCAGCTCCAGGACAAATAGCTCGATAAAAGTGATGGTTCTCGAAAGAATCGCTTTAGAACTGTTGAGAAAAGGAGATGCATCAAAAGGTTTGATGGCTTTGGATGAGGCAGTCAGTGTGGCCTTGGAATCTAATGACGGGATATTTCCAACCCTTGGTATTATTCCCCTGGCCTGCGAGCCTCTCACCGCTGCACAGCAGAAAGAGGCAGATAAGGATATCGTGACTCCACTGAAAAAATCCTTTACACCAGAAGAGAGTCGGGTGGCCAAACGGCTCATGAAAGCGATTCCATTGAAATCACCTCACCCAATGTGAAACTGTGGGCCATCAGTTGAGCAGGTTCCAGACCGCTTATGACAGTTTTTCGTGTGCGGTCAGGATCAGGGTTTCGGTCTCTTCCCAGTCGATGCATTCGTCGGTGATGGAGACGCCGTACTGGAGTTGTGACAGATCCTTTGGCAGACTCTGATTGCCGGGAAGCAGATTGCTTTCCAGCATCAGGCCGATGATCGTATCGTTGCCGGCGACGCGCTGGTCGATCACGTCGTTCCAGACTTTGCCCTGGTTGCGATAGTCTTTGTTGGAGTTCGCATGGCTGCAGTCGACCATGAACCGGGGTGACAGGCCGGCGGCCTGCAGGCTCTGGCTGGCTTCTTCCAGGTGTTCCCGCGAGTAGTTCGGGCCGGAACGTCCGCCACGCAGAATCAGGTGCCCCCAGGGATTGCCTTTCGTGTTGACGACACAGGTCTGACCGTCCGCATCGATTCCCAGAAAACTGTGGGGGCTCTGCGCGGCGAGCATCGCATTCAACGCGACGTCGAGGCTGCCGTCTGTACCGTTTTTATAACCGACGGGCATGGAAAGTCCGCTGGCCATCTGGCGGTGTGTGGGAGATTCTGTCGTGCGTGCGCCAATCGAAGCGATCGAGATCGCGTCGGCAATGTATTGAGGCGTGATCGGTTCCAGCATTTCCGTTGCGGCGGGTATTCCCAGTTCGCCAATCTGCAGTAACAGCTGGCGGGCGATCTTCAATCCGGAAGAGACATCGAAGGTGCCATCCAGGTGTGGATCGTTAATCAGGCCTTTCCAGCCGACCGTGGTGCGTGGTTTTTCGAAGTAGACCCGCATGATCAGGAACATCCGGTCGTCCACTTTGGTGGAGAGTTCTTTTAAACGCGTGGCGTACTCAATGGCGGCTTTGGGATCGTGAATCGAGCAGGGCCCGACGACTACGATGAGCCGATGATCTTCTCCCGAGAGAATACGTTTAATCTGCTCGCGCGATTCGCCAACCGTCTCTGTGACTTTGTCGGTCCGCTTGTAAGTATCTTTCAATTCCTGTGGAGCCACCAGGCGGACGGAATCATGAATGTTGACGTTTTGAATGGGTAACATCGGCTTGCAATCGTTTTTCATTACTAAAAAAGTGTTTGGTTTCGGTTGATGATCGTATTCAGAGACTTAACTGCTCACAGATCCGGGAAACAACTTCCTCAGGCGTCAGCAGCGACGCCTCGATTTTTAATTGTGCATACAGTTCATACAGCGGGAATCGGCTGTCGTATAAGTCGGCCAGCGTCGTACCCGGTTCAATCAACACGCCCCGGTCGAACGCGTCGGCCACCCGTTGCTCCAGGACTTCAGGTGACACATCCAGCCAGACTATGGTACCAAGACTGCCAAGATGTTGCATGGCTTCGCGGCTGTAACAGACGCTTCCGCCGGTAGAAATTATCGATCCTGAGGATTGGATCGATTGGACATATGCTGCCTCGATTTTCCGGAATCCCTCCGAGGTGTGTTCGGAGATAATTTCCGCCAGCCTTTTTGACTCGCCGGCTTCAATTAATGCATCCGTATCGAGGAAGGGAAGACCTGTCTGTTCAGACAGTAGTTTTCCCACGGTCGACTTTCCCGACCCGGGCATCCCAATCAGGATGACTCCCGGATTCTCAGGTGCAGCTTCAGCAGCCATCCGGGCACTCCTCACTGATGCGAATTGCGAGGAGGCGCTGACTCTGATTCAGAACACGCGGATGATCGGTCCACAAAAACATAAAAGCAGCAACTGTCTGATAAATAAAGGCTTACGGAAATCTAAGTTCTCCAGATCTACAAAAATATGAAAAATCCGGGGAAAAGCAAAACAAATAATATCGCAAATCAGTTCTAATAGGAACTGTGTGAAAAGGGAGTGAACGGTCATTGTTATTTTCCGGCTCGATTCAACACAAGCAGGGAACTTCTGTTTGTGCAGAATTCACACAAATTTTACTCGTCGTTCCCGCCTGGCAGTTCTGCCAGGACGTTCTTGCTGTGAATCAGCAGTGAGAATCAAAGTTTTTCTGAAGCTTTGCAGAATTGAATTCCATCGTGGAAAAACAGTCACCAGTCAAATTTGCAGCACAAATCAGATGTTGTGCTAATGATCTGCACGATCAGGGAGTGGACCGGCTGGGTTCGCTCTACGATTTGACTTCAGAGCGACTGGTGCGTTATGCCGTGACGGTCACCCGCAATATGCCGGATGCGGAAGATGCGATTCAGGCTACCATGGTGCGGATCGCCATGAAACCGAAAATTCTGGCCACCGCACAACAGCCCTGGGCCTACCTGTTACGGGTGACCCGCAACGAAGCCTTACGGATTCTGCAGAAGCGGAAGCCGTTTCAGATATTTGCTCAGTGCCGACAGCTCTGGGCGCGAGATGAAGAAATTGTAGAAGAAAACGATCAGGCGCGCGTCATTCGCAAAGCATTGAAGCGTCTGCCGACGAATCAGTCAGAAGTGGTAGTCTTGAAGATCTGGGAAGACATGACTTTTGCGGAAATTGCCAGTGTGCTGGATGAATCGCCGAATACCGTGGCCAGTCGTTATCGTTATGCGCTCCAGAAATTAGATAATTATCTGCGTCCCGTGACGCATGAGGATATTAATGTTTGAATTCGAAGATCACAATTCCCTGGAAGAACAGTTGCTGCAGGCCGGTGCCGGCACAGCCGTTCGTCTGCGCGACGGACACCGTCAGCAGGTTCTGGAAGCAGCCCGGCAGGCAGGAAATCGCAGGCAACGCCAGCGAAGATGGATTGTCTGCAGCATGTTATTCGCCTGCTGTGGTCTGTTCTGGTGCCTGCGCAGTTCGGGATCCACTTCTCCGCAGGCTTCAGGCTGGTCCAAAGCACTCTATATCAAGGGAAACGAAGTGTTAGGCATTTCTTTAGCCACCCGCCAGTCAGCGGCAATCAAAACGGACTGGAATTCGGTACAGGCGACTTTAAAACATTCGGGTGAATGGGGGCTCGTCGATGCCGTCGTTCAGTTTCGCAATGAGCGTGCAGGAACGATTGAGCAAATCTTTCATCGAGGCGATTAATGCAGGAGAGTTTGTCCCAACATTTCCAGGAACACTTGCCTGAGAAACCCGAGAATCATCCGGAGTATGTCACCAATCTGGTCGATCTGATTTTAAATCAGGCGCAGGCCATCAATGCCAGCGACATTCATCTGCTCCCATCCGAAAACAAAATGCGGATGGACTGGCGGATTGACGGTGTGCTGCATCACGTCGCAGATTTCTCTCCCGAACTGGCTCCACGGATTACCTCGCGGCTCAAAGTCCTGTCGCATCTGCTGACCTATCGCACGGATGTCCCCCAGGAGGGACGGCTGCGGCAATCGGGTGAGCAGGCGGTCGAAACACGCATCAGTACGTTTCCCACGCTCTACGGCGAGAAAGTGGTTGTCAGGCTGTTTGTGGGTTCGGGGCATTACAAACATCTGGAAAGCCTGAACCTGCCCGGCGAAATCCTGTTTGAACTGCAGCGCCTGTTGACTCAGACAGGAGGCGTTATCCTGATGACAGGGCCGGCCGGCAGCGGAAAAACAACCACGATCTATGCCTGTATGCGCGAAATCATTCGGCAGTCTCAAGGGTCTCGCAGTCTGGCTTCACTGGAAGATCCGATTGAAGTCGTCGTGCCTACGGTTGCCCAGTCGCAGGTGAATCCGGCTGCGGGCTTTGATATGGTCCTCGGTCTGCGGTCTCTGCTCAGACAGGATCCGGAAGTGATTATGGTCGGTGAAATCCGCGATCGTGAGACCGCGGAAACTGTCTTTCAGGCATCGCTTTCCGGGCACCTGGTCGTCACGACATTTCATGCCGGCAGTGCGACAGAAGCGGTGAGCCGCCTGTCGGACATGGGCATCGAACCTTATCTGCTGCGCAGCGGTCTCCTGGCGATACTCAGTCAGCGACTGCTCAGGCGACTCTGTGCGTGTGCGGAAATTTCCCGGGCCGAAGAAGATCGCATGGGGCTGGATGTCGAACACTGGAAAGTGCCCGTCGGTTGTGTGGAATGCGGGCAGACCGGTTACCAGGGGCGCATGGTTCTGACGGAGATGTTACAGCCCGGTCAGACCGAAGTGGCGAATGCCATTTTAAATGGCGCGGATGCCACGGTACTCCATCAACTGGCCATCCAGTCGGGCATGCGGACCCAGTGGGATCGCGCGCAAGAGGCAGTGAACCAGGGGCTCACCAGTCCGGCGGAAGTACGTCGGGTACTGGGCATGACGCGCAACAACGGTTAAAGGGTGATCGATTAATTCACCCTGAAATTCGAATGATAACATAACATAACATGACACGGCAATAATCGTTTCTGTCAAAAGCAGGTGTGACCATGAATTCAAGAGACGATTCTGAATCGAACGAGACCAGCGAAACCCGCTTTGAACTCGATGAACTGATCGCGCTGAATGAAGAAATTATTTCACTCGTGCAGGCCGGGATTCCCCTCGAACTGGGGCTCCGCGAAATGGGAAATGAACTCCCCGATCGTCTCGGCCGGATCACTGCTGACCTGGCAACCAGGATGGAGCGGGGCAGTACGCTGCCGGAAGCGATGGCCGCGGAAGGCGCCTGTTTTCCGCGCGTGTATCGCGTGATCGTCGAAGCAGGCATCAAGTCAGGCAAGCTGACGGTCGCTTTGGAAGAAATGTCGAATTATGCCTGGGAACTGTTTCACCTGCGCCGCCAGATCGGTATGGCGATGGTCTACCCGCTGATTGTGTTCAGCCTGGCATACGGGCTGTTTATGATTTTCCTGTTTGAAGTGCTGTCACGGTTCAATGCCGCTTACGATATTTTTCGTCTCAGCGAATCAAAGCCTCTGCAGTTGTTAAACTCCATGCAGTCCACGGTCGTCTACTGGGGCATGGTTCCGCCGCTGGTACTGTTTCTGTTTGCTATCTTATGGATGAGAACGGGCAGTTCACAGTTGCTGAATTTCAAAGGGACCAGTCGCCTGATCGGCTGGATTCCCGGTGTGCAGAAAATTGCCAACTATTATCGGTACGGCAATTTTTCCGAACTGATGTCACTGTTGATTCAACAGAACATACCCTTTGCTGAATCGGTCGTACTGGCGGCGGAAGCGACCGGTGATGATCAGCTGGTGAAATCGGCCAGTCTGATGGCGGACCGGCATCTGCAAGCACAGCCCGAGACCGTCATCTCCACGAAAGAATATGGCTGGCCTCCGCTGTTAACCTGGCTGCTCACGACGAAAAATCATCAGGGGGATCTCAGCCTGGCGCTGAAAAACGCAGCAGATATGTATCGGAGAAAAGCCACCAGTTATACACGCTGGTTTCGCGTTTTGTTTCCAATCTTTACCGGCGCGATCATCGGCGGAGGGACGGTGTTATGCTATTCTCTGGTATTATTTCTTCCGTTCTCGGACATGCTTAAACAATTGGCCCAGCCATGAGGTTCTTAGAGTGAGAGGCTATTGTCCTGATTCGAAGTTTAATGATTGCAGCAATGGGAAGCATAGCGGGATGGTTATCAGATGATTTGGTATCGTTACCAGGGAATCAATTCGCAGGGTAAACATGTCTCCGGCCGCATCCAGGCCGCAGACCGGGATGAAGTTGCGAGCAGGCTGCAGGATCAGGGGCTGAAGATAGCACGGATCGAAGAGGAAGAATCAGCGCTGGCCTTTTCCATGCCGGCCGTGTCTGCTTCCGCAGGCAGTCAGAAACTGTCGTCCCGCGACTATGATGTGATTTCCGATCACCTGTCTGACCTGACCCGTGCGCGGCTCCCTTTATCAACCGGTCTGGAAGCGGTTTCCTATGAAATCGAGAGTCCGCGTCTGCGGTCTGCGGTACAGAATCTGGCTTCACAACTGGATGCCGGCAATGACCTGGAAACGGTGCTCGCGGATTCCCGGGCCCCGCGCGAACTGTGTGCCCTGGTGCATGCCGGCACACGCTCCGGGAAGATGAGCGAGATCCTGGCGGACTATGTCGCACATACCCGACAAATCTCAGAGATGAAAAACCAGTTGCTGATGGCGCTCAGCTATCCTTTGATCCTGATGGCATTTGCCATGCTGATGTTTCTGAGCATCATGCTCTGGATCCTGCCTGCCTTTGAATCGATTTATCGGGAATTTGGAATCGAGTTGCCTGGGATGACTCTCCGGCTGTTTGAGCTATCCCTGTTCCTGCGGACGCAATGGTGGTGGTATCTGCCTACGGGACTGCTGCTGGCAGGCTGTTATCTGCTGTTGATGAAAACAGAGCGCGGTCAGATCTGGTCACAGAAAATAATCTATCGTCTGCCTTTGATTGGCGGACTGCTCAGCGGTCTATCGGTTTCGCGATTCTCCCATCTGCTGGCGTTGCTGGTTGACAACCAGGTCCCGTTCCTTGAAGCGCTCAAGATGACCGGGGAAAGTTCCAGTAATTATGAAATCCGCAATGCCTGCCGTCGGTTTTCCGAATCGGTATCGTCCGGACAGGCGGAGATTGCTTCCCTGGAGTCATTGAAAATATTCCCGGCCACGTTCCTGCAGACACTGGCCAGTCAGTCAGGCACCACATCCCATCAGGGACCCCGCTATTCTGTCGAAATTCTGAATGCACTGTCGGACATGTTGAACAGTCAGACGCGGGTCCGCATTACTTTCTTCTCGTCTGTTGTTGAACCAATGGTGATCATTTTCTGTGGCATTCTGATGGGCTTTCTGTTCATCGCCATGCTGGCCCCTTTAATTCAATTATTGAACTTGCTGTACTGAATCAGCCAGAGTCCTGATATCACTTATTTCAAATCTTTTACGTTGAGAACCGCTGGCGAGTTAAGAGACTCATGGATAAGAAATCCCGTTTTGAAAATCTGAATCGAATTTATGGCAACGTAAGGCGTTCGTCATCACTCGGTTCGATTCTATCCTTCGGGCGTGTTTCTTATTCTCAACAGGTGGCATTACTGCGGATTCTGGCGATCGCCGCGGACAAGCAGCTTCCGTTAATCGACGTCCTGGAAACGTTCGGGAAGGACATTCGAGGCCATTGGCGTCATCAGATCATGAGGCTGGTGGACTTGCTGCGCAGTGGCGTTCCCCTGGCAGAAGCGCTTGAGAAAATCCCGTATGTCATTCCTGCCAATGCGTATTTTCTGGTCAAAGCGGGAGCCGAGTCAGGAACACTGCCTTCGGCACTTTCCCTGGCGGCAGAAGTGTGTGCCGAGCAACGCAGTGAACGGGATTACCTGCGCCCCGGCATCGGAATTTATCTGCTTACCGTTTTTCTCATCATGGCAAATGTCTTCATGTTTATCTGTTACTGGATCATTCCCAAGATGAAAAAAATTTTCTATGACTTCAATATGGAACTGCCGGATCTGACAGTGACGATCATTCATACTTCGGATCTGGTTGTTAATTACTTTCTGTGGATTCTTCCAGGATTCCTGTTTCTCTTGATCATGTATCTCAGGTTTCGCCATACCGGCTATCTGGAAAATGGCTGGCGTCCCCGGTTTATTTCCGGGCGTTATTATCCCCGTTTAATTGCGCCAGATGTCTTACGGTTTCTGCATATCACTACTGAATCAGGACGTCCCCTGCTGGGGGCATTTGAAACCCTGTCACATACCACAAAAAATCCATATCTGTCTGCCCGCTTTAACGCGATCCTGGAAGATGTTCATAAAGGGAACGACTGCTGGACGTCACTGCATGACTACAGTCTGCTGACCCCCAGTGAAGTGCGTCTGTTACAGTCAGCGCAGCGGGCGGGCAACTTAAGCTGGGCACTCAAAGCGATTGCTAAAGGGATTGAGCGGCGCATCAATTATCGCCTGGCACTGATACGGGAATATCTGGAACCTGCTTTTATTCTAAGCGTGGGCTGTTTAGTGGGAATATTCGTCATCGGATTGTTTTTGCCACTGGTAACCATCATGCATGCCCTGTCTTAACCTCAGAAAACGGTTGAAACGTGAGAAATCAAAATCAGAATCAGAGAGCCTGTTCAAGTCGTGACGCATCACGTCGATGTCGACGGCGCGGATTTACTCTGGTGGAGATGATGGTGGCCGGCGTGCTGCTGATGACAGTCTCCATGATTGTGGTGCCAGCGATCTACTGGGTGCATCGTGAACGCAGGCAGACCGAACGCCGTCAGATAGCGATCGTAGAAGTGGAAAATCTGATGGAACGCGTGGTCGCTTTACCATACGATCAGGTACAGCAGTCAATCGTGGATAAATTCGCCTTGTCGGAAAGTGCAGTCAGGCAATTGCCTGATGCCAGGTTGCAAATCAAAATCAGTGAGGCGACTGATGTCAAGCAGATGAAAAAAATTCAGATCCAGTTGGGCTGGAAAAACCAGCAGGGAATCAGAGCAATGCCGGTAAGTCTCACTTCGTGGGTCTGCCTGAAGGAACAGCAGTAATGCAGCGACGCGGGTTTACTATTTCGATCAGACAATATGGCTGTCCCCCGGGGGTTTCTCTGGTGGAAGTCGTGGTGGCCATGGGCATCGCCTCGGTGCTGATGGGCATCAGTATGACGACCATGCATACCATACTCCGCGCTGAACGGGAAACCAGTAAAGCCGCCTGGCTGGGATCTTCGTTCCAGCGCTTTTCCCATCTGTTTCGCGCGGACATCCATGCCGCCGATGACGTCCGGCTTCCCGCAGAGGGGGGCACAGAAATCACGCTTCAACAGCCGGACAAACGGAGTGTGACGTATCGCATTGACCAGCATCAGATCTTCCGAGTGGTCACCAGCCAGGGTGAAGTAGCGCACCGTGATGTCTTTTATCTGCCGGAGGGGAGTCACGCTCAATTTTTTGAACAGCAGCGACTGCATCGTGCAGGAATTTCCATTGAAGAACCCGATCCATTACAGCGTGTATTGAGTAAAAACTACAGTAAATCAGATCAATCCGGGAGGCCGGCTGTTCAGGAATTATCCATCATTTCCACCATCGGCCATGATTATCGTTTGGCGGATTTGAAGCTGAAACAACCAGAAAAAGAAACAAAAAAAACCGAGTGACAGGATCAAACATATGCGTCTCGTCTACAAATCAGAAATGGGAACTCAGAAGAAAAAAACGCGCCAGGGGGCAGTGTTAGTCATTGTCATGATCTGTCTATTGTTGATTTCACTGGTGATGGCTTCCCTGCTGAAATCGACATTAATGCAGAGACGGCAAATGCTGAAGGAACAGTTGCAGGTGCAGGCAGACTGGCTTGTCGAGTCGGCTCTGGAGCGCGCTGCACAGCGACGATTGACGAATCCCGAATACCAGGGGGAAGTCTGGCAGATTGATCCGGAAGAACTGGGAACCCGCTATGCTGCTTCCGCTGAAATTGTATTGAAAACGGAAGGTGACGGGGAAGCAGAACGTCGACTGTCGATCCAGGCACGAGTGAAATATCCTGAGAATCAGACTGATACGATTACCCGAACAAAAAAAATAATTTTATGACCACACTGAACGGGTCAGCGATCCGTCCTTATAATTTACCTGATTTTAAATGAGTTGGTATTATTGTTTCAGGAAACACAGATGATGAAAAAAGAGACCCCCCGATATTACCAGAGTCTGCAGCGTCGCGGCTTCACGCTGATTGAACTGCTGGTTGTGATAGCAATCATCGCGATCCTGATTGCGCTACTGCTGCCCGCCGTACAACAGGCACGCGAGGCGGCCCGACGTACGCAGTGTAAAAACAATCTGATGCAGATCAGCCTGGCGCTGCAAAACTACGAAATGGCGTTCGAGGTCCTGCCCGCAGGGGTCTACAACCAGACGGGACCTGTCAAAAATGAACCCAAAGGTTATGACATGGGCTGGCTCGGCGGACTTATGCCGTTTCTGGAGCAGGCGATTGTTTATCGGCATATTGACTTCAAACAGAGTGTGTACGCCGAGGCCAATTACGAAGTACGCAAAAGACCGATTTCGTTTTTAAGCTGCCCTTCCGATCCCAAAGGGCCCATTATGGAAGTCCCCATCGATGATAATCTCCCGTTGTTTCAGACAAACTACGCGGCCTGTTATAACGCCGATGAAGCACCGATCGACGTGAACAACTCGGGAGTCATGTTTTTAAACAGTAGCATTACTTATGATCAAATCACCGACGGCAGCAGCAATACTATCTTTATCGGCGAGCATCTCTATGATGATACCAACCTCGGCTGGCTCTCCGGAACGCGCGCCAGTCTGCGGAATACCGGCTCCATTAATCGAGATCTGCCTGGATATGGAGGCGGCTGGGGAGGTTCCTATTATCCCACTTCTGAAGAAGAGGAAGAGGAAAAAGCTCCCATCGATCCACTGTTAAACGTCGGCGGGTTTGGCAGTTATCATGTCGGCGGTGCACACATCGGACTGGGAGACGGTTCGGTTCGCTTCATTTCTGAAAATATTGACCCCGGACTGCTTGAGCAACTGGGGAATCGCGGCGATGGCAAACTGATGGACCCGTTTTAATCAGCCACGCGGATGATACATCTGATGCACGGCTTTCAGGCGACTGTGATCGACGTGCGTGTAAATCTGGGTCGTGCGGATGTTGGCGTGTCCCAGCAGTTCCTGTAACGCGCGGATCTCGGCTCCGCCAGCCATCATGTGTGTCGCGAAACTGTGACGCAGTGTATGTGGACTGACTTCTTTACTGCAGCCCACTCGTGCCGCATTTTTCTTGACGATGTTCCAGACCATGACCCGCGACAGCTGCTTGCCTCCCCGATTCAGAAAGAGCGCCTGTTCTGTTGTATTGCGCCTTGTCAACACGGGGCGTTCATGCCGCAGGTACGCTTCCACTGCAGCGACCGCGACCGGATTTAATGACACCATGCGTTCCTTGTTTCCTTTTCCCACGCAGCGGGCATAGCCTTCCGTCAGCTTCACCGAGTTCAAAGGCAGAGTGACGATCTCTGTCACGCGGCAGCCGGTCGCATACATCATCGCCAGTATCGCCCGGTCGCGGAGCGGATAGCGATCCTGGCGGCAGGGAGCAGCGAGCAGTTGATTGACTTTTTCCGGACTGAGAACTTTCGGCAGGTATTTCCAGAGCTTAGGCGAGTTCAACAGGTCGGCGACACTTTCGGCGAGCACGCCTTCCAGCACCAGGTAGCGAAAGAAGAGCTTGAGCGTGACCAGGTGTCGGGAAACAGTTGTTGCCGCCAGTTTGCGCCGATTGAGATGCTGCAGATAGCCGGAGAGAAAAGCGAGATCCACTTCACTCAGCGGAACCGGTTTCTGCATGCGGTACCAGTCCAGAAACTGTACGATATCCGAGCGATACGCGGAGACGGTATTCACTGCCATCCCGCATTCTGCTTCCAGGTAATGCAGAAAGGGTTCCAGATGCACACCGGGGTCGGCTGGTTTGCGGACCTGGAATCTGGAATTCGCCGGTGGTCGTTTACGTGGCGGCATGAGAGAACCCGAAGTCTGTTTAAGTGAGAAAAGACTGCGACACTACCAGTTTATTCTTCCACAGAATTAATGGCAGGCGCCAATCGGGTTTATCGGCAAGCAGACGTGATCCGCTTGAAGCAGTGTCGGGTTAGCGCAATCCTAACGGTTGCAGGGGGCAATGTGCGGCGACAAAGGTCTGTGGTTCGTCGGCATCGTCAAACAGGACATTCACCATTCGTTTGCGGGCAAAACCACTGATGCCCATTACCGTTCCCACGCCATACCGCGGATGTCTGACTCGCATACCTACCGAAAATCCCTGCGGGATTTCTGCAGCCTGGGGCGCATCCTTGAGGAGATCTGCCCCGGTCATCAGCAGGGGACGTTCCGGGTTGGCTGCTTTCAAAGCGGCCGTGTCAATCTCGCCTCGCTTGACCGATTCCACAAATTCATCGAAGTGCGAACGGGATTCGAACAGTTCATCAGTCGACTGATCGTTGAATTCCACATCGATTTCTTTGAGGAAGTCGCTGGTAATGGTTCTCCAGGGACGGCCGCGCATGGAGCGCTCGCGTGTCTGTGTCAGGTACAGATTCTGTTCGGCCCGGGTGATCCCTACAAAAAACAGGCGGCGCTCTTCTTCCAGTCCGTCGCGGAATTCTTCACGCAGCACCCGTTCATGGGGAATCAGGTTCTGCTCGACACCGACAATAAACACCACCGGATATTCCAGGCCTTTCGCCGCATGCAGCGTCATCAGCGTCACGCGCCCCGCGTCAGTATCCAGCTGGTCTGTTGCACTGGCCAGCGTACTGACTTCCAGAAAACCTTCCAGCGTGGTTTC
The DNA here is from genome assembly GCF_008298035.1 of Gimesia maris. Classification (NCBI taxonomy): domain Bacteria; kingdom Pseudomonadati; phylum Planctomycetota; class Planctomycetia; order Planctomycetales; family Planctomycetaceae; genus Gimesia; species Gimesia maris. Next base: position 109,619 of record NZ_CP042910.1, read on the forward strand.
TTCACCATAAATGTCATCATACTTTTTGGCAGTGGAGAGTAATTCATTGACGTTCGCAATCCGCTGCTGATCCGCTTCGTCCGGACTTTCTTTCCAGCTGTCAACCATTCGCGTACTGTCGATGATATTTTCCATCAGGTGCGCGACGGATCCCGAGTCGGCCATTGAAAATCCGTTAATCATTTTGGCAAACCGTGCCACCATGGTCGCCGCCCGTTTAGAAAGCTTCGGACAGTCTGCTGCCTGATGGGCGGCTTCCAAAAGGCTGATGCCCCGCTCGTCGGCCCAGCGAATCAGTTTGTTTTGCGTCGTTTTGCCGATGCCGCGCAGTGGTTTATTGACGATGCGAGAGAACGCGACGCGATCGTCGGGGTTATTGACCAGTTTCAGATAGGAAAGCAGATCTTTGACTTCCGTGCGTTCATAGAAGGCCACACTGCCTGCCAGCTGGTAGGGAATTTTATGCCGGGCCAGCGCCAGCTCCAGTTCGCGCGACAGCGAATTGACCCGGTAAAAGATGGCGTAATCCGTATATTCCTGCTTTCCCTGATCGACGGCGTTGCGAATGCGCCTGGCAATGTCGTCGGCTTCGTGCCGCTCATCCTGAAAACAGAGCAGCTCGACCGGCGAACCTTCCTCGTTTTCTGTAAACAGCGATTTGACTTTGCGGCGCTGATTGTGAGAAATCAGATCGTCGGCGACCCGAAGGATTTCTTTGGTACTGCGGAAATTCTGTTCGAGTCGAATGGTTTTGCAGTCGGGGAAATCCCGCTCAAACTGCAGGATGTTTTCAATCTTCGCCCCCCGCCAGCCGTAAATTGACTGGTCGGGATCTCCGGTGACACACAGATTGCGTGTGTTGAGCGAGAGTCCCATGATGATCTGATACTGCGCCAGGTTCGTATCCTGGTATTCATCAACTAAAATGTACTGATAACGTTCATCCAGTGTCGCCCGTAATTCGGGGGAGCCTTTGAGCAGACTGGCGACGTGCAGCAGTAAATCGTCAAAGTCAACCGCGTTCGATTCGAGCAGCAGTTTCTGATACATCGGATACACGCGAGCTGCGACAGCCTGCAGATGATCGCCCACCGATTCCTGATAAATTTCCACGAACCGATCTACGGTAATCAGATCATTTTTGGCGCGGCTGATCATCGAAGCGATGGTCGAAGGATTATACGCCACGGTATCGATGTCTAATTCATTCAACACGAAGCGGATGAGCTGTTGTTGATCGGTCGTATCAAAAATCGAGAAGTTACTGTCCAGGCCTACCCCTCTGCCGTATCGCCTCAGGATTTTGACGCAAAACTTATGAAAGGTTGAAATCTCCACGCGCGAGTCGGGTATCAGCTGCCTGACCCGTTCGCCCATTTCATCCGCTGCCTTGTTGGTGAAAGTGATTCCCAGAATCTGATGGGCGGGAACGTGCGCATGGATCAGCGAGGCGATCCGGTGGGTGATAACACGGGTTTTTCCTGAGCCTGGTCCCGCCAGTACCAGTAATGGTCCCTGGTGATGGGAGACGGCGGCGAATTGAGGCGGCGTCAGGACCTGCTGAAAATCCAAGTGAAAGTCCTTTTATACGTTGAGCTGGATTTATTATCTGAAATGACCAATGTACGGTCCTGCTTCCCAAATTCCAAATCGAACCCATTGATTATTCAGCCCGAATTTGTATCTGCATCACTTAGTATAAGGAAGAAGGGGTTTTCGCAGGCATTTTCAGGACGAAAAGCAGGTTCAGAGAGCAGAAGTAGTGAACATTCGCATGTTTTGGTAATGTTGCGAATACAAGCTGCTTTGGTTGATTGCACAATATTTGTGGGTCCACTAGACTGCGCAGAGAGAGTGTGATGATGTATGTTGAAAAATGGCCGGCTGACTTTGACGATCTTAATGAATAGGGTGTCTGGCCAGTATCGCCGGTCCTGATTTTCGCCATGAAAAACAACAGGAATTCTGCAATCTCAAAATATTATTTTTGAAACCTGTATGTAGATATGGTTTTGCGGAGTTTGATACTGGAAAAGTTAATTGGCTGTGGGGATGTATGAATTCAACACACATTCCCTGCTGCTAAATGACGATAAATTATTTTACAACGGTAGTTTCCACCCCTACTACCATTAATGAGGGCCTTTGGTGTCCCGCGTTCTTGTGAATGGTGGAGACCGTTATTCGAATCCCTTTGTCGACGGAGTGAGATCAGATATGCTTCTCAAGGAATCAAACCGAACCAGAAAGAACCAGAAATATTTTGGTGTACTCGGCTTGGCAGTTTTAGGATTAGCCAGCCTGGCGTTGGTTGTCACAACCACAATGGCTGTCGAAGACAAGAAGCCGGAAAAAGCAGACGTGGGTCTGCAGGGCATTTTACCACCCGAAGTTCCGGAAGATCTTTCGGAAGCTCCGGAAGGTCTGGAAGGCAAGTGGGCCACTTGGGATCAACAGGTTGGTGATCTGCTGGCCAAACTCTACGAATCAGACCAGACTCTGGAACAACAGAAGCAGACTCTGAAAGCACTGCAGACAAAGATCAAGGATGCACAAGGTCAGGCTGTTCTCGCTGACTACACCGGCCGCCTGCAGCGTCGTGTGGAAATCGCGGATGCGGTTTTGAAAACACTGGAAGTCGATGTCGCTGCCGTCAAAGCTGCCCAGTTGAAATCACAGCAGAACAAAGTGGCGAAAGCTGCTGCTGCTCTGAAAAAATACCTGGATAGCATGGAGAATGGAAACAGCTGGGTCGATTACCTGCAGCTAAATGATTTGCAGAAAGAACTGAAAAACAGCTATTCCGAAGTTGAATTGATGGATCTGCTGAAATCGCTCAAAAAGAAATTTGAAGAGCGGGGCGCATTAACCGATGCCGAGCAGCGAAAATTCTTCAACCGTCCTCAGTTCCAGAACCTGGAAAAAACCGTCCGTGCGCTTCTGGCTGATTCCAAACCAGGTGCGACCAAGATTGACGCTGGTAAAGTTCGCACGCAGCTGACGACTCTGGTCAGCAACCTCGAAGAGTATGAAGCTACTCAAAGCAACAAGAATGCATTCGAAGCACGTAAGGCTTATGCTCTGCTGCGTCAGGAACTGGCCGGTGGACTGGAGCCCCTCACGACTGCACTGCGAAACAATTACTTCAACTACAATCTGCGGGTCATGGTTGCTGAAGACTTCATCAACCGTCTGATCCATGACAGCACCTGCGAAACCGGTCCTGTTGTAGACTGCATTCTGGGTGCATACGTGACCGGAAATCAGGCCACAACCACCGAAATCGGCGTGGATTTCAAACCCAGCGATTCTACACTGCGATTTGATTTAACACTGAATGGTGTTACAAACAGTGAAACTTCCGGTACAACCAGCCAGGCCACGATTTACACATCGGGTCATCATCAGATCTGGGGTACCAAGGAAATCAACTTTGATGGTGATCTGTTCGTAACTCAGCCTGCCTGGGTGGAAGTCGCCGCCAACAACACCACCGTCGGTGCCAGCACTAAACTGGACGGCATTCCCCTGCTGGCCGGCATTGGTCGCAACATGGCTTACCGTCGTACTGCTGAACTGAAAGGCGAAGCAGAAGCAATTGCTGCACAACGCGTGCGTGATCGGGTTCGTCCCCGCTTTGATGAAGAAGTTGACGAACGCATTGACCGCGCCAATGAAGAGGTCGGCGGAAAGTTGAATAAGCGTCTGCAGGATAATGGATTGTTCCCCACAGCCCGCAGCTTCGCTTCGACAGACACGCATCTTTACATTCGCACCCGGCTGATGGACACCGGCGAACTGGCTGCCAATTCGCCACCACTGACCATCACTCCCGATGAAAGTGTTGTGGTGCAACTGCATGAATCAGTTATGAATAACAGCCTTTCCCGCATGAACCTGGAAGGCCGTAAAATTACAGACCAGGACCTGATCACCGAATTTGAAAAATCAATCGAAGATGTCCTGGGACGTAAAGTCAAACTGGAACGACCTCCCGTTGATCCAGATAAAGGACCCAATATCCTGGCCTTCGACGATCACGATCCTATTCGGGTGCAGATTACAGACAATACGCTGAATCTGATCCTGCGTTGTGGTTTTGAACAGCAGGGCGAAACCGCTGTGCCAACTCAGATTATCACAGTACCTCTGCAGTTCAAAGTCGACGGTGACAAAATTTACATCACACGTGGTGATGTAAAATCATCAGCCGTCGTTCGACCAGAACGGATTGCTTCTCAGATCGCTCGGGCCGGCGTGGTTCGCAGCAAAATGGAAAAGGCATTTCCGGATCGTGTCGAAGATTCACAGGTCAAAGCCAAGCTGGAAAACCGGACCGTCTACCTGGACATCACTGGCATCAAAGCCAACGATGGCTGGTTGACGATCACCGTCGGAAACGACCTGACAGTCGAAAAGAATGAAAGCAAGCTGCCTCTGCCACCCGAACCGGCAGAAACTGCTTCCGTAAAATAGTCAGACTACTCAAGTCTGAGCTGAAAAATGAAAGAGGCGAATCGATTGATTCGCCTCTTTTTTATAGCGGCCGTTAAAAACAGTCGTGATCAATAATCGATGTCGTCTGCTTCAATCGCTTCCTGCATGATCAGGTCATAACGCAGGCTGGCATCTTTTCCGAACAGTTGTGCGAATGTGGCGTCCGCTTCCAGCTGGCTGTCGATATCTACTTTCAGTAATACGCGGTGTTTGGGGTCCAGCGTCGTCTCTTTAAGCTCGCTGGCGGTCATTTCCCCCAGACCTTTAAAGCGACCAATCTCGTACTTGCGGTTCGCTCCCAGTGATTCGACGATCTCTTCCTTCTGGGCATCATCCTGGGCATAGTGCTTCTCGTTACCCACCTTGATGCAATACAGTGGCGGCTGGGCCAGAAACAGCTTGCCCTGACGAATCAGTTCCCGCATATGCCGGAAGAAGAACGTCAGCAGCAGCGTACTGATATGATAACCATCGCTGTCGGCATCCATCAGCAGGATGATGCGGTTGTAACGCAGATTCATAATCTCAAAATTCGGGCCAATCCCGGTTCCCAGAGTTTCCACGAGGTCTTTGATTTCCTGGTTCCCCATGATTTTGGAAATGGCCAACGATTCGGTATTCAGAACTTTACCACGCAGAGGCAGTACCGCCTGAATGCGGCTGTCGCGTCCCATGGCCGCCGTACCACCCGCCGACAGACCTTCGACCAGAAACAGTTCTGATTCTTCCGGCTTATTCGAGCGGCAGTCGAGCAGTTTGCCCGGCAGCGTCGATTTGCGGTTCGTGACCGATTTTCGCCGTACTTCTTTCTGGGCATCGCGACTGGCCATTCGTGCCCGCGCCGCGAGGACGATCCGCCCTACGACTGCATCCGCGATACTCGGGTTCTGATTTAACCAGGTTTCCAGCAGCGGTCGGACGATCCCTTCAACAAAACCGCTGACTTCAGGGTTATTCAGCTTCTCTTTGGTCTGCCCCTGAAACATGGGGTCATTATGGAAGACGGAGATCAGGCAGAGTACGCCTTCACGGATGTCGTCCGTGGTAATCGCCAGCCCTTTGTGCTTGATGTTATGCACGTCCATATAATTTTTGACCGCTTTGGCGATCCCCGAGCGCAACCCGCTTTCGTGTGTTCCCCCGGCATGGGTGCGGATCCCGTTCACATAACTGCGAATCTGCTCATCAGTGGCGTCGGTCCATCTTAAAACCATTTCCACGCGAATGTTTTTATCTTCCTTTTCCGCGAAGAACAGCTGTTCGTGAACAGGTTTTTTCTGTTGCTCCTGGGTCAGTTTTTCCAGATAGCCACGAATCCCTTCCGGATGCGAGAGTTCATGTGTCTCTTTTTTAACTTCATCGCGGAACGTAATTTTCAAACCGCCATGAATAAAGGCGACATCTTCCAGGTGCTGACGAATCGTGTCGGCGTTGAAGTGCACGCGACGGAAAATATCATCATCCGGGCGGAAATAGATTTCGGTTCCATGCCCGCGGAATGGCTTTACCTTTTTAACGGGGGTCGTCGGTTTGCCTTTTTTATACCGCTGCACGTACTGATGGCCGTCGCGCACAACCGTCGCCACCATCTCGGTAGACAACGCATTCACCACGGAGGATCCAACACCATGCAGACCACCGCTGCGGGCATAGTTTTTGTCAGAGAACTTTCCGCCGGCATGCAGTGTCGTGAGAATCAGTTCCAGAGCCGACTTTTTGGTTTTGGAATGCTTATCGACGGGAATGCCACGGCCGTTGTCTTTCACGCTGCAGGAAGCGCCATCTTTATGCAGGGTGACGATGATGGTATCAGCTTCTTTGGCCAGATATTCGTCGACCGAGTTATCAACGATTTCCCAGAGCAGGTGATGCAGTCCGCGAATATCAACGCCACCGATATACATCGAAGGACGGCGACGGACCGCCTCCAGCCCTTCCAGGACTTCAATGTCGTCAGCCGAATATTTTTTTGCGCCGGTTGTTTTTGCTGCAGTTGCCATAATAGTTTTACTGATTTTTCTCTATTGTAAACGCGAACGAAAACGAGATTATAGGTGTTGATCCAGGGAATCGTAAGTCGAGATACGATCAGTTTATGCTTCGTCGTCTCCCAGTTCGTCCCAGTCGACCACTTCAATGGGCGGATAGAGGATCTCTGCAAACCCGCTTCGCTGACTGGTTTTCACACCTTTGCCACCGCGTGAAGTGACTCCATATTTCATTTGCCCGAAGGTCATTTTTTTGCCTGCGGTATTGATCACACGCAGGCAGTCGCTCGGACGGGTCAGCTGCAGAACACCGATCACCTGGTCTCCTTTTTCCAGCCTGATGCCCTTAACCCCTTTGCCCGCATTCGAGAGCAGGGCGGCTTCTTCGATCTCACAGTGCAGAACGCGGGCGTCCTGGGTGGCGATAAACATGGTCTCTGCCTCTTCGACCAGCCCCGCATACACCACACGGTCATCCTTACCCAGGCGGCAGTATTTGCGACCTGCTTTGGTCGACGCTGTCCGGAACAGGCTGAACGAGATTCGCATAAACTGCCCCTTTTCAGTCACGATCAAAACGTGAGGCGTGGGAAGGGGCTGCTTTTTTGTCGCTTTGTCCTCTGGGGTAAACCGACTGTCTGTCGTCACCGCTGCCACCAGAACGGCACCATCGCTCATCCTGGCATGCTTCGACAGCGGTTCACCATAGCCCGAAGAAACAGGGACCTGTTCAATCGGCAGCGTGTAAGCCACACCATCACTCGAGAAGAATACGACATGGTCCAGCGTGCTTCCCGGTGCGACTGCCAGCACACTGTCCCCTTCGCGGGTTCGGGTTTTGGCCAACTCCTGTGTGCCTTCTTTTGTCTTCAGGCGTCCCACGCGTTTAATCCAGCCTTCCCGCGAGACGACCACGTTCGTATTTTCGCGAACAATATAGGCCTGCGGATCGAATTCGGTAATCTCTTCCGAGGAACCCAGTTTGGTCTGGCGCTTTTCCGGAAATTCGTCGGCCAGTTCTTTCAGCTCATTTTCCACCACTTTCCAGAGTCGTTTGTCAGACGCCAGAATCTTTCGAATTTTTTCCGCTTCGGCTTCTTTCTCTGCCAGCTCTTCGCGAATCGTGTTGATTTCCAGCTTCGAAATCCGGTAGAGCTGCAATTCGAGGATGGCCATCGTCTGGATTTCATCCAAGGGAAAATTGGCCATCAGCTTTTTGGCGGCATCCTGTTTTCCACTGCTGGCGCGGATCAGTTTGAGGGCTTTATCCAGATCATTAAAAATGATCGCAAAACCTTTCAGAATATGAATCCGCCGTTCGAGCAGTTGCAGCTGGTATTCAAAACGTTTCCGAACCGAGATAAACCGGAAGTCCAGGAAATACTGCAGCATTTCTTTCAGATCACAACGCCGAGGCACGAGTACTTCCGATTCATCGGGTACCAGGCAGGTCATATTGACCGAGAAATTCTGCTCCAGATTCGTGTGTTTGTACAAAAAGGCCATCACGGTTTCCGGGTCCGCATCTGGTTTGATTTCCAGTACGATTTTCAGGCCATTCTTGTCATCCGTTTCATCAGCCACATCCACCAGTTGAGGCAGTTTCCTCGACTCAACTATCCCGCCGATCTCCGACAGCAGTGAACCGGTTTCCACACCATAGGGGACCGAATACACGACAAGTCGTTGTACACCTTTCGTGCGCGTGCCTGGTTCGGGCTTCCATTCGCCACGCACTTTCACGGGGCCACGCCCCTCTTTATAAACCGCGGTGAGAGACCGCTTGTCTGTCACAATTCGGCCGCCCATCGGAAAGTCAGGGCCTTTGATATGTTTCATCAACTGGGCCACGGTCGCATCGTCATGGTGGATCAGATGCACACAGGCTTTGATGACCTCACCCAGGTTGTGAGGCGGGATATTGGTCGCCATCCCTACTGCAATCCCGTGGACCCCATTGACCAGCAGGTTGGGGAAGCGGGCCGGCAGCACAACCGGTTCATCGCGTGTGCCATCATAGTTGGGACGCATTTCCACGGTCTGATAACGCAGTTCGTTCATCAGATGTTCCGCGATCCCCGTCAGACGTGCTTCGGTATAACGGGCGGCTGCTGCAGGCAGGCCCATGATGGAACCGAAATTTCCCTGACCATTGATCAACGGACTTCTCAGGTTGAAATCCTGAGCCAGTCGCACCAGCGCGTCATATACCGAAGCATCCCCGTGTGGATGATAGTTCCCTGTGGTGTCCCCGCAGATTTTCGCACACTTACGTGGCTTCGCATTGGCCATCAGTCGTAAGTCGTGATACATCACATACAAAATGCGACGTTGTACCGGTTTCAAGCCGTCCCGCACATCGGGCAGGGCACGTGATGTGATCACGGACATGGCATAGTTCAGATAGCGACGTCGCGTCACATCACTGATGGGGACATATTCGATGCGGTCTGATTCGGTGCCCGGGGTTCCGTTGCCTGCTGTGCCGTTATTGGCCGATTTTCGCTTAGCCAAGGGTCTCTCCAATTTATCTGATCAATGCCCCGAAAAAACAGTCGGCCTCTGACTGTTTTCTGCTTCTGAATGTGGGGGGCCTTATTCAGAATTCGGGTCAATTCGCCTGGTAGCTTAAGAAAAATATGTCAAATTTTCTGTTTGTGAAAACATTGAGGATTGTATCTGTTGAAGCGATTATTGAACAGATAAGGCCACTCGTAACCCGTTAAATAGACAATAATTCGGGAAAATAGGACGAATCGTCACTGTGGTTACAAAATGACTCATTCCGACGATTCCTGCCAGCCGAAATTTGGACTAGTGGCTTTCTTTTTGAGAGGGTCGCTGTCGGGCGATTGAAACATACAAAAAGTGCCGGAACTCTGAAAAGTGAAATTCCCAGAATTTCTAACTGAACTTCGGTCTTTGTGAAGTGGCATTGCCTGGTTTGTGAACCACGACTGGTTCTGAAAGAAGACAATTGATCATTATAATTGACTGACGGGGGTTGGACGAGCCTCTGACCTAGTCTCATTGGTGGAAACCCCACAATAAAAATCCAGGGAGGGATTGTTATGGCTCAGGCGAGTCTGAAGGTAACCCTGCTTACCGGACTGTTACCGGCATTTTTACTGATGGCGCCGGCATTACAGGCTGCTGAACCGGGTGCGGTCAATAATGCGGTTGTCCAGCAGGAATCTGTTTCGAAATCATCGAAGTATAATCCGATCAGCTGGTTCAAGCGTAAGTTTACCAGTTCTGCTGACAAACAGAATCACGTGAAACAAGTGGCTCACACCGAGGAAACGGCCCAGGTGAGAAGCAGCCAGACTCCTGTTTCCAGACGGCCGACACTGGGACGTCGCAGTGCATCTCCGTACTACATTCAGCAGGTCAGCAATCAGCCGAATATTATTACCTCGACGCCGGCTCCCTTTGAAAACGCGCAACAGGCACGCCCCATCAGCTATGGTCACGGGCATTTCAAAGATCACAAACAATATAAAGCCGCTCAGCCACTGCCTGTGATGGAAGGCATGAATGTACTGCCTGGATATCCACAACTGCAGGCACCCCTGTACCCCAGTCCTAAACCGGGTATCCCCGATTATGTCGGACGGACCATTATCACCAACCAGGCACTGGCTCCTCAGGAAATGTTGTATGCCCATGAATACAACGCCATGTATGGGCCTTACTACTACAACGTCAAAGGCGGCTGGATCTGGACTCCCTTCGGCATGCGGTCTCACGAACGCTGGAAGCTGGAAGGAACCCGGGTCAACGTAAAATATAAATCAGACTTCGGTTTCTTCCCACGATTCATTCCGCCGATGATCAGATAGCTGTCATCCAGGAACAAACAGTCTCAACCCGAAAACGTTTATCACACTGAGTCAGGTACTCAGAGAAACGATCAGGAATATTAAAATGCAGAACTTCACTTATAGATTAGCAGGGCTCGTTGTCGTTGCCGGGATCATGACAGTCCTGTCTGCTTCACACCTGCAGGCCGGCGAACCGGGCAGTCTGAAACTGAATCAGAAACAAGCCTCCCCGATTCAGCAGGCGGGTTACATCCACGATAAATGTAACTGTAAACAAAATCACGTTTACTCTTACTCCGATGGTGCTTCCTATCCCGGCGGTGATTGCCCTCATTGTCGGGCCGGTGGTGCTGGTAAAGGATACCGAACCTCAGCCGGAATCGGAAAACGAGGCTCGCTGCGGGAATTTTTCCGCTGCAAGTTTGGTTACTTCATTCCCACGGGATGTGGTGGAAAAGGTTGTGCTCCCATTGGACACTACAAAATGACTTACGCCGTCGATCCCTACTACTTTGATGGACGCGACGGTCGTCTGTATGGTGCTCAGGGTTATGGTGTTCCCATCGCGGTTCCCCTGGCTCCCAATGTGCATTCCACTTACAACTACGGTTGGGGCGTACCTTCAAGCCGTTTGACTCCGGTCACTCGCATCGTTCAATAATCTAAAACACTAAAATCCTCAATCGGGTCCAGGAAGATTGATATGAGAATCTTAAACGTGCATATGCTGGCCATTCTCGCAGTGACCGGCGTCATGGCTCACACTGCTCTGACCGCCAGCGCAGATGAGAATACGGCTGCCAGTAATGGTCAGATCCAGCAGGTTGGTCATCACGTGCGGGGCGGGGGCTACGAATACAACTGCCCTCCCGGTTATTCCAACCGCTTTGACGGCGATGGCGTCTACCGGAATTACACCTCGCGGGAAGGAAGAGCTTTCTTAAGAAAGTGTCACACTTCACCCGGTCATGGCTGGTGTCCTCCTTCCGCTCAGATGATTCAACGCACTCCCGTGCAATACCAGCGGTATTACTCCAATCAGTACATGGGGCAACCCGGACCTGTCGGGCCTGCAAACTACCCGCAGATTTATATGCCGACCGATACTACTCAGCTCGGTTTCTACTACCAGACCGTACCAACCTGGCAACCACGGGCAGGCATGCTGCCTCCACCACCCGATCCAAGCATGTATCACACACGTGACTGCAGTGCCTGTCGCGGACGTGGCTGCAAACACTGTCGTGGCGGTCAGCAGTTCAGTGGCCCCGTTTATTACTCCACTGGAAGTCCAGTTACTCCAGAGCCGGAAGTTGCCCCAGCCCCGCAACAGGACGCACCTGCCGTGCCACCCGCGCCTTCCAAGCTGAACCAGGCTTCCTACGAAAAATAATGCGTCTACTCCTCGATAAGATCGTTTCGTAATAACGATTGGTAATCTGGCAGAGCCACCTCTGATCAAAGGGTGGCTCTGTTTTTTTATGCGGTCTGCACAATCAGCTCTGCAATTTTCAGACTCATCATTCGATCCGGATCAGTTTCTGTACTTGAAGTAAATCGATGCTTCCTTTTTTGCACACCGTTCAACTGATTACTCAGCTTGAACAGCAGAAATAATTTGAACCTCCATATTCTTTCCGATATCATCAACCAGGCCGGTGAAGTTTCAAAATCATGTCGGGACGCATACTCCCGGTTCAGGCATACCCCGCGAAGGTAAACTGAGAAAGATCGTTAATTCTGAATCGAAATGCACATCTCATGCTTCATTCCAACTCGATAACTATTCCAGATGTGATCCATTTCAGGAAACATCGCCGCAGTTCAGATATTTGGCTTTTCGTTTTATTCCTGACGATTCTCTTGCTGTTACACTCGAATGGCTTCGCTAACGAAACCCGGCACAAGAAACAACAAACCATCAAAGGCACTGTTGTCGATGAACACAACCAGCCCGTCGTCGGAGCCAGGGTCTTTATTGAGTCGCGGGACTGGTTTGAAATAGACAAGCCAAATCTCGAAACCACAACCGATGCAAAGGGGCGTTTTACACTGACGGACGAACCCCTGCATATTGAGGGGCAGACACTGCAGGCCAAAGATTCACAGAACCGTATGGCACAGCTCTCTCTTCCCTACCCCTCGCAGAAGCATCTAAAACAGCCCGATTTGAACCAGCTCCGCCTGCAGTTGAAGCCTCCAAGACGCGTCGAACTGGAAGTCTTTGATGACGCCGGAAAACCGGTTCCCGCAGCGCTCGCTGGCATCATGGATCTCGGAAAAACCTGGGGGATTGGCAGAACAGACAGCGCCGGAAAAATTGAATTTCGGGTTCCCCATGATACGGATTTAAAGTATGTCATTGCGCTCCGTGATGGCTATGGGGCTGACTATCGAGCTTACGGACTGAAACTGGAAGAGAGTATTCAACCTGATGCCAAACCCCCAAAATTTCCCGACCATCCGGTGCAACTGACTCTTGATGGCGCACAACCAGTCAAAATCAAACTTGAGTCCGCAGAGGGCAAACCGCTGTCAGGCATCGATATAGAGCCTCTGACGCCACTATTTAAACCAGATCAGCCCTTGCCTATGCCGCTGATGCTCATGTTCTACACAACTCGGCAACTTGTACAGACGACAGATGGCACAGGAACCATTGTTTTCGCCTGGATACCCCACTGGCAGAAACAACGAATGTATTTTGGAGTCCATAATAAGGAATACATCCCACACAGATTCGTCTATGAGCCTGCCAAAGATAAAGGCGCTTTCAAGGTTCAACTGAAACCGAAAAAGGACTCATCAGAGAAAGCAACTTTTCCCTGACAGGATGCTGACTCTATGACTGCATACAGACACCAGGGGAAGTTCAGAAAAAAACTTGTTTCAAACACAAATCAGATGAATATGAATTCACACACACACAGGATCAACCATGCAATTCACAACGCGCTGTTCCTGCGAGACGGTTAATTCTTCGAGGTGATCTGCTCGGCTTTCAACTCTTCTTCCCGGGTTACATTTTCGTGGCGCTTCAACAGAAAAAAGATGATCCCGATGAAAGCAAACGTAGCGACGTGATACGTGCTCATCACCTCGCTGTAAAACTTCCCGATAAAGGTGCGGTTCAGAATCAGAATCAGAAATACAAACAGGCCTATGCCGATTTTCAAGGGCCTGGTAAAGTTCTGACGACTGGTGGCGCAACGGACCAGCAGGTACATACCCGGAAAAATTCCCACGCAATGCTGCCCCCAGGTGACCGGCGAATAGAGCAGAATCATGATCGAGATGATCGCACACTCCCACAAAATACGTTCGTCGTTCCTGTCTTCATAATGCCTGCGAAATTTCCAGCCAATAAATACCAGAAAGCAGAGCATTACTGCTTTGATGATCCACAGCGATGTTTGCGGCGACAGATCCAGGAAATCAATATACAGGGGAGTATCCAGTCGGGCTTCGTGTTCTTTTGGAAAATGCATCAGGTAGCGGGCCAGTGACGGTTTGAAAGACATATTCGCCAGCGGGATCTCGCCCCCCATCCAGTGGATCGGATTGGGCTCCAGCATACCTCGCGCGACGATGGTTCCCCAGTGCTCAAAGGTGCGGCGGTATTCCGTAAAGCCGAGTTTGAACATGGGTGAGAGCGTGAAAAACGCCGCTGCCAGAAATGTGTAGATCGCCATTTTCCATTCACGCTTCAGAATGAAATAGATCCAGAACAGACTGGGCGTGCACTTGAGGGCCATCGCAAAGCCCAGGGGAATGCTGCCCCACAGTTCCTTTTTCCTGGACCAGAGATAGACACCCAGCCACGAGAGCGCCACTAACGCCAGATTCACGCCACATTCCAGCATGTCTCTGATCAGGTAGCGGCTGGCCAGAAAGATCGCCGCGGTCACTACCCAGAACAACTGGTTGCGCAGCAGGGGGAAATGCGCCTCGCTCATGCGGTTTAAAACCCAGATCAGCAGAAACAGACAGATAAAAAACAGCGGGTAAATCAGCAGATAAGCCGTCTGCATTGAGAAGCTGGCCAGCGGCGCATGCACAAATCCCCAGAAGGGTGGATAGGGATAATTGTGATTGTTGACGTAGAGAAATTCGCCGGTCGCGATTAATTCCCCCGAGCGCCAATGCAGATAAAAATCACCCGGATTCTTTTTCGCAATCTTCACAAACTGGATGATCGCAATCACGACTCCCAGCGTGATGACCACGCTCTGCCAGAAACGATTCTTGTCTGCAAACAGTGATTTCAGCACGACGACTCCATTCCGTCACGATCAAACGGTCCCTGCATTCAGGAAGAATTCATTACGCCCTGACCCGCAGATTGTAGCAGATCCGCTCCAGGTTACAGCGATTCTTTTACTTTATGTCAGAGCAGAATCAGGAAATTCTGACCGTTTTCCATATCTGGAAATCGCCATAATTCCAGCGATTTTCAGAATTCTGAATCTGCGAGACGCTTTGCTCGTGCCAGTCTTGCAGCTAATACAGCAGATACAGCCGTTTGTCGTGTCAGTGTCATGGTATCGACGCGACCCAGCAACGATTTCGCCAGCGGTTTGGCTTTGCCGCTTTTAATCGATTCCAGCCGCGCTTGCAGTTCGGGAGAGACTGCGCGGCCCAGCAGTTCGCTTACTTCATCCAGCGGTTCCAGCAGTGATCCCACATTGCGGGGGAACGGCTCCAGTGAAATCAGCACCGTTTCCAGCACGGCAGCAACACACCAGGCCTGCACGGGGCCCACCGCGGCGACCTCCGCCAGAACTTCACCTGCCCGGTTCAACTTCACCCAGCCGCCGGCCATCACCTCGCTCAAGGCATGCGTCAAAAGATCCAGATCGACCCGATCGCTCTCCGCCAGCGCGATCCAGACCTCAATCGACATTGAGCGGGCATTGCCGTCCTTGCTGACCGTGGCAATCCACAGCGCGCGGGCCGCCATCAGTGTCAGTGGACGATCCTGCTGGAACAGAGGCACCAGGAACTGATCGAAGGGTTCTTCTACCGACGAACCACTCTCGACTCGTTTGGCGAGCGCCTTAGTCGCCAGGCACCAGTACCAGTCCAGTTTCATCGGCCATTGACCAGCCAGAAACGGATACAGAAACGCGGGTGCGTAATTCACTTTCAAATCATGCAGCTCGGCGGGCAGGAAGTGACAGTTCAGCTGCGGCTTGTCCTGGGCATTGGCGAATTGCTTTGCCACCTCTGCCAGGTCTTCATCCTGTTTAATGGCTTCCAGCATCTGGCTCAGGAACTGCTGACCACTCAGATTCTCTACCTGCTCACCCTCCTGCATGGCCCAGGCGCGGATCACATCCTGTTGAATAGTGGTACCCGCCAGCCGTTCCCCGGCAGTCCATTTGTAATCGCAGGGATAGATCACATCGGGCAGTTGTGCGAGATCCTCTGTAATCAGGGATCGTTCTTCGCATGGAAGTAATTTAGACACATCTCCCCAAGGATCCCGGGCTCGCAGCGCTGCAATCCAGACTGGCAGAGGTACAGCCGGATCAATAATAATATTTCCTTCACCTCCCATCGCGACCATCGCCAGCGTCTGATACGGGGCCTTGAGCTTCTGAGCCGCTTCCAGGGCCTCGGTTCTATGTTCGGGTGCGAGTCGCAGAAAACTCCGTTCCAGGTCCATCTCCATCACGTCAATCTGTGCTTCCTGCGCCCGCTTGAGACGTTCGACCCAGACCAGGGGATCGAGCCAGCCCCCCGCATGCGTAGCCGCTGATATCAGTGGGTAAGCGGTCTTCGACCGCACGCGCTGTTCCAGTTCCCGCAGGTAACGATGCAGGACTGTCTGGATCGAAGCCAATACATCAAATTCGTTCCCTTCTTCATCGAGCTCAAATTCCAGTTTGACTTCCAGCCATGCCCCGATTAACCGCGAGAAAGCCGGACCGAAATAACCGCCGACGAGACCCCGTTGCGGGCGGTCATAAATCGACCCACAGGTCCGCCTGACCAGCGACTCGGTCATCGACTGGAACGACTTTGGCCGCTCGTTCCACAGTCGCATGATCCCGTTGATAATCCGTTCGGCGGTATCGGGATCGTCCAGTTGCTCGACGGCTGTAGAGGTGACTTCGATCAGTTCCTCAACTGTTTCAATGGGAGCGAGCGGAGCCGCCGTCGTCAGAACCGGCACACTCTTTTGTGACCAGCGACAGCTGAGATCCGCACCTCCCGCCTGCGCCTCTGTCACCGCTGCATCCACACGCAACAGGCTGCGCATGTCAGTGGGCAGTGCCGTTGCCCGGGCCTCCAGTTCCCCCAGATCTGTCGTCGGGGCCTCTGTTCCAGGTTCCATTTCTGCCGCTGGCTGAGACTGCACCAGGGTGGCCGCTTTTGCTTTCAGGGTTGGCGCGATAGTTTCCAGATGCAGGGCAATCGTCTGCTGTGCTGAATCATCATCGGCCCGTAGATATTCTTCGAGCAGATGCAGGGCCGCACTTTGAATGTCTTTGTTCGCGTGCATCAGCGCAATCGCCGCTGCTTCGACGGCTTCCCCTCTCAATGCTTCGTCAGCCGCGATCCGGGCCAGCAGGTCGAGGGCTGTCTTCGCATGTTTTTTGGGTTTGTGACTGAAAATCCCGGGCAGCGCGGTAACCACTTCCCGGGCATCGAGCAGTCCCGCCTGCTCGATTTTTTTCAACTGCTCGACCGCAAAGCCGGCGACAACTGCCTGGCTGTCGGACAGGAACCCGCCCCATTCCGCTTGAAATTCGGCCAGCGTTTTGGCATCGGCTTTGGCCGCCTTCATCAGCATCAGACAGCCGTTCCGTTGGGTTTGATTCGACATGCGATGCAACACTTCGATCCGGGACTCAAGTAGCCTTCTGCTATCGAGCAGTTTTTCCTGGTTCAGGTATTCAATCACAGGAATCCAGGGGATGAGCTCGACATCATCTGGGATCGAGTAAACCAGTTCACGGCAGGCAGGAATTTCCTGCAGCACCCGTTGTATGGCCTCCGGTGCCGCTTTCATGGCTTCCGGTAAATCGACCATGAATTGGTCAGCAACAGCAGGAAAATCATCAGCCGTAAACTTTTGAAATGCATACAACAACGACCAGTATTCTGGAGAGATTCCATCATCGTTTCGTTCTTTGTTGACCAGGGCGGCGTACCATTCATCCCACCAGGGAGGCTGGCGGTCGGCCATGACCTGGGCTGCCCGCGCTTGATGATTGGAAACAGTGGGAAAATGAATACATCCCTCCAGACTTTCCAGACCGTAGCGCCCCAGCCAGGCAATGTAGGACATTTCATAATCGTACGGCTTTTTATCAGCCAGATTTTTTCCCCGCCAGAACATCTGCTCGATTCTCTCCCGTTCTCGTTTCTCTTTAACCTGCGGGTCATCCAGACCCAGAATACAGGGCTGAATCACATTGTTATCAAACCCCAGTGCCAGCATCAGAATATTGAACGGTTCAATTGCCGCCTTACGCCGATCTTCGTCCCAGTCGGCCATTGCGGCGACGACGGCATCGGGGTCTTTGTTCAAAATGGCATCCTGCAGCGCTTCAATCATGGTGCTTTGCCTCAACTGTCATGCGGGTCGCTAAAATATGTTTACAGGGGCCGCGATGTCCCTGGTAGCGGCTGAACCAGGGACACGTGCATTTCTCCCCATCCGGTCGCAGACGAACAATATACGTTGTGCCGTTACTGGTCACTTCCGCGGCCCGTTCATCAGCAGAATCGTCAGGCAGCAGTAGGACCGCCTGTTGTTCCAATAGCTTGTTGGCGGCACGTAATCGGGGCTGATCGCGGTTGACCAGCGTCTCTGCAAACGGCAGTTGCCGCTGAAAATAAAATCCGCTGCCCGCGTCAAAGCCAGCCAGCCCGTTAGTGGCCAGTGCCGCCAGACTGTTGCGGGCCTCGCTGGTCGTACAACCGAGCCGCACTGCCAGCTCAGCCGGATCGATGGTTTCGGCTGGTCCCGTCGGTGAATGATCGTCTCCTGCGAGCAGATCCAAAATCGGATCGACGCGTTCCTGCCAGTCATCGTTTACAAGCGAATCCAGCAGCTGTCCTTCGCCCGAGAAGCCCCGTTGCAGCGTCGGCGACAACACCAGCCAGAAACGGCTCCAGTCAGTCTCGCCCACCCACGCATGCACGCCGGAATTCTCGTCGGCATATAGGCTCACTTCGCGGGCGAGCGGCAGCAGAGTCCGCAGTGCCGATAACCGACTGGCACCTCCGACAGGAATCGCTCCTGCTGTGGCTCGTGTAGTCAGCCGGGGCCGACCGGCGCTGATCGACAGGTATTGGTTACCGCTTCCCATGCGGGCTGTACTTTGAATCAGTGGCAGCAGCAGTGCCGGCGTAAAACGCTGTTTCAATTCCAGCTGCGACTGATAAACCTGCACCTCACCCAGGCCTTTGATCCAGCGCCGGGACAAGCGGACTTTCTTTTCGGTGACCGCAGCCTGGTTCCGTTCCAGCGTCACCGCGTCGGATTCGATACTCAACCGGACTTCATCCGACCGACCGACGCGGCTCAGGTGCGCGATCATCTCGGAGTTGAAGTCCACGTTCGTGGTACCACAGGCGCGTCGCTCAGTTTCAAATGCGTTCTCGTCCAGATCGAGTCGCGCATAGGCACCACAACAACCACTGAAGCCTTCCCATCGGACCAGCGAGCGACTCGCGGTGACAATCGGATCCATCTGAGGAGGACGCGCATCGAAAAAATGGGTTCGCACAATCGTACTCAGTGACAGTAACATCGTCGCGACTTCACGCGGGTAAGTCACACGACCGGCGAAGAAGGGGCCGTCAATCTCCGCAGCAGCGTTGCCTCCACAGGCGGCCAGCTGAATCAACCCCGGATTAATTCGCGAGGCGAACGGATACCGGTAGAGATGCTCCTGCTGAACGGTCGACACAAGCGAGCTCCATTTCCAGAGAGATGCAACACACCAAATAACGGGACAGACAACGCGTTCTTTGATTGTGCTGGGAAACGTACGGCAAGTCAACCAGTGGGAAACGAAGAGGAGTCATTGCCTGAAAAATCGATACTGCTCCCACTACAACCAGAATGAGATGTAGGGCGCAGCATCAAATCGGAATATCGAATTATTCGAGAAATATATGATGTTTAGTCATGAACAGCGTGATGTTTTCTGCCTCGCTACGCCTTTCAGTCAGATAAGCCGTTTTTCTCACTCCTGAAAATAGAAAGTCAGCGCCATGAACGAGACATCATCATCGACCGCTCTGGAGACTGTTCAAGCCAAATCCGACCGGAAAACGTTGATACTGCCTCTGTTGATTATCTGCATCGGGACAGGCTGGCTGTTGACGACGCTTGGCATCGTGCCCCACATCAACTGGATCTGGACACTCGGGCTGGCTGGCATTGGGGTACTTTCTTTTGCCGTCAATGGCATCGATAAATCAACGGTTGTGATGGGCCCCTTTTTCATCATCGCCAGCTGCCTGTCTGTCCTGCGTCAGACCGGTCGCATTTCGTTGGATGTGGAAGTGCCGATTCTGGTGATCGTCATTGGTTGCCTGTTACTCATCGCCCGCAGCAAATCCATCCCGCTGCCCGACTGGATGGTTCTGGAAGAAAAGCAGCAACGCTCCTGATTGTTTTCACAGCAGATCGGCAAACCGCAGAGCATGCAGGAACGTCATTGAGGCGGCGAAGTTGGCGGCGTAAACAAGAAAACAGAGCCACGACTCTCCCATCGGGTATTGATGCGTGCCAAACAGCAGCAGAAATACGACACCAAAACAGACCGAAATCACTGGCACCAGGGAGAGAAACTGCACCCAGTAGTGCATTGCATTCCACTTGACCAGATAAGTCGTGAGAGGCTGGAAGCCGACATGCACCAGGCAGAACAGGATGACGGTGAACAGACACTGCGCGTAAATCACCAGGCGTAACTGTGTTTCGGGGCGTGAGAAAAATACTTTCGCCGTCCTGAGAACTACGGGCAGATCGATTTCAAAAAACCGTTTGCGTGTCAGGTTAGTTAGCATAGAAAAATTCCGTCAAAGTGAAGCCCGCTCTGTAAAATTCTATCACAGCTGGTCATGAAGTTCCCAGTTCGATTTCTGATCGAAGACGAGTTGCGCTCCCACTGTCACTTACAACGATCATCTGCATTCGAGTTAATGCAGCAGCGAATACCAGACAATATTCAAACCCAGACGAATGGCGTCAGCTTGTGTGTAGCCGGCGCAAGTGATTTTGTCGCCGTGCTCAATCGCACAACTCAGATCGTGTGGGCTGTAGAGGATTACATAGCGGTCATCGACTTTGATGCCTTCAACCACAGGCGCTGTAAGTTGAACGCGTTCCTCAGTTGAGCGGGTCTGCAGGTCAAGTGGTTTCCGGAAATGGACCTGCCGCAGATCGTAACCGGTTTTCGTGGAAAACAGTTCATGCTCAACGGGAATCCGTTCCAGCTTTTGAGTCGGGAACAGCTGTTCGGTCAGTCGTCGAAAACTGCCATCAAATTCGTCCGCGCCACAGCAGGCATCCGCGAACAGCACGCCCCCCTGCAACAGGTGTTTTTTTAAAGCGCGTTGATCTTCCGGACTGAGCACGAAGCCAGTACGACCATGCAGGTACAACAGCGGATGTTTGAACAGCCGGGGATCCGAAAGCAGAACATTGCTGGGATTCGTTGCGAACTGGCCGCCGGAAACCTGATTCATGGCGTGCAGCAGTTTTCGTAACGCATGCGGGGCGGCGTCCCATTCCGTCGAAGCACGGATTTTCGCGATGTTCAACAACCGATGTTCAATCCGCTCCTCTGTCGACGCAGGCTCTGCCGAGGTCTCAGGCCCCAGTTCTTTGATCAGCACGCGTCCCGCTGCGAGCGCTGCCACATTCACACCCACGTGCAGCGCACGAGTAATACTGGCTTCCCGTTCTGGCGAACGGTCGGGCAAAGTCAGCGGTGACCATTGATCCCACAGACAGCCCAGATCGTCGGGTGAAAACAAAATGGAGGTGCGGCAGCCGGTCTCTGCTCCCCACAGCTCTACCAGAGGATCACCGGTTTTCAGATCCAGCAACCGAAACTCGCTGCGATAGACCGGATGCGTTCGCTCCAGCTTGCGGAGTTTGACTTCCTCTGCGGGATACAATTTCGAAATCAATTGTTGCATGGCTGCATCGGGAGAGGCACTTTGACAGCCGCCCAGTGCAAACAGGCAACCACCATCCTGCAGATATGTTTTCAACAGAGTGATCTGCTCAGGTGTGAAACGGTCTGCATCGGCGACGTCCAGGATGAGCAGCGGACATTGATTCAGGTCATCGGCGTCGGCTCGATTCATGTTGACTGACTGCCAGGTGAGTTGTTGCGGCCAGTCTGGCAGGCGGCTGGTATAACGTGCCAGATTCCAGACATCCTGCGGCGTATAGTCGATTGAATCATGGGCTGCATCAGGCGCGCCATTCCACTTGAGCTTACCGGCTAAGATTGGCGTCAGTCCCCGGGAGAGGAAGTGCAACGCATAGTCGGTGGCAAGGATCGGGCAATCTTCCAGCAGCGCTGGTGCACCGACCCAGGCGCCGGTTATCGGATTCTGGTGTGCGATCAGATACTTCGCTCCTTCGCGATACCAGTCGAATTGCTTGCCGGACTGGCTGGTGAAGTAGCGTCGTCCCGTCAAACGGCCGACCCGCTCCAGGCAATACAGATAATAGAGGTAACCGACCGATCCATCTGAATTGGCATCGGTACTTGGATTATGTGTCACCGTGAAGTGATTTCCCAGCCAGCGACAGCCGGCTGCGATCGCTTCGTCCTTGAACGCTTCACCACAACAGCGGGGCGAACCGTCTGCATGCATGTTGAATCGTTGACTGCGGAGCAGGTTTTCGGTTGTGACCAGGTAAGCGATTCCTGCCGCCGTGATGCCTCCCCGACTGAAACCGCTTCCCTGTGATCCCCAGCCCCCATCCCGGTTCTGTCGACTCAGCCAGTGGTCACGAGCCCGCTGCCAGGTCGCAGTTTGAACCGGCACTCCCCGTTGTGCGGCTTCGTAAAGACCTAACGCCGCAAAGTGAGCATAGTTCGGGACATCGTCAGCGCCAAAACTCCAGGCACCGTCATTCGTTCCCTGGGACTTTCCCGCCTCCAGCTTCTTAGTCAATCGTTTCATCAGAGGCAGATCAAGGTCCGTATCGCGGGCGGCTGCCAGTGTTTCGAGCAGCAGCGAAATTTCGTGAGTCTTGACCGGATCCTGTTTGCGGAGCCACTGTAATCCATTTTGGATTTCAGCATTGTCTGCCGTCATACCTGCCTGGAGCAGGGTATGCAGCGTGAAGCTGGTCAGCACAACCGTCTGTTCGGGGTGGCCAGTCAGTTGCCAGGTCCCGTCAGGCTGCTGTTGCTTCAAGAGAAAGTGCTTCGCTTTTTCGATCGAAGACAGTACCTGCGCACGCGTGATATTCTCTGCCTGTAGCATCGGGGTGAACGTGAAGAATCCCGCTGCCACGGTCCAGCAGACAATTAGCACGTGCAAAAATCGTACTGCAGAATGTCGATCATGCATCTTCATACCATTTCCTGATGCTGTCTCGGAGAACGCGTTCCGTTCCAGCATTCATTCTCTTGTCAGTCTGTTCAGTTTATTGAGCTGAGATGCATCCTAAGTCTGCTGTCGAACTACGTCAATGTGCATTTAAAGAGGTTGCAGCCAGTCAGATGTCTTCATAGTAAGTGATGAGTCTGGTTGACTTTATTGTTTAAATAATTGATTCGTGCTAAGAAAAAACGCGGCAGGAGCAAACAGGCCTCCCGCCGCGTAAATTCAATTTGCTTTCGTCAGAAAACAGGACCCTCAGTCGCCACAGCAGGGGCAGACTTCCGGGACAAAGACTGTCAGCGTGGCTGCGTAGGCGGTCTCCTGGTAATCCTCCGCCGATTCGTTCTCCGCCAGATGGTGCGCGACAACCAGATATTGATTGCCCGTCTTCGGTGTGAACGACGCGAGGCCGGCGGCATCGGTCTTGCGTTCATATCGTTCATCAAAGCCTTCCTTCAGAGTTTCACCCTGGGGAACGAATGAGACAACCGTATTCGCCAGTGGTTTGCCTTTGAAGTCCACGCGGACTTTCAGAGGATTGCCCGGCCCCATGGGAGTCACAGGATTCAGTACGGGCACCAGTTCCAGCGGATGTCCCAGCGCCTGGTCAAAGCCGGGATTTTCTAAAGGCGTCTGATCCAGTTTGGCACTGACGACGAAACAGGTCTTCGCACTTTTAATCGCGCGTACCGGTTTGCCATGATTGACCACCCGGTCCAGTGAATGCGCCACCGTGTAGAGGCCGGGTTTCACTGGTACGAACTTGCCGCGCCAGTAACCTTCCTTGGGGGCATAGCCGGTATCCGTCAATTCGCTGATCAGATCGTAAGTTTTCCCTGCTGGATCGATGACATTCAGACTGCAGCCTTCCAGATCAATCTTGCTGGCGATTTTAAAATCACGGTGGTGATTCCCATGGTTCCCCAGTTTCAGATTGATGTAAACGGCATCCCGCGCCCGAATCAGATTCGTATTCGTTTCCACCCACGTATCATGGGCGGCTGCGGAGGCGACTGTCAGACAGACGGTCAGCAGAGAGTAGAAAAATGTTTTCATGTTAACTTCCTCGAAGAAACGTCATCCGGGCCAACCCAAGGTCGACCCGGATGAACTGAGACCGTTTAATATTCGCCAATCACTTCGCCGCCGGCACGGGTTGCCAGCGCACGCCAGAGATCGGTGTTGATATTCTCGCCGACAAAACGACAGCTGCCATCCACGAGCGTTACGTGCACGCCGCCGACATGGGCACTGCGGGCACTGACCAGCGCATAGTTGTGATAACCGTTCTGGCAGTCGGGATTCGAAGAGTTGGGCCCGTACCAGTGGTTATACATCGTGTCCGCCAGATGGCCGTTTACCCACTTGGCACCCCGTTGACCCGACCAGGCGGGAGCAGCAGCGGCAGTACATACGGCAGGAGTCGTCTGTGTTCCCGCCGAGAGCTCCACCACACGGAAGCGATAGTTGCCGGTGGGGGGGGCGGTGTTTTGCCCGTCACCCATTAACTGTTCGCCAAACGCGACCGTATTGCTGGTTCCATCAGTCACATCGCGGAATCGGATCTGGGACTGCGAAAAGATGACGCCGTCTGCATTACTGATCGAGCCATCATCGGTCGTTGCTGAACCATTCAGGCCCGAGCCGGCACACGCGGGATAGCTGATGCCTGCATAGTCCGAACCGGGAACGGCATCTTTATCGCTGGGGCAGACCATTAGCGGCAGTCGTACGCGGGCTGCCGTGTCGTTGTTGCCGACTTGCGTGGCGTCAAACGTTCCGGGGTTGAATGCATTGAGTGGTGGCACATCGTAATTGAACTGGTTCTGCAGGTTCGCCTGATCCACAAACGGGAGCAGGTGCGCATGTGCCGACCAGACATAAGGGTAGCCCAGACCGCCGGGGGGAAAGACACGGTGTGTCGATTCATAATTATGCAGCGCGAGTCCCAGTTGCTTGAGATTGTTTTTGCACTGGCTCCGTCGGGCTGCTTCGCGCGCCTGTTGAACGGCGGGCAGCAGCAGGGCAATCAGAATGGCGATGATGGCAATCACTACCAGAAGTTCGATTAAGGTAAAACCGCGCACACGTTTTGCGCAGCACTCATACGTTGGTTTCATTTTGAAACTCCTGAAAATAAATGGAAATGTGCGCAGGCTGATCTCAGGTCAGTCTGCAGTATGCATCTGGTTTAAAAATCAGAGGCAGCACAATTCCGGAGGAGGAGTTTCCGGCGCGAGACGATGCTCGGGAAGAATACTGGAAATCTGCAGGCAGCAGAATTCGAGGGGAGTCGGGCTCAATATCAGACTCGGCAGAGCAGGGAGACGCGGATCGTCATTCACCTGCAAACCCGCAGCAGGCCCGTGACCACAACCACAGGCCGAAACCAGGACTGTTTTGGATGTTTCCGGTTTTGATTTTCCCGTACAGCAGGAACGGGTCTGTTTTTTGGCACAACAGGATTTCGGTTGGATTTCGCATTTGCGGGAAGCTTGCGAGCGGGAACAGCAGCAGCCTCCCGTACGTTGCAGTTCCTGACCACACTGACAGCCTGCTTGAGGCGTTCCCACAGGTTCCAGCGGAAAGCCCACCGAAGTCGTGAAAAAACAGAAAAGCGTGACCAGGCAGATCAGAGACTGTCGGTTGCAAAGCTGTTTCAAAGGTGGGAGCACGGGCAGGAGCATCAAAGATGTCACTATAAAAAAGCATTCAACGGGGTTACGGCTCCGCCGAAACAGGAAGATATCTTCATTGTATAGATGAACACAATGAAAACGCCACTCAAATTCGCCAGAAATCTGCTTCAGGCAGCCAACGCAACCCGCTTCGCTTCAGAATGGTTAACGGCTTGACAATCCGTTCTATTACCGGTAACATTCTAATGTTCGTCAGAATGTTGTGTTTGTGTGCCGCCGCAGATTTTGAACCTTCCCCAGTACATCAAACCCTATGGAGCCACTTTCCATGACCTGCCCACCCGCTCTGAAACAAGTGACACGCGGATTCACCCTGATTGAACTGTTGGTCGTCATCGCTATTATTGCGATTCTGATTGCACTGTTACTGCCCGCCGTTCAGCAGGCGCGCGAAGCAGCCCGGCGAAGCCAGTGTAAAAACAATATGAAGCAACTGGGGCTCGCCTTACATAATTATGAAAGTGCGCATACTGTCTTTCCTCCCAGCAGTACCAGCGGGTTTGGCAAAGGAGTCTGGAACTATCCAGGTACGGGACCAAACGATCCAAACATTCATCTGCACAGTTTTGCCAGTCTGATCCTGCCTTACCTGGAAGCGGCAAATCTGTATAATTCGTTGAATTACAATGTCTCTGCCCTGGATCCCGCGAATCAGGCAACTGCAGCGGAAGTTCTGGCGTTTTATAAATGTCCCAGCTATGCCGGAGCCAACTATAGCACAGATCCTCTCTATATCACGACGGTCGGCTTTGACCGGTTTGCAATTCGCAATTATGTGGCAATTGGCGCACGAAATGTGTTGGGGCTTTCAGGCGCCACTCCCGCCGAGGGTGTGATGTACCCTGGATCAAAATCGCGGTTCCGCGACATTACGGACGGCACGTCTAACACGATTCTGCTGGCAGAAACGCGGGAAGAAAAAGCATCAGTCTGGATTGATGGTACCAGCGCCGCTGTGGCCGCACGCTGGATGGCGCTGACTCCCCCCTCCTATTCCGGGAGCTCGGTCTCCATTAATTATCAGCCTTATTTTCAGGGTGGCGTCTTTCCTGATTCCATCGGCCAGAACTGGGGGCCCTCCAGCTTCCATGAGGGGGGCGCCCACCATCTGCTCAGTGACGGGTCAGTGCACTTCATTTCCGAAAATCTTGATGTCAATGTTTATGATGCATTAACCACGCGCAGCGGCGGTGAAGTGACAGGAGAATTTTAAGGACGCACCAGGCGTCGTTTCGCTTCTGCTCATGTGGCTGAACACTCATCGACAGGCAGTCCTGATTCAGTACCAGAATCGTGACGAACACAGATCAGGTGAAAATGACTTACTTTGTCAGATCGAAATCGATGGTATTATCGCCTTCGGTGACCGTCGCTTCCAGTGTCGTTTTTTTGTTATATTTTTCGGGAACCGTCTCACTCCCCTGATCGCCGAACGGGTCGTTTTCTTCGTCGAGAGTGCTGATTTTGACCGTGTGTTTTCCCAGAACAGCCCCCATTTCATCCCGGATGAAGACCAGTTCGTATTTACCTTCCTCGTTTGTTTTCGCTGCAGAGGCGCGACCTGATGTGGGATAGAACCGCACAAAGGCACCTGCCAGCGGGGCACCATCCATTGTGACTGTACCGCTCACGGGGGCCAGTTTGGGTTGATCATCGGGAGCACCGCCACAGGCAGTCAGCATACAGGAAAGCGCAAAGCAGAACATGAATGTAAAGGAACGTCTAATCATCGTACTTGTTTTCTGGATTATAGAATGAAAAGAAATGATTCGCTGGCTCGTTCTGAACTGACGGCAGCAAAAAAGGATTCATTAAATTGAAACACACAACAGCCATGATTCAGGCTGTTGTGCAGTTTCAAGTATTGATTGATAATGGTTTGTTGCCAGGAATACGCAGGCGGCGGTATTAGAATTCGCCCAGTACCTTACCGTCGTTTTCATCGTTCAACCACTTGTAAGTGTTGACGTCGATGTTTTCGGAAAGGAATCGGACGGAACCATCGGCGAGCAGCACATGAACGCCACCCACATGCATACTGGACAGTGCAAAACGGTCTGCGACGGTGCGGGCACCTCCATTGATGAAGTCATCGGGAACATTATAGCCGATGAAGTAAACGTCTTCTGCCTGCAGTCCACGTTCCCAGCCCCAGGAAGCGGTACGGGCACCAATCCAGAGTTTGCCGGTGAATTCATCACAGGGAGCACCGCCACAACTTCCGGTCGTTCCGGTTTCATCCCCGGTACGTACTTCGCCAACCAGGATTGTGTTGGTAGTGCCATCGGTGATGTCACGCATTCTCAGCGCTTTGTTGACACCCAGTACGATGCGTTCGGTGGCGTAGTTGGATTTCCCGAAGCTTCCCTTATCTGTATTGATGCCACCCATGGGATCGGAAGGACAATTGAAAATGGGAATGATAGTTTTGGCTGCAGGAATGGAGGTTGAGCCCGTATAGCCAATCTGCCAGTTCATCGTGAAGTTTGAGGTTTCAGAACCGATCTGATTGTAAAGATTGGCCTGATCGATGTAAGGCAGAATCATGGTGGCCCAGCCTAAGCCATTTTTGTTAGCAGTTTCAGAAGCATCACCCAGAGTCTGGTCTCCATCAATCCAGCCGGGAGGGAAGGTACGGGCGGTATCGTGATAATTGTGAAAGGCCACTCCGATCTGCTTCAGACTGTTTTTACAGGTACTGCGTCGAGCGGCTTCCCGGGCCTGCTGGACTGCTGGTAGCAGTAGCGCGATCAGAATTGCAATGATGGCAATAACCACCAGAAGCTCGATTAATGTAAAGCCTCGGAACAGTTTTCTTACGTTATAGCGCTTGCTCGTTTTATTCATCACGTCATCCTATAACAAATTTTAGTAAAGAATATTAATAATACGGATTAACGAACGCATATTTAATTATTAATAGTATGTAATGAAAATTAAAACTTTCAATAACAAATTTTATAGATGGTTCTATTAAGCTGAGAATTCAAGAAAGCGGGACAAATATTTTACATAAGTCCAGTGGTGATATGGCCATGTCGCGTCAAAATGTCGGGCAACAGAACACATTTAGTTGCTTGGTACCCAAAAGAAGGTCAGTTAGTTGCAGGCTCTACTGACAGTTTCTGGCGGGCTCGACCATGCAGGGGTGCCCGTTTCAGACATTCCTGAAAGTCTGACTGGGCGGCCTTCCTCTCCCCGCGCGCTTCCTGAATC
Organism: Gimesia maris; assembly: GCF_008298035.1. Classification (NCBI taxonomy): domain Bacteria; kingdom Pseudomonadati; phylum Planctomycetota; class Planctomycetia; order Planctomycetales; family Planctomycetaceae; genus Gimesia; species Gimesia maris. The sequence continues at coordinate 138,443 of NZ_CP042910.1, forward strand.
AGACCGCGTTCGTACCAGCTCTGGGGATCATCGGGGTTGATTTTAACAGCGAGTTCAATCTTATCGAGTGCTTCTGCCAGCTTGTCGGCTCGGTAATATTCCATTGCTTCCAGACGGTATGTGAGTGCCTGCTCAAGTTGGCTTTCTTCAGTTTTTCCTGCCTGCAGTAAGATATCAGACAGTCGCTGATGCATATCCGCTGCTTTTGACATCGATCCAGCGCGTCGTCCCAGAATCGCTGCCTGATTCCAGTCGCCCCGCATTCCTGTTGCTTCTGCCCGGTACATCAATACGTCTGCGTTGTTGATTCCCATGTTGTTTAACTTCTGGACCGTCTCCAGCATTTTGCGAGGCAGTTGCTGCTGATGCTGCACCTCCAGTAAACGCATCAGAAAAATCTGGCGGTGCGTTGACGGGGAATCGTTGAGCTGGTCGATCAGTTTGACCAGTTCCAGTTCTAACTCGGGAAGCGAACGGTTCCTGATTTTCCTGTTGAATTCTTCCACATGACGGTCAATGCCGTACTGCAGCCGGAACGGTTCAATGAAATTTGAACCCGGGTGCAGAGGAATCGTATGCTGAGCGCGTTCCAGCAGTTGCGCGGTCTGCTCAGCCAGTTCCAGATCACCGGTCTGCTGAAAGGCGCGGTGTTGCAGTTCCAGAAATTTCAGTGAACCGGGCACCTGTTGCAGTGATTCATTAATCAGCGTTAACGCTTCGTCTGCCCGGTCGGTTCGGATCAACAGCTTGGACAGCTGATATCGGGCCGGCAGAAAGCCCAGATTCTGGCGAAACAGTTTTTCTGCCTCTCCCATTTTTTCTTCGCGCAGCGCATTCCTGCCAAGCTCATACAGGGCCTGCATCTGTTCCCGTTTTGCTTCACGTGAGAAGTCAGGGCTGTTATTCAGTTCCCGGTAGATTTCGCTGCTCTGTTCTGTTCGCCCCGTTCGCTCCAGGCAATAGGCGATGCGGCTCTCCGCCAGCCGACTCTCGGGCATCAGTTTTAATACCCGTCGAAAGCAGAGTTCCGCATGACTGTAATAGCCCTGTCCCAGCAGCGCTTCTCCCAGGCGCATCCAGTCGTAGGCGTTGTTGGTCTGAGCGACCTGCTTTACGAGTGGCTGGATGTCCTCCGCAAATAAAGGGTTCATCAGCGTTTTTTCGGGCAGCATTGGCACAGGGCGGGCCGCTCGTTGTACGAACAGGTAGCCGCACGCAACCAGTTCCAGCACCAGAATCACGGCAATCGCACGCACGATCATGGCGATGCTCCTTTCTGCGTTTGTTGAATCCAGTACGGAACTGCCTGAATACGGTCAAAAGGTTTCCGCATGTTGAGCGAGCCGGCAGCAATATCGGGTAAGCCATCCTGATTCAAATCTCCCACTGCAACCGTCACCAGATGAATCGGCTGATTGTCGATCTGCCAGGTTGTGAAATTCTGCTGACCGTCGTTCTCCAACCAGACCAGGCTGGCATGCGCGGGCGAATACCAGTCGTTGGTCATGCTCGCCAGTACGATATCCAGATCGTTGTCTCCGTCCATGTCGGCAACCGCAGCGGCATAGGTGCCTCCCAGGTCAGAAATTCGATGCTCTTCGAATTTCCAGTCTCCCTTGTTTTCAAACCACAGACAGCCATGATAAGGCTGCGGGTAGGCGTCGAAGTCTTCCAGGTTGTCCCCGGCGGGCAGAATCAAATCTTCGTCGCCATCCTGATCCAGGTCGGCGTGGATCAAGCCGGCGCTCCCCAGGTCCATGTTCGGCGTCAGCCAGAGAGGTCGTGTTTTGAATTTGCCACCTCCCAGATTCTCAAAGCCGACCAGCTCTTCTTCTTCCTGGGAAAAGATGGTGGCGATATCCAGATCGCCGTCCCCGTCATAGTCGGCCACGGGAACATGGATCGCACCGGGTGCATTATACAGGTGATGATCCAGGAACTGAAATTCGCCGCGATTTTCCAGCCAGAGGACTTCTCCCCGATTGTATCCAAACACGGCGACCGCCAGGTCAAGATCGCCGTCTCCGTCGAAGTCTCCCGGTTGCACGTCCGCCACGCGTCGCACATCATCCAGGATCACATGCCTCACGAATCCTGTCGGCGTCTGCTCATACAGTTCGACCCGACCGACGACCCCATCGTCTGGTTGTATATTCCCCAGCACGGAAACCACGATATCCAGATCCCCATCGCCGTCGATATCGACAGGCGTGGCATGCGCCGGTGCAGCAACATCTGCGATCAGCGTCTGATCACTGGTACTGCCACCACTGGCAAGTCGACGCAGCACGACCCGGTTATTTCCCGCGTCACAATACAGGATGTCGTTTTTGCCGTCGCCGTCGAAATCCAGAATTTGCACGTTCGTTATCAGAGGCAGTTCCACTCCCGCCTGCAGCGCACCCTGGCGTTCAAACAGCAGCTTCGAAGCCGGGTATGATGTGCCTCCCGAATAGAGTTCGGGTAATCGACCCAGGGCCGGAACGGATGGCAGCAAAAACCAGGTCACTATCGGAAGCAGAATGACGGCAACCAGTAGAACAATCAGCAGCCATGGCGTGGGAGGAGAGACTGGTTGCGAGGCTTGAGGACTTTCAGTTGAGGACATCGCAGGTGGGCACTCCCGGTGGTGGGCAGGTATCAAAAAAGAAGTTCATTCAGTCAGGACAACGGTTTCAATGAAACACACACGGTGTTCCGGTTTCGCGCAGTTCAGCGCGGCTTCCGCAGCCTACACTCGACCCACACAGCGTTTTAACATAAGACACTCTCCGGAGAGCAGGGGAGAGGCCTTGATTTCAATCGTATAACTCGCTGGAAATCCTGTCAACTACCGGCTGAACGCGCGCGGGGTCACATGTCCCTGAATCATCCAGTCAGCAGGCAGAATAAACTCGCGTATCACGTGAACTAGTGTATGATAAATGTTGATACTTTTCCTATACGCTACTGCGGAGTCGTTCGCCATGCCGGTTCGAATTATCCTGATCTGCACATTGATTTTCTGTTCATGCAGCAGCATGGCAGAGGCGGGTATGCCGAGTGCGTCAATTGACCTGTCGGAAATCGCGCAGTTGCGACTGCAGTCGATCTCATTTTTTCTGCTGCTGTTTCTGCTGAGTGCCTGGGGGTTGAAAAAACTCTGGAACATGCTGGCCCGTGATTTCCCGAAACTGCCAGTGATTTCTTATAAAGCAGCACTCGCGGGGACGTTTCTCTGGGGACTGATGTTCCTGTTTGTGCTGACGATGATCTCCGGTGCGCGGGAGCTGCTGACGCCCGGTGCCTGGGAAAAGGATGGCCGCACCTATCGACTGACAGACAGTGAATCGGAACAGGAAACCCAGGCAGCCAAAGAAGCGCTGCTCAAAGAGCGTCGTTCGAAACTGGCCGAACTGCGAATGGCCCTGTTCATGCACGTGGCCACCCATGACGGCAACTACCCTGCGAAAATGGAAGATGCTTCTTTCGCTGACGAATTCTGGATGCAACCCGGTGACTTAAATGCGCGCTATGGTTATGTGCCCGGCGAAAAGAAAAGCGACAAGGTTCGACCGCTCGCATTTGAGCAGGCGGTCTATGGAGACGATCAGCAGCTGATCCTGTTTACCGATGGTGCAATCAAACAGATTTCGCCTGCCGAAGCACGGGAGACGCTCAGTGGAAAATAAAACGGTTGAACCCAAAAATAGGAAAAGAAAAAGATTTGCTGTTCTGCTTGTGAGCTGCTTCATCCTGGTTTTTTTCCTGGGTTGTGCCGGGATCTCTTTCCCGAGTCAATTTCTGTTTTATATGTTCCAGGGCTGGTTGATGTTCTTACAACGGGTGATCCCCCAGGTGATTGTGCCTGCCTCCGGTCTGGTGACGGCCCTGGTCGTCGTTTCGATCATGGCGCTGCTGATTCAACTGCTGGGCCGCTTCGTCCTGCATCGTCTGCAGCAACAACATACGATCCCGGTTCCAAACCAGTGGAAGGTACGCTGGACGATTTCCCTGATCGTCTTCCTGGTGATCTCGTTCACCGGTGGTTTTGCCGTGGTGGGAATAGCGCATCAGGGTCTCTGGCTGTTCACTGCACCTGAAGGAGTGATTGGAAAGTCATCCGGTCCGCGTGAAGCCTCTTTTCGAATTTCCTCGCGTAACAGGTTGCGAAATATCGGGTTGGCGGTAGTGAATTATTCATCGGGCGATGTAGATCCATTGCCCACCGGTATCTATAATTCCACAGGTCAGCCATTACACAGTTGGCAGACTCAAATCCTGCCTTTCATGGATCAGGTAGAGCTGTATAAAAAAATTGATCTGGCAGAACCCTGGAATACTGAGAAAAATGCTCCGCACTTCAAAACCCATATTCCTGCTTATACGATCGATTCCCGTGACACTTTCGAGACCAACCTCCCGGATTATGGAGTCTCGGAATATTCATTGAACAGTCGTGTTTTTTATCCGGCATCCCGATTGAAATACGATCAAATTCCCGATGGTATTGCGAGCACTATCATGGCGGGTGAGATCGTGAGCCGTCTGCCAGCCTGGGGTAATCCTGCCAATCTTCGTGATCCCGCGTTAGGAATCAACCGCCATCCACAAGGTTTTGGCGGACCCTGGAAACGAAGGGAGGGAGCCAACATGTTATTCATGGATGGCAGTGGCAGGTTTATCAATCAAAACATCGATCCGGGAGTGCTCGAAGCTTTGAGTACGCCAGATGGCGGCGAGACCGTCGGCGAATATTAATTGCCGGGAGACAGTTATGGAGACAGAGGAAAAACAGGAAGAGGTGGATGGAATTCATCGCTGGATTGCGATCAGCGTATCTGTGTTCCTGTTGTGCGTGGGCTGGGCCTCTTATCTCGTACGGACATTCTCGCGCCTGACGATTTCACCTTCCCAGACACTCATGTTTCTGTCTACGCTGTTGCTGTTTGCTGTGGGCTTTCACTTGTACTGTCGCCGCATAAAAACCAAAGTGACTGCTGAGCCTGCGGAAGTTATACCGTGGCAGAGGCGCTGGAGTCTTACTCTGGTGACCATGTTTCTGCTGCTGGCGGTTAGTGGCATTTGTGTAATCAGCGTGACACATCAATTTTTCTGGATGGCGACGACACAAGACAAGATCTTTGAAAAGTTATATATGGGAAGCGCACGCCAGGCTGCCCGGCGGTCAACATCCAAAAATAATCTCAAGCAGATTGGGCTGGCGTTGCATAATTATCATGATATGTATCGCCAGTTTCCCGTTGGAGGAACCTTCGACAAAGCAGGTCAGCCGCAACACAGCTGGGCCACGCAGCTGTTACCATATCTGGATCATAAAACCCTGTATGAGCAGATAAACTTCGGTCAGCCCTGGACGGCCGACGATAACAGAGAGACGTTCGAAATCAATTTCATACTGCTGCAAAGCCCGGGGATGCCTTATGATTTTACTGAAGCAGAGGGGGAGGCGGCAGGATACAAACCCGCGCACTATGCTGCCAACAGTTATGTCTTATCCGCGAACTCCGGCATGGATTTACGTAAGATAAAAGATGGCACTTCTAATACAATACTGGCAGGCGAAGTCAGATCGGGCATCAAAGCCTGGGGTGATCCCACCAACTTTCGCGATCCGACTGAGGGCATCAATCGCAATCCGCGCGGCTTCGGCAGCAAGTTTAAAGGGGGAACCCACGTATTACTAGGGGATGGCTCGGTGCGCTTTCTTTCCGAAGACATTGACCCGGGTGTATTGAAAGCCCTCAGCACACCCAACGGCGGCGAACCGGTGGGTGAATTTTAGTTGGCTGTTCTTTCTCTGGATGCCGGTTTGAACTTACGTAGTTGTTCCCGGCGATAGCGAAAGATGCGTGCGACGTCTTTCTGTACAAACAGCCTATTGACCAGTGCGCCTCCTAAGACAGCATAACGGACATCGTCTGTGACCTGTGTACCAGCTTCGCATTCTGTGAATGTGTGTTCGTGATGCCAGAGTCGATACGGGCCTTTTAATTGCCGATCGACAAATCGGTAAGGGGGTTCCCATTCGCTGATTTCCGTTTTCCATTTGACGGGAATGCTATGCAGCTTGAGTTGGTAATCAATAAGTGTGCCTGCACGCATTTCGATGGGAGCCGGTGTCGTGATCTCAAAATTCAGCCAGGGTGGGGTCAGTGCCTCGAGATTTTCCGGTTCGGCGAAGAATGCGAAAACTTCCTCCAGTGCATACGGGATCACGGTCTCGGTATGCAGATGATAAATGCCATCCGACGCGCGTATGATCTGGATCGCTTCGTCCTGGAGTGAAGTTGTCGACATCTGTTTCCATTTCATCGAATTTGAAAAGTCGCGGTTGAAATCGGGGTGCTGTTGTCTATGAAATCTCAAAGACTGATCTAGAAGATTCCTGAAGGATTATGGTCACAACATGCGAATTGGGAATGACTTTTTCAGGCAGTTTCAAAAAAACGGATGGATAGAAGTAAGATGAATACCACTACTGCAGAACTGAATTCACAAACACTGGTGATCCTGGGCGCCACCGGCGCGGTTGGTTCGACACTAAGCCGTCGTCTCAAAGGGGCAGGCCATGAGGTGTTTCTGGCAGGCCGCAATCCACAGGTGCTGCGCGATTTGTCCGATGAACTGGCTGCACCCTCGCTGAGCCTGGATGTCCTTGAGCCGGGCTCCATTGAACGTACCATTCAGTCTGCCCGTGAGACTTACGATCACATTGATGGTGTCGTGAATTGCATCGGGTCGGTCTTTTTAAAGCCGGCTCACCTGACTTCGGATGAAGAATGGTCCGAGGTACTGGCCGTCAATCTGACGTCTGCCTTTGAGACGGTTCGCAGTGCCGCGAAGGTGATGGGAAAACAGGGGGGCTCGGTGGTATTGATTTCGTCTGCCGCGGCCCGGGTAGGGTTGGCCAATCACGAAGCGATCGCGGCTGCCAAAGCAGGGGTGATTGGCCTGACGCTCTCGGCGGCGGCTTCGTATGCCGGGCGCGGGATCCGTGTGAATGCGGTGGCCCCCGGACTGGTCAAATCCAACATGACCCGGCATTTGTGGGAATCAGAGGCAGCCGAGTCGATGTCCAGCAGCATGCACGCTTTGAATCGACTTGGGAAACCGGAACAGGTCGCATCGATGATTGAGTGGCTGTTGCAGCCTGCCAATGACTGGGTCACCGGCCAGGTATTCGGCGTTGATGGCGGCCTGGCGACCGTCATTCCCCGCGCTCGACAGAAAAGCCATTAAGGGTCTGCCTTAAGTGTCGAGAAATTCATAAATCGAATTGACGGCCGGCTGACCTGTGAAATTGGGACCTGCCTGATCCGAGGCACCGAGATAGCGACAGGGGAACTTGATCGTTTGAAAACCGCGACAAGCCAGGAGATGTCTGCGTTGATTGAAATCCAGTTTGTGTCGTCGTAGAAATTCGCGTTTCTCGCGGGAACTCCAGTTGCTGGTGCTGCTTTGCAGATTATCCAGATCCAGATGAGCGATGAACGTGCCATCGGCTTTCAACCAGCGAGCCGCGTCGGCGATCAGTTTCAGTTTATCACCAACATAATGCAGTCCGTGTACACAGGTAATCAGATCGTATTTCTTGCTGGTCGTCCAGTCATGCAGTGATGCTGTCTCCAGTTGCAGCGTGGAGGTAGAGTTTTCGACAGGCTGAAACAGATCGACGAGATCAATCCCCTGAATCTGAATGGACTGGTGTTGTGTACGAAAATATTCATCCGCCTGAATCAGCGCCCGGCCGGAACCACAACACAAATCGAGCCAGCGGACGTTGGAGTGTGTTCTGGCACGTGCCATTAAAAAATCGAGCGGATTCATTTTCAGGTCAGTGGTATAACTGTTCGTGCCTGTGATTTCCCGCTCACGATTCATGCGACAGTTCGCCGCCACATCCGACCATTCCAGTTCTGAGTTTGTCAGGAGAGGGTGTTTCATTTCTTAATGATCATGTATCTGAAAGTAGTGGAGATTGAGAAATTTAAGCGATCACCTTCACAACGACGGATGCTGCTATGATAGACAGACTGCAGGAATCCTCATTGTTTATAAAGACATATTCCTGATAGGGATGTGTTGTGGGGACGCTTTCATACATGTTGTTGAGTGCGGAAGCCAGTAAATCCGTCTGGGTAGTTTCCACACAAACATCTGCGATATCACCGATCCCTTGATGTAACAGTTGGATGACATCCTGAAAGACAAGCTCAATCTTCATATGATTCCAAGCGACGATGATGACCTTCAGTTGGGAATGCACTTTGACATACTGATCAAATTCGGCGTCTGCAAAGCCGACATCACATGACAAAGATCTAAGGCTCATACTTTATTTCCTGCCGCTGAATTTCTTGTGCAACCACTAACGAGAGCGGAAAAACAGTCTGTGTTGAATCGCCCATAATAAGCCGTATTCCAAGAGTCCCAGCAGTCCGCCGATCCCGCCGACCACCAGGCTGTTGGTGAGACTGAGGCTCATCAAATGAGTTCCAATCAAGATGCCAGTAGCTAAGCTGACACCCAGACAAAGCAGTAATGTGGCAAAACTCAACAGGTATTGCTTTGCAGACAACAGCTGGCCTCCTGCAGGGGCAAACAGGAAGCACCCTGTTATGGTACTGATTCCAGGGCCTTTACTGTCAGTGATTACAAGGCAACCAATGAACCACGTGAATAGCAGGGCTATTGTGCCAGCACAGAAAAACATGGTTTTGTTAAATAGAGGGTTCGATTGATTCATGATTCACCAATGGAACAGAAATCGATATTACTTCTGAATGCGTTGTTGCAGTTCCTGGAATCGTTGTTTTAATTCTTGATTGCCCAGATCGGGGTAGAGCAGCTTCGTTACGCCGAGCAGTTTTTTGGCTTCGGCTTCATTGCCGGAACCGAACGTGGTCTGAATGAGATGCAGGCGGGCGTCGAGCCAGGGGATGCTGCCTGGTTTTTCTGCTGATTCCAGCTGTCGCCATTTCTGGGCTGCTTCCCGCAGACAGGCTTTTGTGCCACAGCGTTCCAGGAGTGTGGCGACCTGTTTGACCAGTGCGCTGTCGCGGGGCGACTGTTTCAACAGTTCCTGGTAATACTCCAGCGCCCGGATATGCTGATTTGTTGCCATGTACGCTTCCGCCAGGCAGAGATCCAGTTGCTGTCGTTGCGGGGGAGTTAATTCATCGCGACGACTGATCAGCTTCTCAGCCGATCTCAATTGCAGCAGTCCCAGTTCGTAGCGCGTTTCGGCGGACAGGTCGAGGTTGATCTGTGAGACGCCATTCAGGACTGCCAGCAGTTCGTTTGTGCCTGCGTTCTCCAGGGTCTCTACCAGCGAGCGGGCCGCGGTCGGGTTTCCCTGACCGGCCAGAGTGATAATTTCCAGACGCCGCGCCTGATTCGAGATGTCATTCCAGCGTTGAATCACTTTTGCCGTCTGTGCCACACTGGTTTCTGTGTGCTCATTATTGCGTTTGAGTTCTGTGATACTGCGCGTGGCGCTGCTGATAATTAATTCCAGCAGCCGACTGGCTTTCTCGTATGACGGGGGTGAATCATTCAGGTAGATCTGCGTGAGCCGTAATGCGATGTCTGCCTGTGACTGCAGAATCAGCGGGTCAGATTCATCGGGGAAGCTTGCCAGGTATTTTTCCAGCACATCGATGGCTTCCTGCCGCCAGGCTTTTGTCGATTTACCCAGGGATGTCAGCCGTTGCAGGATCTGTTCGTAGCAGCGGGCGATTCCCAGATGTGCGTCAGCCGCCCGGGGATGGTTTTCGGGAACTTCGGCATACAGCACGAGTGCTTTGGAATATTGCAAACGCGCTTCTTCCAGTCGTGCCAGCATCCAGCCCGCTTCAAAGTCACTCTTGCTGCCGGGAAACTGTTTCTGAACTTCTTCCAGCGCGGTTGTGTAGGCGAGTCTGCGCGATTTGGTGCGGCTTTGTGTGTAGAGCTGACCCAGGCACCAGGCAGCCAGCAGGCCTGCATCTGCAGCGCGGGGCGCGGTACTGTATTTTCGGGACAGCGATTGAAATACCTTAGCTGCCTCCTGGTACTGTTTTGCCTGCAGCTGCAGTGAGGCACTCGTGAAGGCCAGTTCAAATGCCAGATCGCCTTTTCCCTCGTCGGTCGCCTGTTGTGCCGTCTTAGAATAGGCTTCGATGGCCTGTTCGATTTTTCCCTGCGCGTACAGGAGTTGAGCCTGTTTCAGACTTTGAGAAAGCTGACTGCCGTACTGATCGACCTGATGCTGCTGATCGACGAGCATCCAGGCCCGCTGTGACCAGTAACCCGGCTGCATCTGTTTAAGAAAATTTGAACGTGTTTCAACCTGCTGCCAGATTTCAGCTGCTAAAGCTTCCTGTTTTTTCTCCAACGCGATTTTTCTGAGCTGGATCAGCGCGGTGATTTCCAGGTAACCCAGTTCGCTGGAAATACTGCCGTGATCCTGGCGATACTGGATAATCTGTGACGCCGCCTGTTGTGCCTTTCCTTCCTGCAGCAGAATGTGCATGGATTCCACAAAGAGCGGCTCATTCAGATACGCCGGCGGTTTTTCTTTGAGCAGTGCCTGGATGCCTCGTGCTGCGCCGGCGGTGTCGCCATCAATCCGTTCGCATTGAATCAACGCGAGCTTACTGAGCCAGGTGAGTTGCAGGGTCGTTGCCCGGCGGGACAGTGGTTCCAGCCATTTTTCTGCGGCATCTACAGCTGCTTTCCGTTGCGGGCTGTTCGCTTCGTACAAATCCCCACGTTTCATTTCCGTTTGAGCGATCAGCAGTTGAAAGTCGAGCAGGGTATCACGGATGGTGGCTGCCTTGAGAACGGTAAATTTCTTGAAGGCACCCGATTTTTTCAGTAACTGACTTAAACGTGTTTCCGCCTGTATCAGTCGGGTGATCGCCTGCGTCAACTCCCTGATGGCTGACTCTCTGAGAGTTTGATTTTGTGGATCTGCTTTGACCTGCCAATACAGGATTTCGGCTTTGAGTGCCGCAATGCGTGCCCGCTCGGCTTCAAAGACGTTCGTGTCAGACCAGTCGGAATGTTCCTGGCTGAATTCTGCGATGGTTTCTTCTGCGCGTTTCCAGAGTTCCTCCTGTTCCTGGCCCTGCGTCGACATCGCATGCGCTGCCAGGGTGCGTATCAGTTCCAGTGTGTAGCGTGCTCGTTCCGTGTCGGTGATTCGGGGCTGTGCCAGACGATTTAAGCAATAACCTTCTGCAATGCCGAACAGATGCCGTTGACGCAGGCCTTCGAAATAAGAGTGCGTCGGGTCATCGGCTGAACTGATTGCCGGTGTGAAGATGACCAGAGCCAGCAGGCAGACACGAATCCACCACACAGACCGTCCGTAAGCGGTCACTGTTTTAGAATATTCAGAATGGGGAGAACAACATACCATGAATACAAAATAAGCAGCCGCGTGAAGCAGGAATGAGAGTGAGTTCGTTCGGAAACAGGCTACAGGCCTCTGCTATCATACACATTTCTGCAGAGATCAGACAGACCTGATTTACCGGCTCAACTCCTGATTCAAGGAGAAAAGCGGCGTTTATTCGGTTCGGGGGGCTTTAATCACTCGAGGCAGCTCGGGCAGCGTTACCAGATCGGCACCGGCATTGGTGCGATCAATGGCGGTGATTGTCGGGCTGCCATCTGTCGGCTGGGTGAACTGTAACTGTGCAGGCTGCAGTTCCGAGCATAGCGCATTGATCAGTTTCTGGCGGTCTGCGACCCAGGGGATTTCCATCTGGTAGCTGTTGACATCGGCAGAGAGCCCCCAGATATCTTTCCAGTCGAGGGCATCCATCGAGAGCGCTCCCGTGGTTCCCTGCTGAGACTGAATTGTCCAGAAGGTTCCGAAGCGGTCAAAATAATTGTTGGATCCGCGCCAGGTCAGCAGTTTCTGGCGGAAATCATTTTCGTTGGTATTGCCCTTCATCATCACAAACGGGGCATTGCTGCGTGAGAAGAATACATTGTTGCGGGCGGAGACGTGGAGCGGAATCAGTTCACGCGGAATCGCACCGCTGTCCATCACAGACAGCCCCTTACCCAGCACAAATGTAGAATGATTCAGGACCAGTTCCAGGTGATCGCCTTCGACCGGTTTGTTGCTGCAGCCCGTCAGTTCAATCAGGGACTGGGCAATCATTAAAGCAGAGTTGGTGATTTCCAGGCGTGTGGGGGCGGTTTCCCGAATGGAAAACGCGTGGCCGTCACAGCGAAGCACAGAGTTGACGATTTCTACAAACGTCGATTCTTTCACCTGGCGTTTGCCCATCATGGAATCGTCATTGAGACCCTGGTTGATGGGTTCGTTCATTTCGAAGATCGAAACCTGCTGGCTGGTGGTGTTGGCACAGGTGACAGTAACCTGGTGCAGGCGAATGTCATGCGCATTTTTCAGTGAGAAGATCGCCCAGGAATCCGTGTTGAGATCTTTGACGTCCACCATAATTCCCAGCTCAAACAGTTCCAGGGAACCATTGGCAATCTGAATCATGTGGGTCTGGAACCCTTCGGCTGGTTCTTCGACCGATTCGAACAGGAGGATCGGTTTCCGATCTTTGGCGGCGCGAATCCGCACGCGTTTGTTATTGATATGGATGGGGGCTTCTTTTCGAATACCGGTGAAACCGAGTTCGATGATACTGCCATCATCGGCGGCGGCACAGGCGGCATCCAGCGTTTTAAAATCCTGGCCGGCGGTGCCATCAGGATTGATAATGGTAATGGCAGGAATCTCGATCTTGCGAAATTCATTTTCGCTTTTCTTCGGGAACGGATCGGGTTCTGTTTCTGCCGGCACTTCGATGGCCGGAGCCAGCGGAACCATGGATTTATTCTGGCTGCTTTCAGACAAGGCGAGCTTTGTATCGGGCGTGTCATCCCGCAGTACCTTGTTCCCCGCTGCAGAACCAGGTCCGGAGCTGGTTCCGGCGTCCAGGAGTTCGCTGATGGTTCTTTTCGTTGACAGGAGTGGCACGTTGTCAAAAATTTCGCTCAGAGGCTTGTTATCCTCTTCCAGGTTCATCTTTGCTAAATGGTTTTCTTCGATGCTTTCACTGGCAGTCGTTGTTTTCTCTGGTGTCACAGCCTTCGTGACTGATTCAGGATTGTCTGGTGCGGGGGCAGTCAGAGAACCGACCATTTCTTTACCGGAGATGGCTGGTGTAATGGGAGTATCCGCTTTCGCGATAGCAAGATCCATCTCTGGTGTCTGTTGTTCGGTTTTTTTCGATGCTGGCTTGATCGAAGCATCACTTTTCTGACTGCTGTCTTGAGTCACATTGACTGAGGCAGGGTTAAATGCCGGATAGCGGTCGAGCAGGACAACAATGATGAGCAGGACAGCCGCGGTGGCAATCCAGCCAATATGTCTTTCCAGAAAACCGAGCCGCGAATTTGTCGGAGAGGTCCAGACCAGACCTTCTGGATTCACGCCGCGCAGATCCAGTTGTCCGGCGACCTGCATTAACTGGTACATCAACTCTTCGGGAGCCTGGTAGCGATCTTCCGGATCACTGGCCATCATTTTCTGAACGATCAGCGAAAGTTCGCGGGGTAGTTGTTTATTAATGGTTGCTGGATCGGGAACATTTTTTCCGGAGTGATCCAGCAGTTTCTGCAGCACGGTACCTTCCCCGTAGGGAGGCTCTCCTGTCAGCATATGATACAGGGTACAGCCCAGCGAATAGATATCACTGCGGACATCTACATTCCGCGGATCTTTGGCCTGCTCGGGCGAAATGTAATCGAACGTACCCAGTGTGGTTCCGGCTGTTGTCAGGTCGGCGGATGCATTATCGCTTTCCTTACGTGCCAGACCCAGGTCGACCAGTTTGGCGCGACCACCAGGGGTAATAATGATATTGGACGGTTTAATATCGCGGTGCACCACGCCCGCCTTGTTGATGTGCTTCAGCGCGGAGGCAATCTGCAAAGCATAATTGACGGCTTCTGCTGCCGGGAGGATGCCACGCGACTGAATGATCTCGCGAACGTTGGTCCCTTTAACATATTCAAAGGCGATGAAGTTCAGACCCTGGTCTTCGCCGATGTAAAACACACGCGAAATATTTTCGTGATCGAGTCGGGCGGCAGATTTGGCTTCGTTCTGGAATCGCTTGACCGATCCCGCATCGCGCGATTGACCGGGGCTTAATACTTTCAACGCCACGACACGGTCCAGGCGGGTATCGATGGCGCGAAAGACGGCACCCATGCCTCCCCGTCCGATGCGTTCCCGGATGACAAAGTGTTCCAGCTTCATACCGGATGGACTGGCTGTATCGTCTGGAGCTTCCGGATCCTCTGTTGTGGGAGGGAACAGTCGGTTCCAGATGGAAGAGCGGGCAAAATTTCCCGGGGCGCTGCCTTTATCACGATTCGAGTCAGGCGCGGGGATGGGCTCCAGCGGACTGATGATCGTCTCCGGACCTTCCGCATCAGGAACAGGCCGCGCGAAAAATTCGGGCAGAGATTCCTGTTCCGTCATCGATCGTTCTGATTTTGACTCGGAGCCCATGGTCTAAAGTTCACTTAAAAGTAGCGATGATTCAATGTGTGAAATGATATCGAACGTTTAATCGGGCAGGCAACAGCGCAATTCAAAATCACCCGGAATGGTGCAAAGTAATGCCGGATCATTGCGAGTCGTAGGCCCTGTGCAAGATTCGCTTGAGCACGATATTATGATTCTAGTCCTAAACCTTTTTGAAGTGACTGTTTAGGAGCTTGTTGTTACCTTGGAATTCCAGCGGTCTGAATCAGGGTGAAGAAGTGATAAGTGATCTCAGACAGGAATTCGTTTATAAAAATAAGGAACTACTATTATCATACGCGTTAGCCTCGTCATTCGTTCTGAGAAAATTTCAATTTCAGCGATTTTTCATCCAATTAATCAGGCACCTGAACTGCTGATTCGTCATCTTTTCGGCATTTGATTCCTGAAAGATCGAATGATCTGGTGCCACTGCCAGATGAATCAGAGGATCATGGGAGTCGTTTCGCTCAACTTTAAAACTCGATGATCTTGGATTCGTATTCTTCTTTGAAACCGACGCGATCTATCTTCAAACCAAAATGTTCACCAATTTTGACAGCCTCTCCCAGGCAGTAAACCTGATTGTTGATATACAATTCCAGGGGATCTTCACAGGGCTTGTCAAAGGTGATCAGGGAACCGGGGCAGATGGAAAGTAACTGGTTCATCTCAATCTTTTTGGATGCCAGTTTCACGATTGCCTGCACCGGCAATTTACTGATCCGATTAAGGGGATTCCGGTTCGAGTTGGCAGGAGTTGCCTGTACCATCTGTGGCGTCGCTTGAGGAGTAGAGGAAGGGGACGGCTGCGGTGCTGGATCGGCTTCCGGTTCAACGGATTCTGTAACTGGCGGTTTCGTCAGTGGCCAAATTACAGGGATCACAGCACTCGGGCTCTGGCCGTCGCTCTCTTCTTCTGAGGAAAATAAATGGATACGCATCAATGCTGCCCATTCACTGGGAGCACATGCGGTTACTTCGCTTAATAAACTGTCTACAAAATACGTTTTAAATTCGTCAACATCACCCAGATCCATCGGGATCAGGTTCATTGACCATTCCAGTGCCAGTGTCTGCAGACGTGATGTCTGCGAGTCACCTGGTTCGGAATACCAGTCTGGTAAAGGCAGACTCGCGGGGATCAGCCCGACCATTGCCTCGCCACCAATTCGAACCAGGGTAACCAGACCGGGACCCTGGAAAGCTTCCTCCAGTTCTTCAGGCGACCAGACACCAGACTCTCCCATTTCCAGCCGATATTGATAATCGAAACACTGGTTGAAAGAATCAGCAAGTGCAGACAGACTCTCACCCGTCTGGGTGAAGATGGTCTCTACATTTTCCTGGCTGAAGCCCGACATTTCTTGTGAATTAGATCCTTAAAATGATGTTTTGTCCATTATTCCGGAGACTGTAATCGTGGTCTGAAATGCAGAATCCTTAACTCATACAATCGACCAGTTGAAATTTAGTTCTTCACTCAAAATCGGCAATCTTCGCGTATTCGGAAAAGATTGACATTATTTGAGGTCTCTCCCTGCTTTATTTTAAACCATACCCCCGGTTGTACCGTTCTGATTCTAAGACGGACGATCACATTATCTGAGTGCCTGTAGGTAAGAGGAAATCCTATGCGTTGTCATGAAGTGGACTATGAAATATTCGGTTCGGATCTGCAGATCGTGGAGATCATTCTGGATCCGGGAGAATCGGTGGTTGCCGAAGCCGGCTCAATGAATTACATGGAGGAGGGGATCCGATTTGAAGCACGAATGGGTGATGGATCTCAACTCAATGAAGGCTTTTTCGGGAAAATATTCAAAGCGGGGAAACGCATGCTGTCAGGTGAGTCACTGTTTATGACACACTTTACAAACGAGGGATCGCGCGAGCAGCGCGTGGCATTTGCTGCCCCTTACCCGGGAAAAATCATCGCCATTGACATGGATAAAGTAGGGGGTGCGATTACCTGCCAGAAAGATTCGTTTCTGTGTGCCGCTTTAGGCACGGAAGTCACGATGGCCTTTAATAAACGTCTGGGTTCCGGGTTCTTTGGCGGGGAAGGTTTTATTCTGCAGCAACTGCGGGGCGATGGAATGGCGTTTGTGCATGCGGGCGGGACCGTCATCAAAAAGAAACTCAACGGTGAAACGCTCCGCGTGGATACAGGCTGTATTGTCGCGTTTACTGGCGACATCGACTACAGCATTGAAAAAGCCGGTAATTTAAAGTCGATGGTTCTGGGAGGAGAAGGTCTGTTTCTCGCGACGCTTCGTGGACATGGGACCGTACTTCTGCAGAGCCTGCCATTCTCCCGGCTGGCCGATCGCGTACTGGCACACGCGCCTGCGGCCGGAGGATCTTCGGTGGGGGAAGGCTCTGTACTGGGCGGCCTGGGTGACATGTTTGGCGACCGTTGAACTTCAAATCAGCAGGAATCAAAGTCAGATACGAACTTCAGAGAGAGGAGTCTGGAAATGCTTGCAAATCGAGACCGCATGCAGAGAGTCGGACGTAAGTTTATTATCTTTCTGGGGTTTATTTTTCTGATGGTCGGCTATGTGATGGCTTATCAGAAAGGTCTCCCACTCCTCGAACAGGCCCGCGCCAGTACCAGCTGGCCTGTGACAACAGGCGAAGTCCTCAAATCGGAAGTGAAATCACATCGCAGCAGTAATTCGAATTCGTCTACTTACTCTGCACATGTCGTGTATCACTACCAGATCGAAGGCAAAAATTTTGAAGCGCAAACGGTCTGGTTTGGCAGTGATATTTCCACGTCCGACCGATCGCTGGCTCAGAATACCGTCAAAAAGTATCCGGTCAAACAGAGCGTGAACGTGTACTATGATCCCCTGCATCCGGAAGCAGCGGTGCTGGAGCCGGGCGTCTTTAAAACCACCTGGTTCTATTATCTGTTTGGCTGGTTTTTTCTGGGGGTGGGGATCCTGATGGCGGGAATTCCGCTGTTCAGCTCGTTTTTTCGCCTGTTTATGAAAAGTGGCCCGATTGAAACGGCAAACTTTGCCGAATGAACGCCTGAATTCGCGCGATTCAGAAAACGGGCTTGCCTCAAAAAGAACCTCCTGATACAGAGCACCCACCTCTCTCACAAACTCCATTTCCAGGCTGTTTTCTGATGTCTTTTCTACAGCGAAAATATGCGCAAAAAACCATGTGGCTGCTGCTCGGCTTCTGCCTGCTTTGTTCCACGATGACAGGCTGTGCTACAACTCCCTATGTCTACCAGCCCGCTCTGATCCAATCCCCCGAGCCTTTACTCGCAGAAGGAGAGCCCCAGATCGCGAGAGGCAAACGCAGACCTGTCATTGATGGCATTGGCTGGGTTGTCGGGATTCCCGGGAAAGTTCTGTTGTGGGACCGACGGATCGATAATCATAAAATTTCTCCGGAAACCGAAGCGACGATTGCTGCCTACCTGGAAAAGAACGGGCTGGAGCAGGTGAAGGTCCGCATTAATGAATACGATCCGGTGGGAGAATGGAAGCGACTGCGAAAGAATAAAGCTGTTGGGTGGGGCTGGCGCTATACCGCGGGCACTTTGACGGCTCTCTCCTATACGCTGCTGCCCGGACGGATTATTGGAGGCGACAACTACAATCCGTTTACCAATACGATCAGCCTCTATTCCGATCATCCCGCGGTCGCGTTGCATGAAGGGGGACACGCGAAAGATTTTGGAACCCGGAAATATAAAGGCACGTATGCGGTTGCGGGCGCACTGCCCATCATTTCACTCTGGCCGGAAGCGATTGCCACCAATGATGCATTAGGTTATCTGCGCGCGGAAGAAGACTATGAGCTGGAAGAAGAAGCGTACCAGGTGCTCTATCCGGCTTACGCGACTTATATCGCAGGGGCGGCAACTCCCTTCCTGCCTTATGGAGATCTGGCAGTGAAAGCGGGTACTGTGATCCCCGGTCATCTGGCGGGGCGCTGGAAAGCACGCGAAGTGAAACAGGAACAGCTCGCGCGGCATGCCCGGTCTGAATTGCAGCAGGTCTCAGCGACTCAAACTGAACCGAAGCCAAACCAGATGGATGAGAATTCACAGCAGATACAACAGGCTCACTTTGAACAGGCGGCCCGGCCTGACGGACAGGTAATGCAGACTGACAACAGCGTCAAACAAATGCAATTCAATCAGGCTGGTGAGTAGCTCAAGATCAGTTTGAAGGAGCGATTGTTGGGCTACCTACTTGGGTCAACCGCTCGTGAGGTTCATTGCACAGGGGGTAGCTGCTGGTAGAAGACAGCAGGATTTGAGCCAGTGTTGTTTCTGCAAAAGCGGTTTCTGTTTCACGCATGGCATCGTCGAGTTTACGGTGCAGCGGACATAAATTGGCACCATGCCCTTTTAAACCCAGCGGGCAAGTCTTAATGCGGCAGATTGGATCGACGGCATTGACGACTTCCAGCAGACTCAATTCCTCGGGAGTTTTGACCAGAGAGATACCACCGCCGATTCCCCGCTGTGAATGCACGACGCTTGACTGACGCAGACTCTGGAGCACTTTTGAAAGATAGGCCTGGGGTACCTTGGTGGCTTTTGCAATTTGTTCAGTAGTACAAGGATTGGGAGCCTGATCCGCGAGGTGGACAATCGCTCGGAGTGCATATTCAACAGTCTGGGAAAACATAGGAAGGTCCTTTAAACGATAATTGGACATTGATGTCTATTATGGCGTTTGTTATTCTTCAATTCAATCTCAAATTATTATAGTCGCTCCAGTCTGGGAGAAATCAAAAATGAAGCAGATTGATGAAGAAAAACTGGAATCAGATTTAGGCTATCGCTTTCAGTATCTGGTGGAATTTATTGGAATTACGGAAAACGATGTTCACGCAATTCACGCAGCCGCAGAGGCGGTAGCACCACTGGTTCCCTCGCTGGTGGATGCAGTCTATGATCAATTGTTCCGATATGATTGCACAAAACGACATTTTGTGCCACGCCAGTATGGTTACGAGGGACAAACTCCTGAGAGCCTTGAAACCCTGACGCTGGATCACGAAATGATTCAGTTTCGCAAGCAGCACCTGGGCCGTTATCTGGAAGCGCTGGTCACTCGTCCGTATGACGAAAAAATGGTGCAGTACCTGGATCTGGTGGGAAAAATTCATACTCCCAAAGCAGGTAGTCCGGCTCTGGACGTGCCTCTCGTACAGATGAATGCCCTGATGGGATTTGTTTCAACCGCGTTGATCAACGCGATCCTTGGGCTGAACCTGGAGCGCGCAACAGAAGTCAAAACCTTACTGGCATTCAACAAACTGCTCTGGGTTCAGAACGATCTGATCAACCGCCATTATTGTGTATGATTATTGATCCAGCGCCGGTTGCCGGACATCCACACAGGCAATATTCCCTGCTGAGTCACGACAGTAAATTTGTCCGCCACAGAGTAGAGGAACCGTCCAGCATTGATGATCGAGCACCTTGAATCGGGAAATTTCCTGATAGGATTCAGGGGACGCTTTGGCAGTGACGAGGGTTCCTTCATCGGAAAGGATGATCAGTTTGCCATCTGAAATCAAAATAGAGCCGCAGCCAAATCCAGCTTCGCGCCATTTCACTTTGCCCGTCTGCTGATCGAGGCAGTTCAGACGAACGATGCGACCCAGGTTGGAATTCCCGTCCATGCCATAAAAGTGTTTCTGAAACAGCACACTGTTGTTGAAGTGATTCTTCATGTCTTTATTTGTGTAGCGGGCCGTGAGTTTCCCATTTTCAAATTCGAGCAGCGCACAACCCTTATGGTAACCCGACGAGATAAAAATCGTTTTGCCGTCGATGATGGGTGTGGTGGAATTCGTATCAAAGGGGGAAGGCCAGTTGAAGGTGGTGACTTCGACACCATCAGAGGCGCGGGTAATTGTGAGGCAGTCGTTATTCAGCAGGGCCAGATATTTTGTTCCCTCCACTTCGAAGGGAGCCGGTGTTCCATAACCCGGCATGTGAGGCGTGGATTTCCAGATCTCTTTCCCCGTGCGTTTATCCAGCGCGACCAGTCGCCCGGCTTCGATCAGTAGTTTTTCACCCTGGATCAGCGGCGAACAGGTAAAGCCCCACTCGGGGACTTCCATGTCGTAGGCATCGGTCAGTTTCTTTTCCCAGATGATCTTGCCTGTTTTGAGTTCGAAGCAGATTAACCGACCATCTCGGCTGTTCGTATAAAGGAAATTACCATCAATGGTCGGCGTGGCTCCGGGGCCACCAGCGTTCAGATGATTGACCAGTTCCGCGGGATAGCTTTGTTCCCAGATGACATCGCCTGTCTTAGCATCCAGGCAATACACACTTTCGTTGCCCTCTTTGTGTCCCATCGTATACAGGCGGCCGTTGGCAGCAGAGATCGAACTGTAACCGGTTCCCACATTTCTGCGCCAGCTGACTTCAGGTGGTTTGTCGGCCCAGTCAGCGCGCCAGCCGGTTTCTCTCGATATGCCATCAAAGTTCGGCCCCAACCAGTGCGGCCAGAAACCGGTCTGCGGGACCGGTGCCGATTTTGTTCGGGCCTCTTTAAATGAAACTTCTGCGATGACGGGCGGTAGCGACTCTGTTGGCTCAGTCGATTCACCGGCTGCGACGGTTTCCGGTGCCGCTTCACTGCAGGCCATCAGGGTGAGGCAGGCCAGCGAACACAGAAACGGGGCGACAAATTTCATTCCGTTCTCCTAAAAGGGTGTCACCCTATTATGCCCGCTGATCCCTTACTTGGGAATGTCAACTTTGATCCGGAGATCGCGGAGCTGGTGGGGATCGACTTCTGAGGGAGCACCACTCAGCAGGTCGGCTGCTTTTTGAGTTTTGGGGAACGCGATGACGTCACGGATATTATCGTTTCCGCAGAGCAGCATCACCAGGCGGTCCAGGCCCAGAGCAGCGCCGGCGTGTGGAGGCGCCCCGTAACGCAGTGCCTGCAGCAGGAAGCCAAACCGCTCCTCTGCTTCTTCCGCCGAGATTCCCAGCAGGTCAAAGATGGTCTGCTGGACTTTCTGATCGTGCACACGGACACTGCCGCTGGCTAATTCATAACCGTTCATTACCAGGTCATACGATTGTGCCCGCACTTTGGCCGGGTCACTTTCAAAGTACTGTACGTCTTCTTCGACAGGCTGGCAGAAGGGATGATGCTCGGCGTCCCAGCGTTTTTCTTCTTCGTTGTAAGAGAGCAGCGGGAAATTGACGACCCAGCAGCACTCGAAATCATCCGGACCATACAGTTCCAGTTCTTTGCCCAGCCGGTTTCGTAAAGCAGCCAGAGCCGCTGAAGTGACGGCGCACTGGTCGGCAACGAAGAACAGCAGGTCGCCCACTTCCGCATTCATGGCTTCCATGATCTTCTGCTTGTCTTCATCGGAGAAGAACTTCGCGATGGGGGAATGCAGTCCTTCATCAGTGACCTTGAAGAAGGCCAGCCCTTTGGCACCATACTCGCCGACGAATTCGGTCAGGCCGTCGATGTCTTTGCGGCTATAGCGGTCGGCGGCGGCTTTGGCGTTCAAACCTCTGACGCGGCCGCCGGTCTCCATGGTTTTCTTGAAGACGGCAAAGTCACAGCTGGCAGCAATCTCACCCACATCAATCAGTTCCAGGCCAAACCGCAGGTCCGGTTTGTCGGAACCATATTTTTCCATCACATCATGATAGTCATATCGGGGGAGTGGCTCGGTGATTTCGATGCTCCGCAGCTCTTTCAGAATGCGGGCGATCAGGCCGTCGATTAATGTCAGGATGTCTTCCTGTTCGACAAACGCCATCTCGAGATCGATTTGTGTGAATTCCGGCTGACGGTCGGCACGCAGGTCTTCATCGCGGAAACAGCGGGCAATCTGCATGTAGCGGTCATAGCCGCCAATCATCAGAATCTGTTTGTAAATCTGTGGCGATTGAGGCAATGCATAAAAGCTGCCTTCATGGACGCGGCTGGGAACCAGGTAATCGCGGGCCCCTTCCGGTGTGCTGCGACCCAGGATGGGTGTTTCGATTTCCAGGAACTGATGCTCATCAAAATAGTCGCGCGTCAGTTTAGTCAGGCGATGGCGGACCTTTAACGCTTCCTGCAGACGTTCGCTCCGCAGATCGAGGAAGCGATAGGTCAAACGCAGTTCTTCGTTGGGCAGCTCGCTCGTGCCCGGTTCAAAGGGAGGCGTCTTGCTTTTGTTGAGCACTTTCAGCTCGTGGGCACGGATTTCAATTTTTCCGGTCGCCAGTTTTTCGTTTTCCCGATCATCCCGCAGCACCACTTCGCCGGACACCTGAATGACGTCTTCCGCGCGTAGAGAGCGGGCCAGTTCATGCATGGCGGCGTCACGATCGGGGTTGAATACGATCTGAGTCACTCCGTAGCGATCGCGCAGGTCGATAAAAGCCAGGCCGCCATGGTCGCGACCGCGGATCACCCAGCCCGCCAGTGTGACCGTCTGCCCGACATGATCTGTTCTTAATTCGCCACAGGTATGTGTTCGTAACACCTTAGTATGTCCTTGGTAAGAAAGCTGCAGTACCGAAATAACGTTTGTGTGGATCCCGCGCGGTCAGGAGTAGATTCGGTCTGCCTGAGTCAGACTCAACAGACCGGATCGAGAGCCGCCGATTGCTCATCGATCCTGACGTATCCTGCAGGGTATGATCTGCGTCAAGGAGCCGGGGTTCGCCTGAATGCTCCTTAAGGCAAAAACAATGAAGCTGATCTTATTCAAGCAGGCTACTGCCCGCAATGAACAGCACGCGCTTAGCCAGATACAGACTGTGATCTTTTAACGGAATCTCCGATTATTCAGACCACAGACGGATCTGGCTGGCTGTGACGTGACCTAAAGTACACTCTTAGCGGTTTCGTCGCAGTCGAAACAGGCCTCGGCGTCGCTGCACGGGAGCCGGGCAGCAGTTGCAGTCAGGATTGGAAACCGGTTCTGTTTCGGGAATGGGCTTTACCGGGGCGCTCTTTTCTTCATAAGGAGCGGCAGCGACTTTCTTGGCAGGAGTCGCTGGTTTTTTCGGAGCCGCTGAAACTTTTTTCGCTTTGGGCTGTGGTTTGGCGGTCTGTTTTTTATCAGCAGGTTTGGAGCCGGTCACTTTCAGAAACTGCTGATAGGCGGCAGCGACTTTACCCTGCTGAGTATTGCCTTCATGAATATACAGGCCGTACTTGAGATTGAATGTGCCACCCGCTTTCAGGTGTTTGGGGTCGGCTGGTGATTTCTTGTTCGTATAAGAGTGATCGCCAAATGGGCTGATCGTAAACAGGCCGTAATTACGAACATGGTAACGTGACTTTTTGAAGTTCTGAGGAGAGTCCATCAGGGTCACACCATACAGTTTGCCGTGAAGCGGGCCGTAGTAGTCGATCCATTCGGTTGGTTTGCCCCAGTTGTCTTTTGTGCCTTTAATTCCAGTGTTATTCTCGACGCTGCCCTCTTCTTTTTCCCGCATGCCATTCGGCAGACGGATTCCAAACAGACCTTCTTTGGTGTCTTCGAAGACGACCGGTTTGTCACCTGCTTTGAAAGTGATGTCATAAGTCAGAAGTCTGTTGGCATAGATTGAAATCACAGTCGTTTCGGTGACGATTGGTTTTCCGTCTTCACCCAGCCACTGATTGGTCACCTGCATAACAGCGGGATTGCCGGCAGCTTTGATGACTTTGACTTCGCTGTTTTTGATCTTACCTTTTTCTGCCCAGAAGTCGACTTCGTTGACTTCATCGACGGCCACCCAGATTCCTTTGTGGTGCGGGTGATCTTCAGGATCGACCAGGGAGCGCGTGATGATTGTACCATCCGCGGCACGAACGGGAGAGAAAAACGGCTTAGGCAGATCGCTGCCTGTGTGATAAGTGGCGAATGGTTTTCCTGCGATGGTCACATTCACTTTCGTACCGTTTTTGGTGATTTGAACGGGCGCATCTTTCGCATCGGCAACGGAGCTGAAGCCAACAAACAGGCAGAGTATACTTAATAAGATTTTCACAGCGAAAATTCCTCAAAAGGCAATTGTCCATAACGGGTTAGTAACTTACTGTCAGTTATTGTGTGCTGAACAGCATTGCTGCGCCAAGTCGCACAGGCAATTTCAGAGATTTTTTCTGGAACTGAACCGGAACTCAGTTTGCGAAATGGCCTTTTGATCTGTTATCCTAAGTAGCTTGAGAAAAATACAACGCCTTTCACTTATCTGAAGACATATCTGAATACAATGAATACGAAACGACGGCCGCGAACCCTGTCCCCTTTGAAATCATATCCCGGGAAATCGTCTGGTTTGCGGAATCCGGGATCACGGGATCGAGAACCGGCGTGGGAAATCGCTCTTTCCGGTGATCTGGGTGATAAAGAATCTGATCTGGTCTCGCGGGTTGTTGAATTGCCGCGCGGCAGTCGAGGTACTATTTTTTTCGATTCCCCTGGGGGTTCCGTCTATGCCGGCCTGACGCTTGCCAGCCTGATTCGCTTGCGCAAATTAAATGTCGCTGGCGTGGCTCTGGGGGAATGCTCGTCCGCTGCGATTCTGCCTTTTGCGGCCTGCAGACATCGCTTTGTGACCACTTATACGACGTTACTGTTTCACCCGATCCGCTGGCAGAGTGAAGACGATGTTCGCTTTGAAGAAGCAGCAGAATGGGCGCGGCATTTCAAAATTATGGAATCGGATTTCGACCGGTTGCAGGCGCAGCTTTTCGGTTGTGAACAAAGTCTGCTGGATCAATGGACGCGGCCCGGCAAATTCGTCTCGGGTCAGGAACTGGTTGACGCCGGCCTGGCGCACCTGATCGATCCCTTCGCGGACGAAGATCAGTGGCAGATGATTGAGGCAAGATAGAGAGCTTATCAGGGACTGTCGGCCTGGCATTACGGCTCAATGTCGATTTCCCGGAACTGAATGCGGCTTCAAATGCGTCTTGAATACAGTCAGGCAGCATGCGCTGGTACCTGACATAGAAATCATGTGTCTTAACACTATCTAAGGGTGTCCCATGAATGAGTTCAAACAGAGCATCTGTGCTTTACTGATTTTGATTCTGACAAACTGCTGTCTCAATTCCATATATGCTGCTGATCCACCGGTGGAACCAGAGACCGTCAAAAAGATTAAGCAGGTGGCTATCCAGGTCCTGGCAACGAATCCCCCTCAGTTGTTTGTTGCGGTGAGCGGAGAAGTTCCCAGTGGCGGGTTTACCGATGTGACACTGACACGCGTGAGCTACAGCAAACCGCCCGAAGATGGCATTCAGGACTATTATCTGAAAGCGCTGCCACCCACGCAGCCCGCTATTGCCGTCATTTCTGAAGTCAAAGCCAGAGACCGCTGGTTAGGGATGCCGTCCTGGGTCAAGGGGATTCGTGTGCATGGCGTGGAGGAGGGAGTGAAAGAGAAGCTCTTCAAAGACTTACAGCAGAAAGCCCGCCCGCGCGTGCGTAGATTTAAAGGGATATCCAACAGCGGATCATATGACGAAGCCCTTAAAGCAGCGCTCGCGAAACTGAATAAAGCATTAGCCGATGACGGTGTTCGCGATGCGACGGCAACGTGGAAAGTGAGCTCGGTTCAAGGCGAAGTCGGAGGCATCACCGGATTAAATCAACTCAGCGTGATCATTATCGCGAACCGTCAGCCTGCCTGGAAGACGCAGCCAGATTCTGCAAAGACTCCGCCGGCAGCAAAGCAGAAACAGGAAAAGTCTGAATAACAGTTGAAAAGCGATTGACTGTCACTTGGGGGCGATCACGCCGGTTTCCGGACTGGAAGCGGTGGCATACAGTTTCTTCGGGATGCGGCCGGCGAGATACGCGTCGCGTCCCGCTTCAATGCCGTGCTTCATTGCCCGTGCCATCCGTACCGGGTCCTTTGCACCGGCGATGCCCGTGTTGAGCAGCACGCCATCGCAGCCCAGTTCCATCGCGATAGTGACATCACTGGCAGTTCCGACGCCGGCATCGACGATCACCGGGTAATCCGGATCGTCTTCTTTCAGATATTCCAGACAGATGCGAATGTTGTTCGGGTTCAGGATTCCCTGACCACTGCCGATCGGGCTGCCCGCGGGCATCACGGATGTGGCACCGGCTTCTTTGAGCCGCTTCGCGGTAATGGGATCGTCGGTTGAGTAACAGAGAACGGAAAAGCCTTCATCTACCAGTTGCTTTGTGGCTTCGAGTGTCGCGACCGGATCGGGGAGCAGGGTTCTGGTATCGCCGAGCACTTCGATCTTGACCCAGTCTGCCCCCGGATTTTCCAGTCCTCTTAGAATTTCGCGGCCCATGCGTGCGACGCGGACGGCATCTTCTGCAGAGAAACAGCCGGCGGTATTGGGGAGGATCGTGTATTTATCCAGATCGATGAAGTCGAGAATATTGCGTCCATCCGAATCAATCAGACGTTCGCGGCGGACCGCCACGGTAATTACATCGGCGCCACTGACTTCGAGGCTTTCCTGCATCAGTTCGTAGGTCGAGTATTTACCCGTACCTACGATCAGACGGGAATTCAGATGATGCGTTCCCAGAATGAGGGACGATTCTGTGCTGCCGATTGTTGCCATATTAATTACCCACCACCTACCAGCGTTACAATTTCCAGGCGATCCCCTTCCTGCAGTGTGCAGGCAGCATGTTCTTCGCGTGGAATTAAAATTAAATTTCGTTCTACGGCCAGATATTTTGGCTGTAGTGCCAGCTCCACCAGCAGATCGGCGACTGTGAATTCAGCCGGAACCTCGCGGGTTTCACCGTTCACCTGAATTTTCACCAACCAGGCTCCTTGGAAATGTGCATTAAGCGACCCTGCAAACATCAGAGAATACCGATCAGACTGCCGTGCCCGATCATCTGCAGCACTCTCACATTTGCAAAAAGCGAGTTTAGATGTGATACTGCCAGTCGTCAAGCAATGGCCGGGAAGCGACGGGACTATTTCCACCGGAGGTCACGGATTGTATTCTGAACAGAAGCTTCTGCTGACTTCCCGTGTCGCCGATTGTCGGATTTCATTGATTCTTTACAAGTCTTTAATATCATTCGATATAACTGACAGATTGATTGTCACGGAATAGAGTGACTCATCACAGAAAACCAGACGGCTTTTATCGAGGATGGAATAGAATGTTTTGCAGACGATTTTCATGGTTTCTTTCTTTTGTCGCAGGCCTCCTGATCATGACAGCAGCATCGACTCTTTCCGCCGTCGAAATCATTGGACACCGTGGCGCCTCGTATGATGCACCTGAAAATACCCTCGCTTCCGTTAATCTGGCCTGGGAACGGAACGCCGATGCCGTCGAGATTGACATCTACCTGTCCAAAGATGGCAAGATT
Organism: Gimesia maris; assembly: GCF_008298035.1. Taxonomy (NCBI): domain Bacteria; kingdom Pseudomonadati; phylum Planctomycetota; class Planctomycetia; order Planctomycetales; family Planctomycetaceae; genus Gimesia; species Gimesia maris. Next base: position 166,335 of record NZ_CP042910.1, read on the forward strand.
GTTGCCTTTCATGATAAAACCACCAAACGGATCGGCGGACGCGATCAGGAAGTCAAAGACCAGACGTTTGACGAGTTACAGACTCTGGATGTAGGTGCCTGGAAAAATGCAAAGTACAAAGCAGAGCGGATTCCCACGTTGACCCAGATTCTGGAAACCATCCCCGCTCAAAAACGACTGTTTATTGAAATCAAATGCGGACCTGAAGTCCTGCCTCAACTGAAACAGGAACTGGCTGCCTCGGGAAAAACACCCGCCCAGACTGCAATTATCGGCTTTGATTTTGACACGATGCAGCAGGCCAAGCAGTTAATGCCGGAACGGGAAGTCATCTGGGTGTTCAAAGTGAAGCAGAATAAAATTACCCGTAAGTGGCAACACAAGCCGAGTTACTATATTCAGAAAGCCAAGGAAGCCAACCTCGATGGTCTGGATCTGGGCTATAACGGTTTCGTCAATAAAGCATTTGTCCAACAGGCGAAGGAAGCCGGTCTTCCCGTCTATGTCTGGACGGTCAACAAAGTGGGCGATGCAAAAAAACTGGCGGAAATGGGTGTCACCGGCATTACCACAGACCGGCCGGGTTTGTTACTTTCTGCTTTGAAACCGGAGAAATAGCCTCTGTTCCGGTGTTCTGCGTGGTGTCTCGTATTGATTTACACTCGGGTTTGTTCGAAAATAGATCTAGATCGCTCTGGTACGACAGATTTATTTAAGAGGTACAAACACGATGAGAAACCGCTTGATTTTGCTGACAGGTTTTGCGCTGTGTATGACGTTTCTCTTCTGCATGACAGAAGCGAACGCCAAAGACGAAGCGCAGCCGCTGCCTCAGCAGGCGATTGACTCGATTCTCGATCTCGAAAGCGATGATTTCCAGACCCGTCAGCAGGCCACGCAGAAACTGCCCGAATATGGCGAGCAGGTCATCGATCCTCTGCTGAAAGTGACCGAAGGAGACAGCCTGGAAGCAGCGGTCCGTGCGATTCTGGTAATTGAGCAGATTTATATCCAGGGGAAGGAAAAATCGGTCGGTCGGGCAGAAGATGCGCTGGAAAAACTGGCCAATGCCAAAAATCCGTCAGTTGCGATCCGGGCGGAAGAGGTCATTGATCGCCATGCCGATATTCGTGAAAAACGTGCGGTGCGTGAAATTACAAAAATGGGCGGCAAAGTCACCTTCTGGACCGCGGAAGACATTGCCAAAACGCCCGGAGCCAGTTCCCGGGAACCGGGACAGGTCCGTTATATCGTTCTGGGGAAAAACTGGACCGGCAATGAAAACGAGCGTGGTCTCCGCTTTATCAAACGCATCCGGGACCTGACGACTCTGTATATGATTAAAGGGCATCCCATTCCAGACCTGGCGATGGATGACCTGATGAAAGCACTTCCTGCGACCCGCTTCCAGACGCGCGAGAGCGATGCGATGCTCGGTATTTCATCCCAGGCGGGTGGAATTGAAAACGGTGGCTGCCTGGTCGGCGATGTCAGCGAAGGACTGGCAGCGGCGAAGGCAGGTATCCAGTCCGGCGACCTGATCGTGAAATTTGGTGAGAATCAAGTGAATAACTTTGAAAGTCTGGTGGATCTCATCGGTAAAAAAGAAGCCGGAGACAAAGTGGAGGTCCTGCTGATTCGAAACGGCAAACCCAAAGCAGTGAATGTGACACTCAGCAGCTGGCTGGATAAATAACAGCTCAAGTGCTTTCAGTCATGCAGCTGGTTCAGCAGTTTAAGGGCGGTCTGGCGGATCTTCGTTTCCGCATCGATTTCCAGGTAACTGCTGCGGGCCGGCCAGGTTTCATAACCGCCTAATGCATGCTGCTGAGGAGTTGGCAGATAGCCGCTGGAGCCATTCGCCAGTTCCATGGAGAAGGTCGCTTTGAACGGGCTCTGATCTTTGATCGCCAGACCGGTTTCCGTAAACACTTCGCAAGGCATTCCTGCGATCCCCAGCCCCCCTATGCGAATCGCCTGAATTTTAATCTTCTCAGTCGGGGGATACTTACTGAGTTCAACCGCTTCGGTTGCATAAATCTTCGACCAGCGATGCACCGTTTTCTGTTGGGGATGTTCCAGAATTTCACGTGCCCACTTCAGGCGTTCTGCATCGGGACGGCGAATTCCCAGTTCCAGTTCCTGTTCGAGCATATCAATTGCCAGGTCTGACTTGTAATTCAGCTGATTGATCACTTTCAGCGACTGCTCTGCAAACTGTTGACCCGATTCTTCAATCCATTCAAACGCGGCATACTTCTTTTTGTCCTGTTTCATGACCGCGCCCACGTTACCGCTCGTGCCGTTAGAGAGCATGCCCACAAACGGTGGATGTGATTTTTCAGTCGTTAATATTTTCGCGAGGTGTCGGGCATAGGCGCCAAAATAGTCGGCACTGATCTGCCCTTTCTGATAGCCGCCACAATAGTGAATGCTCATGTTGCCCAGGACCGCCAGTGGCGATCCATCTCGATGCTGGACCGACAACAGCGAGCATTGTGGATCGATGGGGGCCGCGGGTTGAATGATCGATTTGCTGCGACCGGAAACAGATTTGATCTGCTCTCCCGCGACTCCGAACGGGTTTAAAGAGACGCTCCCTTTTTCTGCCAGAAACCGCCGACAGGCGGCGTATTTCCCTGCATCGAAGGAGCCCCAGGCGATTTGTGCCGGGGCCAGATTCTGGTCGGCCTGGATGATGGCGGCGGCCATCTGTTCGATCAATTGTTCGTAATAGGTATCATCTTTCTCACTGGCGCGCCCATACGGCACACGCGGAGCAGCGTGCGTATGCGTGCTGGTCATCAGGATGCGATCCACGGGCAGGCCGGTTTTTTCAAAGACGATCTGTTTTGCGCGATCAAAGTAACTCCGCTCCACCATACACAGATCATTCACGCAAATGGCAATCCGTGTGTTCCCGTCATCAAGTACCAGCGCCCGTGAAAAGATCCGGTCGTGTACGCCAGTGACAGAACCATTTTTAGAGATCACCCCATCCAGCGAGGTTCCCGGCGGTGGTGTAATATCGACGGCAGCGGCACCAGCCCGCAGACTAGTGGTCTCCGCCCGTGCTTCGCGGGAAGTCATAGTCAGAAACAGAAAACAGGCAGGCAGGATCAGTGTCAGCAGGATGCGGGGCAGCATACGGGACCTCTCAAAGAATTCCAATATGAAAAGAGCGTCGTTTCCAGCATACCCGATAGGGAAGTGATATTTCCAGAACAGAGACCGGATTTATACCAGTCAGATCAAATCCAGAATGATTTAATCCATATTCTGTTGTGCGGCGTTGTTGCGTTCGTTCTGCCACTGTGCCATTTCGTTGGAGACGAGGAATGCCATCGCACCGCCGCGGGCATCGGTCCCGAGAATCGCCGTCCGATCCAGGTAGCCGCGCAGGTTTTTCTGCTTGCCGGTACCGGTACAGACATCGACGAGTGTGCCATCAAAGGCGATGCGGGTTTTGATCGCATTCCAGGCGCGCTCGATGACTGGTGTATAAATCTCGGCGTCCAGCCAGCCTTCGCGTACGCCACGAATCATCGAAAATGTGATCATGCAGGTGGATGTCATTTCGCGATAACTTTCCGGATGATCAATCACCTGATGCCACATGCCGTTGGGGTGCTGATGTTGACTCAGCGCTTGCAGATGTTTGCGATGTCCTTCGATGAACTGTTCCCGCAGGGGGGAATTCAGGGGAAGCTCCGACAGGACTAATGCCAGCCCCAGAGCCGGGAAGCCATTACCGCGTCCCCAGGCTGCTTCGCTGAGAGGGGAATTCTGATAGATACCGTCCGCTCGCTGATCCATGCTCTGGATGAAACGCCAGTGTTTTAGTGCCATGTCGTAATACTTCGTCTCTCCCGTCAGTCGACCGACGGCTGCCAGGATGGGGCACGACATGAATACGGCGTCGCTCATTTCCACATGATGCGGCATTGACTCCTTCATGTTTCCCTGCTCATCAAAGCCGAGATCCGCCGCCTGTTGCGCGAGTTGAAGATATTGCGGGTTTCCGGTCGCTTTGGCCAGTTCCGAAAACAGCAGGTGCCCGGCGATCAGGCTGCCGCCCCCTCGCTTCTTGAGGGGTTCCGGATTTTTCTTGAGATAGGCCTGCGTGATTTTTTCCACGGCCAGTAAGCGACTCGGGTCGGCAGTCAGTTCGCCCAGTCTGATCTGACTGATGAGGGACAATGCGGGCAGGTATGAGAGCCCTCCCAGGTCACGCCCATATACGTTTGCCAGTTGAGTGGCGACCTGAATGGGAGTACGCTGCAGACGTCGCATCAATTCCAGTCGAGCCGGGGAAGGTCCCTGAAAGGAGATCTGATTCATCGCGGTCAGGAGTTCAGGGAGAAACGCGCGGGGGCGAGTCGCATCGAGTTCCACAGCCAGAGCCGGTACACGACCGACGTCCGATGGTGATTTGAAGGCGAGAGCCGAAACCAGTTCCCAGCCGAATACCGGACGGATTTGTGGAGGCAGCAGTTTGCCCAGTCGCTGGACGGTCGGCAGACTGTCAACGGGGACAACCCATTGAAACTGCTTGCCTTCGCGGACATCCAGCACCAGGTCCGGCGCGTGCATGCCGATCCAGCGCCACAGATATTCGGCCTCCGGTTTCGTCGGGCTGAGATATGCGTCTCCCATCGGCGGATAGCCGTGTGTTGGATTTCCGCCCGAAGCATTTTTGGGACCCTGCTTCAGAACCCAGCCATCGGGGTTCGCAATGGGAACCGCGGACAGCGAATATTTTTCCCGCAGAGGTGCTGCGACTTCCGCCTTATAAAACCATTCGACCGCATCGATCACCGCATCAACGGATTTCCGGGATCCGTCCAGCCCGCCAATGAGCAGGATGCGGGTTTTTCCCGTGTGCAGATTCAGATCGTCTTGAGAATACACACAGGGGATCGGTGTTTCTTTGCGGGTCACACCGATGGCGGAGTGAATCAATGCAGGTTGATTCTGCAGCGACTGCAGTTTTTCTTTGACCGCTGATTTAAAATCGACGGTTGCTTCCGGTTTGTCTGCATTGACGGGATCTGCAAACAGAGAAACCGTTTGAACAGACAGCAGAGAAACAATCGTCAGGCAGAGAGTCAGCAGAGGAAATTTCATGGCAGGCAGAATCCGGGCAGGGGGATCAGGATGAAAGTGAATGAAAACAGTGGTTCTCAAATATTGTAAAACTGCTGCAGACCAAATGCCAGCAGAGAACCCTGTTCCTTACGAAAAGCAATCTCTAACGGGTGGGCACGAATGTAATTCGTGCCGAGCGTAGCGAGCAGAAGGTTGCAGCTCTAATGTGCAAATCATAGTTGAGATACCAACTAATCGACATCAGACATAATAAGGTGCGTCGATGCACCACTCATCGTGAAATCTGCTACCTCCTGTTGCCTACGGCAATCCCGGATTTTATCCGGGACCACCCGCGGGACGATGTGGAGATATCGAATTACGGTTCTACGCGCACATGCAGGTGTGTTACCGCTTTCACGCCATCCTCGCGGCTGCGTTCGACTTTCACCAGGTAGTTGCCCGCTTTCTGATAGGTGTGTTTCGTGATCGCGTAGCCGTCTTCATCCAGTGGTTTTACATTGCCGTCCGATTTCACGCTGACCGTCGGGCTGCCGTCGCCGAAATCCCAGATTTCTTCCCCTGTCGTATTGCCGAACGAGCGGACTTTGAAGGTAATCGGTTCGCCGACTTTGTTATTGAGGGAAGGCCAGTAAGAAGCGTGAATGCGTGGCACATACTCTTCCATGTTTTGCGGATCGAGCACATGCACTTCTGCGAAATCGTAATCGACGTTGCCTGCTTTGTCGGTGACTTTCAGAATTTCATTATAGACGCCGGGTTTGTCGTAGGTTCGTTTGATTTCCGCTCCGGTTGCCGTCGTACCATCGCAAAAAGTCCAGTCGTAGCTTTGAATGCTGTCGTTAACGCTATAGGATTGCGTTCCCTTCAGAACCGTTGATTCACCCGCTTTGATAAAGTGTTTGCGACGACTGTTGGCGACCAGTTCCGGTTGGTATTGATTGCGGTATGCTTCCCAGATAAACGCGTAACCCGCTTGCGTGCCCCATTTACCAGATGGTTGTCGGCTTTTGATTTCAAAGTGCAGATGCGACCAGCCGCCGCTGGCTCCTTTTTTTCCCAGGATGCCGATTTCGTCACCCTGTTTGATGATGCGTCCAGGTTTGATGCGGTCATTAATTTGGTGCAGGTGACTGTAACGGTAATACCAGCCCCGGGCATCCCGGAGATAAACGACATCATAACGCGGTGCAACCGGCGTATTTTTTTTATGCGCATCCAGAACTTCATCGCCGGCTGAAACCACAATCCCATCCGTGGCGGCGATGACACGTGTGAGCTTCTCGGCACCCCCGATATCGAGACCGCTGTGGTAATAAATCTTCGGCAGGATTTTCGTGCCTCCGTCGACCGGTTCATTGTCGTACCAGGTGCGTGTCGCAAACCAGCGTTGTTCGACCGGGTAGATAAACGAACCCGGTTTAATCAGCGGCGAATCTTTGGGCCAGAATCGCAGACGGGCGTCCTTGTCGAGCCCCCAGAAGGCGGGTGTGCCGTTGGAGTTGTAACCGCCGGTAATCGAACAGTCGATCTGCACTTTACCAATCGTCTGCGGCAGATTGTACATCCCCGATTCCAGTTCGATGGTTTCGCCGTCCACTTCGACGGTGACGATGGCACTCCGCACTGCCTGTCGAATGGGATCGCGGGTCTCCTTGAGATCGAGTAACTTCACCTGAACCTGCTCGCCATTGCTGAGGGTGACAGTCGCAGACTCGCCCACATTCAGATCGACGACACGGACAATGGGAGCGAATTCGGGATCAGTATCCGAGTCCGCGGCCGGGAGAGGCGTGACCAGTGTGTGAACACCAATGACAGTGAAGAGGATGAGACAGCATTTATAATGCAGGGGGGAGTTCAACATGGCAGGGCTCTCTTGGTTGAGTCGGGGACGCGTCAGGAGGTTTTCTGTTTCTGGTCGGCGATCAGGCCGGCGATAAAACCGGCTTTGAAGCCTGCATTGATATTAACCACAGTCACATTCGCAGCACAACTGTTGAGCATGCCCAGCAGCGCCGCCATGCCTCCCAGGCTGGCGCCGTAACCGACGCTGGTGGGAACCGCGATGACAGGGCAGGAGACCCAGCCTCCCACGACAGAAGGGAGTGCGCCTTCCATACCAGCGGCGACCACGATGGCCGAGACATTCTGAATCCGCGGCAGTTGCTCCTGCAGGCGGTGTGGACCTGCGACCCCGACGTCAACGATGAAGTCCGGCTCGTAGCCCATCCAGATCAATGTTTCGATGGCTTCTTCCGCAACAGGGCGATCACTGGTGCCTGCAGTTAAGACGGCGATTCTTCCCGAGATCAGTTCTTCATCGAAGGCGGCGTCTTTTTCGGGGATGCGAATCGTACGGGCTGTCTGATTATAGATCGCCTGGGGAAACTGCTTGAGTACCACTTCCGCCTGCGCTTCTGAAATCCGCGTTCCCAGGCAGCGCTGTTTTGCTTCCAGCAGCAGAGTGAAAATTTCCACCAGGGAGGTAGATGTTTTTCCTTCGCAGTAGACAACTTCGGGGTAGCCACAGCGTGAACTGCGATCGAGGTCGATACTGGCGGAAGCAAGCGCGCCTGTTTTCTGAGGCACCTGTTCCTGGTATTGTTCGACAGCCTGTTCCACGGACAGCGCCCCCTGACGGACCTGCTCAAACAGTTGAGAAAGCTGGTCATCGGACATCTCAGTACCTCAATTCGACTGCGGTAAACAAACAGCAGGATGGTCGAAAACCGGCCATCCTGCAAAATTATATAATGAGTAAATACAGATCTCGGTTTCGAGTTGCCGATTCAGCAACTCAAGAGATCAGTCTTCATTTTTGCTCAGATTGGCGATGACGTTGAAATCTTCCAGTGTCGTGGTGTCCCCGGTACTCTCACGGCCGGCAGCGATATCACGGAGCAGGCGTCGCATGATTTTACCACTGCGGGTTTTCGGAAGTGCAGCGGCGAACCGGATCTGATCGGGAGTCGCGACGACACCAATCTGGGTGCGCACATGCTGTTTCAGTTCTTCTTTCAATTCGTCCGGACTTTCATCTGATTTCAGCGAGACAAAGCAGCAGATGCCTTCCCCTTTGAGTTCATGCGGATAACCCACGACCGCAGCTTCTGCTACCTTAGGATGCGAGACGAGTGCGCTTTCTACTTCCATCGTACTCAGCCGGTGTCCGGAGACATTGATCACATCGTCGATGCGACCCATGATCCAGTAGTAACCGTCTTCATCACGGCGGGCACTGTCACCGGCCAGGTAACAACCGGGAATCGTGCTGAAATAGACATCCTTGAAGCGTTCGTGGTCGCCATACAGGGTTCGCAGCATGTGTGGCCAGGGTTGACGCATTACCAGAAGTCCGCCCTGGTTATCGCCGAGACTTTCGCCGTCTGCTGAGACAATATCCGGAACGACGCCCGGCAGAGGAGTCGTACAACTGCCGGGTTTGGTAGCGGTTACACCGGGCAGCGGGCTCATCATGATGCCGCCGGTTTCGGTCTGCCACCATGTATCGACAATCGGGCAGCGCTCCTGTCCGATAACGGTGTGATACCACATCCAGGCTTCGGGGTTGATCGGTTCACCAACGGTTCCCAGCAGACGCAGGCTGGACAGATCGTATTTGTTCGGCCATTCATCGCCCCATTTAATGAAGGCGCGAATTGCCGTTGGTGCAGTGTAGAAAATATTAACCTGGTATTTTTCGACGATTTCCCAGAAGCGACCTTCATCGGGCCAGTTGGGAGCACCTTCATACATCACGGTTGTGGCACCGTTGGCAAGCGGGCCATAGACAATGTAGCTGTGTCCGGTGATCCAGCCGATGTCAGCGGTGCACCAGTAGGTATCATCCTCTTTCAGATCGAAGACCCACTCCGAGGTCATTTTGGCTCCCAGCAGGTAACCGCCGGTCGAGTGTTGTACCCCTTTGGGTTTGCCGGTACTTCCAGAAGTGTAGAGAATGAACAGCGGGTGATCGCTGTCGAGTTCCACCGGATCGCATTCCGGCGAGGCATCTTCCATCAGATCGTGCCACCAGTAGTCACGGTCGGGAACCATATCCACTTCACAGCCAGTGCGACGGTACACGACCACCTTTTCCACGCTGGGAGATTTTTCCATGCTCTGATCAACGGCTTCTTTGAGAGCAACGTTTTTGCCGCGTCGCCAGCCACCATCGGCGGTGATGACCAGTTTTGCCTGGGCGTCGTTATTGCGGTCGGCAATCGCGTCAGCACTGAAGCCACCGAAGATAATGGAATGAGTCGCGCCAATGCGGGAACAGGCCAGCATGGCGATCGCGAGTTCGGGAACCATGGGCATATAGAGTGTCACACGGTCGCCGGTCTCAACGCCCAGTTTTTTCAGGCAGTTGGCAAATTTGCAGACTTCGCGGTAGAGATCCTGATAACGCAGTACGCGGGTGTCGCCTGGTTCACCTTCCCAGATGATCGCGGCTTTGTTCTTGCGCCAGCTGTCGAGGTGGCGGTCGATGCAGTTGACCGAAGCATTGATCTTACCGCCTTTGAACCATTTGGTTTCCGGCATCTCGCCTTCAATTACACTCTCGTAAGGCTGAGACCATTCCAGGTCTTGTGCCAGATCGCCCCAGAAGCCGGCGGGATCATCTTTGGCCCGGTTCCAGAGTTCCTGGTATTCTTCCATGCTGGAGATATTGGCCTGTTCCACAAACTCGGCTGGCGGCGGAAATGATCGAGTTTCCTGAAGCACACTTTCAATATTTTCGTTAGCCTGGTCACTCATCGTTGTCATTCCCCTTTGTTTTATTTGGCGAGCGAAATAAGAACCGAAAATGCGGATCAGCAACCTGTTCAAATCAGGCCTGCTGAATCGATTCTCTCCCTGTGTCTTTCTAAAGAATTAATAAACAATGCTAAGATAGCGATTTTAGGGCACTGTTTTTTTGAAGTCAACAAACGGACCACCGCTTCCTCTGATAACGGAAACGTGTTGCTGAATACCTTATCTAAGCGTCAAAACACGGAAAATCAAGCGGGACGGGGTACGCAAGTCACTTTAAATCAGCGGAAAGTAAGGCTGGCTCCCCATTTCTTCGCGATTTCGACTGTTTTCACCGGTAATTTGACTCTCTGTGATGTGAACACATGATTGATCCACCGGGAACAGCAGCCGCGGTCTGCACGATTCTCTGGTGTCAAACGCTACGATTGGACCAAAAAATTGACAGGTCGATAAATGTTTATGTCACAGTCACAATTTCCTTGCGTTTGGTAGTAAGCTGCTTTTACAAAAATGTAAACAGGATCTGGCGAGAAAGGTGCGCAGGCATCGATCAGGTATTATCAAACGTGAGTGGTTCCACAAAGAAATGAAATCTTCTACAGGAAAATATTATATCGGGCTGGATCACCTCAGGGCTCTGGCTGCATTCATGGTGTTCTCCTGGCATTTCATTCATACAGCGATTCCTTTTACTTATACACCTTCCCTATTTCCGCTCTCACTGTTCAATGAAGGACACACGGGAGTGGCTTTATTCATGACATTGAGTGGGTATCTGTTTGCCAAGTTGCTGGATGGGAAACGAATCCGGTATGGATCTTTTCTCTGGAACCGGGTTTTGAGATTGGCTCCCTTGTTGCTATTTGTACTCGCCCTGAACAGTATCAAATATTATTACCGCGGCGCCTCTGTCCTGTCGATCTGCGAGCATTATTTAACCGGCTTGATTAAACCAACTTTGCCCAATGGGGGCTGGTCGATTACGGTTGAATTCCATTTTTACCTGCTGCTTCCAATATTGTTATACCTCTCGAGGGCTTCGAAGTACGCTCTCAGTTTCGTGGTTTGTTGTGCGATTCTTATTCGGTTGATCATTTTTCAGGTAAGGGGGGAGGTTCAGGAGTTGGCTTACTGGACGATCGTTGGTCGTATTGATCAGTTCCTGTTGGGAATGATCGCTTTTCAAATGCAATCCTGGATTAAACAACGGCATCTGCTGGTCCTGGGCAGTATTGCCGCTTTCTCACTGTTTTACTGGTATTTTGATCGGTCCGGTGGATTTTATAATAGTCCCAGTTATCCTTCAAATCGTTCGATCTGGGTTTATTTTCCGACTCTGGAGGGACTGACTTACGGGCTTCTTATTGCATGGTATGATAATTCTTTTTCGCATTCTCAAAGCTGGGGGTCCCGGTTTATTGCTTTGATCGGCACCTATTCTTATTCCATTTACCTGTTGCATTATTTCTTTACCGGATTTTTTATCGGACTCCTGCATGGATATGTTTTGCCGATTACTAATTTCTACATTGCATTCTGCTTTTCCGTAACAGGCTTTTTGCTGATGGTTCCCATCGGGTATCTCAGTTTTCGGTTTATTGAGTCGCCGTTCTTAAAACTGCGCACCAGATATCTGATTGATGAACCAGCTGGGTCCACTTTAGAGATGAAGGCAGCGGAAGAAACAGAAACACTGCCAACTTAGAGAGTCAGGTTTCAAGAGGTACCCGCTTCCATTAATGCCCGTGCTTTCTGGTAGGCGGCTTTCATTTCCTGGGAATCCTGCGTGTGTTCGCCACGAAAAACGAGCAGCAGGCCCAGGCGGGGAAAATCGCTGACATGCGGCGCGCTGAAGTGAATCGACTGACAGTGATGGATCAGAATATTTTTTTAATTCAACAGAACCAGTGAATCGTTCCGCAGCATGAAATCATCAGCAGGGAAATATTATATTGGCTTAGATCATCTCAGGGCGATTGCTGCCTTTATGGTCTTTTCATTTCACTTTATACATATCCCGTTCCCCTTCAGTTATGACCCCACGTTTATCCCTTTTTCCCTCGTGAATGAGGGGCACACGGGCGTTGCACTTTTCATGACTCTTAGCGGATATTTATTTGCTAAGCTATTGGATGGAAAGAGAATCAAATACGGTTCATTTTTGTGGAATCGTTTTTTAAGGCTGGCCCCCTTATTATTTTTTATGGTGACAATGCAGGGTATCTATGAATGCTTGCATGGTACAACTACCCCGGTCCGCTATTTCCTTGAGATGCTTAAAGGTGTGGTCATGCCGATTCTGCCAAACGGAGGCTGGTCGATCACTGTGGAATTTCACTTCTATTTAGTGCTGCCGATTTTATTGTATCTCTCACGCAAATCAAAATATTCCCTCTGCCTGACAGTCTGTTGTGCTATTCTGCTGCGGTTAATGCTGCGCGAAGAAGTCGGCCATATTCAATCGCTTGCGTACTTGACGATCGTGGGTCGGATCGATCAATTTCTACTGGGGATGATTGCGTTCCAACTGCGGGATTATATTCAAGGACGTCACTTCCTGGTTCTGAGTGGATTCACAGCCTTCGCCATTTTTTACTGGTATTTTGATAAAGCAGGTGGCTTTTTTCATAATCCTTCCTATCCTTCCAATCGTCTTGTCTGGGTCTATTTACCAACGATTGAAGGTCTGGTTTATGCTTTAATCATTGCCTGGTACGATAATTCTTTTGTGCATTCTCACGGTAGAGTGTCCCGATTTGTTGCTCTAATCGGCACCTATTCTTATTCCATTTATTTACTACACATGTTTTTTCAGAAGCTCATCCTTTTGCTCTTGGAAAGATATATCATGCCCGTTTCAAGCATGCCGATCGCATTTTGTTTTTCCGTATTGGGCTTTTTAATAATGGTGCCTGTTGCCGCTCTCAGTTTTCGGTTCATTGAGTCGCCGTTCTTAAAACTGCGCACCAGATATCTGATTGATGAACCAGCAGAGTCCACTTTAGAGATGAAGACAGCGGAAGAAACAGAAACACTGCCAACTTAGAGAGTCAGGTTTCAAGAGGTACCCGCTTCCATCAATGCCCGTGCTTTCTGGTACGCGGCTTTCATTTCCTGGGAATCCTGCGTGTGTTCGCCACGAAAAACGAGCAGCAGGCCCAGGCGGGGAAAATCGCTGACATTCGGCGCGCTGAAGTGAATCGTCTGACAGTGATGAATCAGAATATCGCCTGCCTTGAGCAATGCAGCTTTCGCCTGCGTTTCGTCCACCGTTTTCGCCAAACCAAACGAATTGCCTTTGACCCCGGAAGGCACATGCTCGTGCACGCCCTGCGTATGCGAACCAGGCAGATAATGAACGGGACCATTTTCCGGTGTGACATCATCCAAAGCGATCCAGACGGTGAGTACATCCGGCGGATCCTGACAGAAATAAGCATTGTCCTGATGTGGCGGCACACCCGATCCTACCTTCGCTGGTTTATTGAAGGTCTCGACACCCATGCAGGTCGGCGTGCCGTTAACCAGTTCTGTAATCAGGGTCTGCAGACGTTCTTCTGCAGGAAGTCTGGTAAAGAAGGGGTCATGCGCCTGCATCCGCCAGCAATTGCGGATGGCGGTACCATCAGCTTCGAAGACGACATCACTTTCAGGCACACCCGGTACGACTTCCCGGTTATAGCGTTCGACGGCAGACCTGATTTCATCCAGGGTTTCCTCGCCATACCAGGCTGGAAGATGTACGAATCCCTGAGATTGATATTGGCGGACGACTTCTTCCTGGTTCATCTTAACTCTCCTGCCTGAAATGGTTTTCAAACTCTGATGACTGGCGCGAATTCATTATAAAAATGCAATCTCCACTTTCCGCATTAAAATTGTGCTTTACTGTAGAAAACTCAAATCGTACAAAAGTCTGAAAATATGTACTTGCATTAGTCAAATGTTCTATTAGTATGGTTTACTTAATAGAAGTGGTGCGGCAGGGCTCATGTCAACCTCTGTAAAGATTCGACTAAGGATTTTTTACATGAGCTCTCACAGAAGACAGCAGCGTGGCTTCACACTCATTGAATTATTAGTTGTCATAGCCATCATTGCGATTCTCATCGCACTCCTGTTGCCGGCGGTTCAGCAGGCCCGTGAAGCAGCACGGCGTTCAACCTGCAAGAACAAGTTGAAGCAACTGGGGCTGGCACTTCACAATTATCACGATACCTTCAATCGCCTGCCTCCTGCTTATGTCGAAACTGCGGCCCGCCGTGGCTCATCGGGGGGAACCTGTACGATCGGAGGCACACGTTCTGCCCCCTGGACCATTTTGATATTACCATACATTGAACAATCCACGCTCTATAACAAGTTTGACTTCAACGCGAAGTTCCGGAACCTGCAAAATGGATCCGGAGATGCGGTGAACGAGACATTGCAGGAACAGCGAAACGTCAACTTCGAATGTCCGTCCGATCCGAATTCCAATGAATCGTTGGCCAATAACAATTACCTGGGGGTGCAGGGAGGCGGCGACTACACCGCGATGGCTGCGATCGGAAAAGCCTGTCGGGCTTATAATATCCGCACGTATTTCTTCAACGGGATTTTTTATTCAGACTCCAGTACCCGCATGCGTGATATTACAGATGGCTCTTCGAATGTCTTCATGCTGGGGGAGAGCCGCTATCAGACGCTCTGGGCGAGCAGCGGTTCGGCGGCAACCTACTGGATGACCTGGGCGACGACGTCCTGGGGAGATGCACCGGCTCAGGTTGGTGGCGCTTACCTGCCAATCAACGGCTCTTCGTTCGTTCCGCATCGCGACGGTTACAAACTTGAGGTAGCTACTTCTTATTTTGGGAGTAACCACATCGGTGGGGCGCATTTTCTGATGGGTGATGGCTCCGTGCATTTTATCAGTGAAAATATCGACTTGAGCACTTATCAGACTCTGGGGATCATTGCAGACGGCTTGCCCGTGGGAGGATATGAATTTTGAAATATCAACTCATGAAATCGAAGTTGTACTGCTGGTTGAGCCTGGTGGTCAGTTGCCTGTTCCTGACAGCTTGCGGAGCGAGTTCGTCAGGTCCGGAACGTTTCGTACTTTCAGGGGAGGTGCTGCATAACGGTCAACCGGTACCGGCGGGACAGGTCATTCTGATGCCTGATACGACGAAGGGAAATCAGGGACCCGGTGCCGTCGGTACGATTGAAAATGGTTACTGGCATACCGATCCGGAGAAAGGCCCTGTTTCGGGGCCACATATCGCGATGCTGAACGGCTACGCTTCGACCGAGGCGACAATCCCGGGTGGCGATCCCCCGATGTTATTTACTGAATATAAAACGGAGATCGAGGTGACCAAGGACGCATCTGATGTGAATTTTGAAGTCACCGTGAAAAGCAAATAAGTTCAGCGACGCATCAGCGTACGTTGACTGCTCTGCTGTTTGAGCGGGCGGCGGGAAATTTCCTGCCAGTGGCGAATGTCGATTTCATAAGGACCATGCGGACGATCGAAGCCGCCGTAATCGCGGTAGTATTTTTCCAGCTTGCCGATTTTCTGGTCGACGCGTAATTCGCCCCGTCGCTGACTTTTCGGCGAACGACCCCACACAATTTCCGAACCGCCGGCAGTGATCAGGCGATAGATCAGGTCGTCCAGCGTGACGTCGGCAGTCACGCGCGGCGGGGCTTCGATGGAGACGATATCCAGTTCTTTCCAGTGGGGCCCCAGTGCTTCTGCCAGCTGGGCTGCTCCCGTGACAGACAAGTCGCCCCAGGAAGTGCCTGCGGGTCCGTCCGGGATCGAACTGACGCCGGTGATGATCGGGAAGCGGCGGGCATCAGAGACAGAGAAATCTTCTGGCGGTAACAGGACCCCCGCATTGTCGACGGGAAACAGACCCTGCTTCAATTCGACCATCGCTGCCGGCTTGCGAAACAGTATTTCCACTTCCACCGTGTTCGTTTTGCGGACGGAAATGACTTTCTCCACCCAGGGATGTTTCTGGAACGCGTCGGCGATCTTGAGTACCAGACCCTGATCAAGCAGGGAAACCCGCGCGGGCAATTCACTGCGCTTGATGACCTGGTCGACAATGTCGATCGGGACATAATGCGGGGGTGCCGGCTGCAGGGAGAGCTCTTTGGTTTCGATCTGGTATTCTTCGCGCTGAGACAGATCGGGAATCTGCTGCTTCACCTTCTGAAAAAAGAACAGACCGGTCACCGCCACCGCCAGAACCAGGAGAACTTTCGGGCGAAACAACAGGCGGATCAATGTCGAAGGGCTGAACAGGGAAGGCGATTCTTCCCCTGTTTCCTCTTCTTCTTCAACCACTTCGACCTTCTTTTTGGCAGGTCGTTTTTTGCGTGTTTTTCGACTCATGTGCTCTGGTTTATCGTGGACCTTTGACAAATCATCGGGCTGCGAACCGCAGTAGATCGGGGGTAGACTGTTTCCAGTTTTACTGTAGCGTCTCCAAGGCCATTTGGACCGAGTATATGAGATTGAGAGACGCTATGGTTAAATGTGATGCGCTCTAGAAGAACATTAGACCGCCGGAAGCGTCTGCGCACGGTCTCTGTATAATAATTATCGCAATATGAAGCGGTCCGTGTTGCGACGCTCACTGAAAAACAGAGGATTCTTCAGTGAATCAGGCCGACTGGTGAGACTTTATCAGTTTTGCGGGCGGGTTGTGACTTTTTTCAGGCAGTTGGTCAGAGCCTGCTCGCACAATTCGCCAAAATCGATGCCTGCCTTAGCAGCTGCTTTGGGAACCAGGCTGTGATCGGTGAAACCGGGAATGGTATTTACTTCCAGAACCCAGGGCTGCTGAAAACGGTCGACCAGCAGGTCCACCCGGACAATGCCGGTCGTACCCAGCGCCGTGCAGGCATTGACGCCTGTTTTGATAATTGCCTGAATCACGTTCGTCGGCAGATCGAATTCAAACAGGTATTGCGTCGAATCTTCAGTGTACTTGGCTTCATAGTCAAAGAATTCGTGAGGCGTCTGGATCTGAATCAGCGGGAGCACCTGGTCATCGACAACCGTAACGGTCCATTCGGTGCCTTTGATGGCTGATTCCAGGATGCCGAACGAATCGTAATGGAAACAGCGTGCCAGCGCCTGTGGTAATTCTTCGGGAGATTTCACAATCGTCACACCCAGGCTGGAGCCTTGCGCATCGGGTTTGACGACCAGGGGGTAACCCATACTGCGGGCATGCTGTTCAATGCGACCGGCATCGTCTGATTCGTGAATCAGCACATAAGAGGGCGTATTCACGTTATGCTGAATGAAGCGTTCTTTCGATGCCGACTTGCTGAATGCCAGTTTTGAAGTGGCAGCATCACAGCCGGAGTAGGGAATGCCCAGTCGATCCAGCGTCGATTGAATCGTGCCATCTTCCCCATACGTTCCGTGTAAGGCGAGGAACACAACGTCGCAGCCGGTCCAGTCAAAACGGTCCAGATCCACCAGGGAGGGGTCAACGATCTTGACCTGATGCCCGCGCGATGACAGGGCCCGCGCGACCGTCTCACCACTTTTGAGGCTGATTTCACTTTCAGCCGATTCTCCACCTGAGAGAACCACTATATTAAAAGTCGAAGAGGGATTCGTGTTGGAATCGGTCATCGGGAAGCCTCCTTGCCGCCGTCTGCTGGAAAAATATGTTGCTGTTTTATTAATCGATCATCTGCTGTATTTGAGTCGCGGAATTTTAGCAATTCTTACCGAATCTGCAAACGTTGATTCTCTATCTCACCAGAATGTAAAACCAGGCAGTTTACAAAGTATGTGTGATTGCTTATTGGAACAGTCGAATGGTCTTTCTCAGCTGGCGATACGCCTTTTTTCCCAGCGATTCCGGGGGTACGGCAATTTTGGCCTGTCCGGTCGAGTGAATCAGGGGCTGTTCGGCTGGTGTTGTCAGCGTGACCAGGGCCAGATAGGAAGTACTGCTGAGCTGCTGTTTTCCGGAGGAATCGACTTCGGTGGTGAGTTCTTCGCGGTGAATCAGGTTGGGATGCAGATCATCCAGGTCGATTTCTGCAATTTCCTGGATCGTCCCTGTTAAGACTTCACCCGGATATTCATCCAGTAAAATGCGCACGCCCTGTCCGGGCTCAACAAATTCAACATGTTCCTGATCCACAATCAGTCGCGCCTGCAGTTGATCAGGATTGCCGAGTGAACAGAGCCAGGTACCCCGATCCAGAAAGCAGTTCCGGTTATCCGCATCAAAGGGGGAACCGGTCCAGGCGGACAGATCCGCCTCATCGGGGTTACCCGTTTTTCGTGGGGCAGGGATCAATGTTCCTGCGATCGGGGCTTTGAGTGTGAGCCGACGCTGGTCGGTCTGCCTCTGCTTCAACTGGTCTTTGAGATCGAGCAGCTGTTCCCGTGCTGTGGGGAGTTCCTGTGCTGCTTCCGGATCATCCAGCTGGCGGCGTTCGAGGGTGGCAATTCGAATTTCCTGTTCGCTGATCTGCCCGGTCAACTTGAGGAGATCCTGTTTAATATTTTCATTGGACAGTTCAGCAATGACTGCACCCTGCGCAATCGAGGTTTGCGGGGTTGTTATCGATTGGAGAAAGCCGGGCGCGGTGACGTAAACGTGTTTGGCATTTCTGAGTTCAATCAGAGCGGGAGCCGTGATCCGGTGAGGCAGGGGAATCAACAGCAGTCCGGCGAAGAACAGCAGTACGCCAGCTGTGCGAATCGTAAAACGCCGCCATTGGATCTGGCCCGCTTTGGAATATGTTTGAATTTCAACAGCAGCAGATTTCACAGGCACGATTAACATTCCCAGCAGCACAAAGACCCCCATGACCTGTGCGATAATTTCCAGGCCGTAAGGTTCCAGAACATAATAACAGACGGTCAGAATGGCGAACACGATAAACCAGCGATAAATCGCCGAGGCGATACCGTACGCGAACAGAAAGCGTCTCAATCGCCGGGGCTCTTTCAACAGAGTCTCTGCTTTGTGGCCGAAAAACCAGTGATGGAGTCGATTGGAAACGATCGTCTGTGCCCGTTGTCGCAGGTTGGGGACTTCCAGCAGATCGAGCAGAATATAATAACCGTCGTAGCGGAGCAGCGGGTTTCCGTTCAACAGCAGTGTATTCACCGAGCAGACCACGACGATATTCAGGCAGAGTGAATGGAACAGCCCGGGGTAGGAAAACCACCAGAGAAACACACAGATCGCAGAGATCACCAGTTCCACGAAGATGCCGGCGGAACTCACGATGATCCGATGCCACTTTTCGCGCATGGTCCAGGCATCGCTGACGTTCACGTAAAGACAGGGGATGAACGCCAGCAGCATCACGCCCATTTCCCGGCACTCGCCTCCCAGCTGTTTACAGGCGAGCGCATGTCCCAGCTCATGCACAATTTTGACCAGCGCCAGACTGCAGGCCAGCAGCACCAGGTTCCGCGCTTCGAAGAAGGTGGCAAAGTCGGGGAGCTGGTTGATCACCGCGTCCAGATGGGTGCAAATCAATGTCACCGCGGATCCCATCAGCGTTAACGCTGCCAGCAGAAACAGGGGAGTAAAACAGACTGCGGTCCTCGGCTGCAGCCAGTTCAACAGGCGATGCGGGTCGATGCCACGAAAGCGGATCGCCAGCGGGTTCATCCAGCGTGCCCGCCGCGCCTGCTGCTGTTTCTGCAACTGGCGGTCCAGCAGGATTTCACCCTGACCGAAGGCATCAGCGATGATCAGGCCGGATTGATGCAGTCGTGAGAGAAAGCCCTGCAGATGCGAGGCCTGCAGTTTTTGAGGCAGAAACCGTTGTTCGTAATTTTTCCGAATGACATCGAAGGACGCCCGTCCATCCAGCTGCTGCAGAATAAAATATTCTTCATCGCGCAGCTGATAATACTGCAGAGAAATCGGGTCCTTAATACCCCAGTATTTTTTCCCGCCAAACTGCAGCGGTTGCACATGCAGGTCGGCCCGCATTCTCAGTCGCAGTGGCTGGTTCGAAAAGTCTTGAGGACCGAACGACATGGTGGCTGGAGTCGCTTTCTGAATCGATCGGGTTTATTTAATGATTAAGGAAGCCCGCATCCCCGGTTTCAGTTTGAGGTCCGGGTTTTCAATCTCGGCCCAGACGCGCGTCTGATTATTGACCGGATTGATTTCGGGACTGACAAAGGAAATTTTTCCCTGGAATTCCATGACCTGTTTCGTGCCGGGATTCACGACCAGTGTGACCGGGTGATTCATCAGATCCTGTTCCTGCAGACGCGAGGCGTTAATCAGTCCTTCGGCCCGCAGTCGGTCGAGCCTTAAAATCCGCAGGACGGTATCACCGGGACGTACCCATTCACCATTGCGGATCATTATCTGCACGACCATGCCTTTGATCGGGGAAACTACTTTTCGCCGCTGTACTGCCAGGTTCGCAATCTGTTCGGCGTTCCGTTTCAGGCTGGCTTCCAGTTGAGTCGTCTTGCGTTCTTCGGACGCCTGTTCGATTTCCAGTTCCGATTTTTCCGCGGTCAGCTTCAGGCGATCCAGTTCGGTTTTGGAAATGCTCTTGGGATATTTTTTGATCGAATCTTCGGCCCGCTGCAGTTCTGCGTTGGCGACTTCGTACGCTTTCCGCGCAAAGCGGAGATCGACATCATTGGCGGCTTTGAGTCGCGCCATTTCATATTCCAGTTTGGCCTGCTGTAACAGAAGCATGGCCTCGGAATCTTCGATCTGGGCCAGTACCTCCCCTTTCTCGACCGTCATACCCTCTTTGACTTTGATTGTATTCAGCTGGCCGACTTCCCGTGCAGGGACTTCGACTTCTTCAATCAGACTGACCAGTACCGAATCAATCTTCAATTCGGATGTGCCCGTCGATTTGTCGTCATCGGCGATCAGAGTTTGCTGAAAAAACAGTGACACGATGGTGAACAAAACGGGAATCGTGCTGGTGGCATTCATGGTATTCCCTTCCTTTTCAGAGGAAATCAGCAGGAATGGATGAAGTTAAAGTCAGTAACAGTCAGGGTAAACGTTTATTTAACGCTGTGAACCTCTCATACCACATCCGCGCAGGGATGACCATCTTAATTGGCGTGTCTCTGGGAGTTGTACGTGAAACGAGGCGGGGATCTACGGAGAACATTGTCAGAATACCCTATTTTTTGACATCCTCAATTGAGAAGCGGTCAATGTGTGCGTTAAGATCGAACAGGAGAAGTCATTTCTCTCATGGTTAAAACAACAGATTTTCACGACTTATTGTTGCCAGGTACCCGTTTTTATGGATCAACGCTCAGCTCTGAATTCACGCCAGACCGATTCCCGCCGTTCCTTCCTGAAGACCGCCAGTGCGGCTGTCGCAGGCAGTTTTTTTGCCCCCGCCATACTCGGCGCGGAAGACAAAGCGGGCAGTAAACCACCGGTCCTGGGTGAAGGCTCATTTCAGTACGAAGCGATGCATAACTGGGGTGAGGTTCCCAGACATATCCAATGGGGCGAGACGCATGGCGTGTGCGTCGATTCCTCGGGCCTGGTTTATATCAAGCATCGTTCCAAAACCAAAACTCCCATGGATGCAATTGTGGTCTTCGACCCGGCTGGGAAATTCGTTCGCTCATTCGGGAAGGAATATCATGGCGGCGGACACGGGATTGATGTTCGTAAAGAAGGTAGCGACGAGTTTTTGTATCTCTCTGATACGAAGCATGGCGTTGTAGCGAAAACCAGTCTGTCCGGCGAAGTCGTCTGGACGATCGGACGACCTGCTGCTCCCGAACACTATACAGATACAAAGCAGCGTTACAGCCCCACGAATATTGCCTTCGCTCCAGACGGAGGATTTTATGTCGGCGATGGTTATGGTTCTCACTTTATCCACAAGTACACGAAAGAGGGGAAACCCGAATTCTACTGGGGCGGAAGTGGAACCGAGCCTGGCAAAATGAAAACCCCGCACGGGATGTGGCTGGATGAACGGGATGGGACACCGAAAATTGCGGTGTGCGACCGGGCCAATCATCGTCTGCAGTATTTCTCGCTCGATGGAAAACATCTTGGTTTTGTCAATACGGTCAGCTTTCCGGCCGATATTGATATCCAGGGAGACATCATGGTCGTCTCCGATCTGCACGCGCGTGTGACCTTGTTTGATAAGCAGAATCAGGTCATCACGCACCTGGGATATGACCAGGACTGGACGAATAAAGTCCTGGATGGCTTTAAAGTGCGTACACAGCCTGAAACCTGGCAGGCCGGTCGGTTCGTGCACCCGCACGATGCCTGTTTCGATCAGTCAGGGAACCTGTTTGTGACCGAATGGGTTTCTACCGGACGTGTCAGCAAGTTGAAGAAACTGAGTTAATCATCCCGCTGGACAGAATCGTTTTACTTGCCGTACTATTATTCAACCCGTTTGGAACCAGATGAATTTTTCACACGAGTTCGATGAACAGCGCTTCTTCGAAATATGGACTGCGGTACGGATTGAGCGCCCCGTGAATTTCTCTTTATTTACATTCGGCGATCAGAAGCTGCCTTATTACCTGGTTTGTGGTGCCGCAGAGCGTGGTTCGACTGTCAAAATCCGTAAAGGGGAAGTCAGCGTTACCCGTCCGATGATCATTACCCCCGATCGCATGGAGCCGGAGTTCCGCAACTTTTTCGAAGAGCAGGAAGAAGCCGACCTGGCTGCTTTTCTGCTATCGCGGACCGCTGGATTTTCGAATCTGAAATTTGCCAATACCAGCGGCCCCGAGCGGATCGTGAGCGACAGCATCGAAGAGGCGGTCGCTAAACTGAATCGTCAACTGGACGACGAAGAGGAGGAACACGTGGCGATCCTCAGCGCACCGCCCGGCATGGGAGGTATTGCCGTGATGCGGTATGCCGCGGAGCGGGTCTGGGAAAGTGCACCCGGTAATATTCAGGAATTACGCGAACGCGGCTTTCTGAATTGAAGACGCAGGTCTTTATTTTTTCGGAATGCGATTCAATGTGTAATAAGCATCGGGATGCAGCAGCGACTGACCCTCTTTGCTTTTCACCCCGTCTGCATTGAGTTCATGCACATACAGTTCGCGCAAGCCTTTCACTTTGAGTTCCGCTTTCAAACCGTCGTCCGAAACAGTGATGTTTTCGATCTCCAGGTTACGAGGCAGAATTTCATCGCTGCCGTAGGAAGAGTGATAGGTGTAGGTGTAGCTCTGCAGCTTATAGGACTTCGGGTCTGAAGCTGTCTTACGGTCAACCGGTTTCGTGAAGACCAGTTCAAATCCCTCGGGTTGTGCCCGCATCTCTTTGATTTCGAACGGCATTTTTTTCGTCCAGACCAGTCTCTGCAGGCCATAAGAGGCGGTGCCCAGGCTGCTCCAGCCCCGGTTGGTCAGGCCGACAAACATGCTGCCGTCCGTTCCCTGATCCATGCGAAGTACTGCAGAAGCGAAACCGCTCCGAAAGGGGAAGCAGGCCCCCTGGTATTCGCCGTCCACTTTTTCCAGGAAGACGCGCTGGATGGAAGCCTGTGTAAACTCGCCGACAAAAAACTGACCATCGAAGGGACCGAATTTTCCGCCGCTGTCATCGAGCATAATATCAGTTGCCGACTGGCCGGCTTTCTTATACGGGAACCAGACTGCCGGCGGTTTGAGTTGTGGCATGCGTTTGAGGGCTTCCGGGAAAGGCAGACCGTTGGGGATTTCTTTGATTCCCTTAACGGGAGAACCGGGAAGACTCATCGACGCGAGCGCTTCGACATGATGAAAGAACGCGCCTTCGCGCATATGATGCAGCGAGTTGGTGGCGACCCAGTTTCCCTGCTGATCGGTGTAGAATACATCGCCGGCACGATTTACTCCCAGACCGGCCGGAGACCGCATGCCCGCACAGACGGGAATCAGCTCTCCGTCGGGAGTACACTTCATGCCCCAGCCGCGCCAGCGGCCTTGTGAAAAGCCCAGCGTCGGATCGGTGACCGCCCGCGATTTGTGCTCTTTTTTCAGTCCCAGTCCGATGTTTAATGTGAGCCACATGTTTCCATCGTGGTCGAGTACGGGGCCGTAGGCATATTCATGGTAATGACCGGTGACACCCCAGCCTTTGGCGACGGTCAGATATTCATCGGCGACGCCATCGCCGTCAGTATCGCGAATGCGCGTGAGTTCGCTGCGTTGTACAGTGTAGAAAGCGCCATCTTTATAGATCAGCCCCAGCGGTTCATGCAGGGCCGTTGCGAAGCGTTTGTAGGTGACGTTTTTGGGAGGCTCTTCATACACGCCATCCATGATCCAGATCTCCCCCTTGCGGATGGCGACGGCGATGCGATGATCATCGAGCACGGCGATACCGCTGACTTCCAGCACCAGATCACCAGGTGCCGGTTTCCAGTTGGCGGCCCGCGATTCGGTTTGCGCTTTGGGGGTCATGATTGAGTCGAGGCGGTAGTAGTCCGCTTCACTCTCTGCAAACACGGACTGAATGTCGCCAGCGCTGCCGGCCAATGTGATGCAAAGTAATGTCAATGTAAACAGGATCGTGCGTGTTACCATTGGTAGGTCACCTCGATTGTCGTGTTATATGTAGCAGGTACAGGGATGATCCAGTCAGACTGGCTGTCGTGTTTGCGAAGAAGACCGGCTTTCGCCAGTACAGATGAGACCGAAACCTGGAGGCCCGCCTGGTTTTGCATGGTCGTGGGATTCAGTTGCTTCAGAGATTTACCGGTCAGGCCACGCAGCCAGAGTTTCTCTGAATCGCTCTGTTGTGGACTGCCTTTGATGGTCAGTCGTCTTTTAAGAGCCTGTTTTTCGGTCGCTTCGAAACGGTCTTCTATGTCGAATTTTCCACAGCGATACAGAAAGGTCGGAACGCCTGCTGCATCGACGCGGTATCCTCGGAATTGCAGCTCGTTCGCATCCGGTGAATAGACGGGCCAGGGCTGCTGCTGACTTTTCAGGAGTGCCACCGGTGCGCCGGCAGGCAACAGAACTGCATTACCGCCCAGCGGGTCGGCGGGAGGAGCGAAGCGGATGAACCAGGTTCCCTGTGCATCCAGGAATCGACCTTTCCAGGCGAGCGAGGGGCGGACCTGTTCTGCATCAAAGGCGAAATGGACCTTCTCCGGCAGGCCGACCGCGATGGCATGGGTTCCGGCTTCCTGCATGAAGGTGCGCAGAACAATCGGACGTTTGTCGGGAACCAGTTCGTAGTTTTTGGATTTCGCTTCCAGAATTTTTTCAGGCAGTGGCTGTTTGGATCCCGCTTTCAGGTAGCCCCAGAGTGCTGCGATCTGCTGATCCACGTTACCGTCGAGCAGACCCTTGTTCTGACTCTGTCCGCCTGGGAAAAACGTGGGCATGCGGGTGCGCGGTTTCAGGGAAGCGGGGTCGAGCAGAAATTCGCGGAACCAGCTGGGATGCACGCGGTTGGTAACATCACCCAGATCGGTGCCGACTACGCCCGGCATGCTTTCACCTCGAATCGGATGACACTGGATGCAGCCGGTCTCCAGCATAATGCGACCTGACGAAGCCAGTTTGTCATGATTGGGGAAAACTTTGCTGTCAGGCAGTTGCGCTTTGCCATCGACTTTTTCAAAAGCGGTAGGCAGTGCAGAGACCTGTTGTTTGGGAAAGACGGGCATGCGTGCCTGCATGTGAGAGCGGATGTCGCCAGAACCATTGAGGACTTTCGACAGCCATTTCTTCTGCAGTTTATAACCGATCCCGGTCAGTGTGGGAGGAATGCGGCCTTCATCACCCAGGTCGACGTGTGCAGCGGTTTCAAAGTAAGGTTTGCGGTTGAAGCCGACGCCCCCCCGTTTATCCCGTTCATGGCAGGCATAACAGTTGAGCTGCAGCACCTGAAAATCCAGCTGCTGTTTCGGGCTGGAAGTTTTCTGGTCGGGTAGACTTGCCAGGGTCTGCTCAATCGCCGTCTGTTGCTGCTGGTCCAGAGAGTACGCAGGCATGTTTTTCTGAGCGTCGTGCATGCAGCTGGTGGCAGCCGCAGGTTTCAATTTTGCCAGTGGTTGAGCAATCTCTGTTGGCTTCAGTTTTTTGGCATCGTGACAGTTCACACATTTCAGTTCGACGAACAATTGCTCTCCCTCTGCCACTAAGTCTGTCGCGGTGGAGCTTTCCTCTGCAGTCTGTGACTCCGTCTGATTTCGCAGCAGGTAGGCAGCGATGTCGGCTGCTTCGACTGCTTTGAGTTTGAGTTGCGGCATCCTTCCCGCGGGGCGCGTCTGTTCGGGATTGAGCAGAAAAAAGGTCAATGATTTCGCTGTGTATTTCGCAGGCAGGTTTCCATGGGGAACCGAATTGACCGGGCGGCCGGCGGCCGCCAGTCCCAGTTCTTTGATATCTTCAGGATCAAGCTGCGCGAGCATTTTATCAGAGGGAGAAATTTTGGTTTCTCCGGGCTCATAGCTTTCATCGGGTTCGTGGCAGGCGACACAACCGATTTTGTGATACAGTTCCTGACCCTGTTCGACGTTGCCTTTCTTCCAGAATTCGTGAGGAACCGGGTTGGCACCGGTGGCTTTGATCTCGGGATAGGCAGACTGTTGCGCTGCGAGAAACGCGGTCAATGCGGTGATCGTCTGCTGCTTTTTTTCAGGCGGCAGACCGTGCAGTACATCAGGCATCGTGGTGCCTGCCTTGGTGATTTGCGGTGCGGCGAGGAATTCGCGAATCCATTTCTGCTGCAGATGATTGCCGGCTCCCGTTAAGCGGGGACCCCGCTTGGGTTGCAGTTCAGAACGCTGTGAGGGATGACAGGCGACGCAACTCAGCTCACTGATCAGCAATTGGCCTCCCGCGTGCGGTTCCAGTTCGTCATGGCGGGCGAAACGATCGAAACCGGCAACAAACGGTACCGTTTCCGTTTCACTTTGAACCGGTTGTCCGACGATCAGGAAGATCAGCCCCAGGAATGTGAAAATCCGGCGTTGTCTCATCAGGTGTCTCTTTCATGTTGAGCGGCGTCACAGGTCAGATTCAGGGAATGACAAGATCAACGTCATTTAAACAGACGTTGATCTTCGATCATAGGGTAGCAGCCGACTCGAAGCAATCAGAGTATGCGTCAGATTTGTATCCTTTTTCCGCAATAATGAAACAGAATTCCTCAGCAGAAGCAGCGAGGCGTGCTGAGGTAAAGCCAGGCGTCCTTATTGCATATCGATATCAAATGTGTTCTCCCCATCTTTGATTTCGACGCTCAAACCGCTGGATTTGGGATAATGGTACTTTTGAGGTATGTTCGGCATTTCCTTCAGAACTTCGGAGGGAGGCGTATCGGGCCCAAACGATTTTTCAATCGTGGGGGGGACCACGCTGACCTGATAAGTACCGAGGACCAGACCGCCGGAATCGTTGGTTATGGTATATGTTCCATCTTCATTGATCACAGCCTGGCCGCCAAATCCTTTCTCCGGATTATTGAACTGCACCAGGCCTTCTTTGACCGGTTCGCCTTGGTAAGTCACTTTTCCCGATAACGCTCCGGTAGGACCAAAATCGTTCGTTGAATTCTGGCAGCCGGCAAGTAGTATCAATGCTCCTAAAGCGAAAAGGGTGCTGATGAAAGAAAGAGTAAACGGTTTCATTGTTATGGTTCCCGGATGTTAGTTTTCACACAAAAAAAGATGTGGTGTTCCCAATGATCGAGAACACCACATGCGGTTTTACGAATTCAGCTCAATGAGACAATGATCCATTAAAATTCGCCGAGAACATTTCCGTCTGCACGACAGCAGAGGTAGCGAAGCGTGTTGAAGTCCGCATTGGCTGAGACAAACCGGACGGCACCATCTCCGAGCAGCATGTGCGCGCCGCCGGTGTGCTGAGACTGAATGGGATTGTTACAGGCGTCGTTACCGATTCCTGTTCCCGTGTTCTGATAGCCGATGGGATAACGGAGTGTCGTTGTGTTGTAACAGCGCGGATCGTGATCAATGGGGGTGTTGGGACTCATCCAGGCACCATTGGCATAAGCGGAACGAATATCAGTCTGGGCTCCACTTGCGTTCTTTCCCCAGCCAGATTGTTCGCCCACCATTGCGACATTGGACGTTCCATCCAGGAAATCGCGAATGCGGAATGATTGACGGAAGGTAAAGGAACCGCCATTGGAACGAATTCCTTTATTACTGAATCCCCCTTTGGAATAGGTGTCGTCCTGAATCTCATTAATACCGGTTGCTCCGGAGATCAGGATATAGGATGAGATGAATACATTCGTAGTGGTACTACCGGTGGTGGCGGCGTAGCTTTGTGACAGCGCGCTGGAAGGGCAAGCCATATAAGGTGGTTTCGTATTATTAATGGCGGGTGAATTGGGCACACTGGAAGCGCCACCGAACCAGAAATAAGTACCTTCAAAGACCAGCTGGTTATAGACGTTTGCCTGATCGGCAAAGGGCAGGATGTGAATCCAGGCGGTAGGACCGTGGGTACCAAGCCCTCCGGGGGGAAACACACTATGGGTCTCATGGTAGTTGTGTAATGCGAGACCGACTTGCTTCAGGTTGTTTTTACAGGTGCTGCGTCGAGCTGCTTCCCGTGCCTACTGAACGGCGGGTAACAGTAATGCAATCAGGATCGCGATAATCGCAATCACGACCAGCAATTCAATCAGCGTAAAGCCTCTTCTGGTGGATAATGATGGTGCGCTTGTCATGGTTTTTTCCAAATCAATTCACGAGGAAATAAGGAAGGAAGATCAGGAAGTGAATTCGAACGAAAGAGGTTAAATTTTCCTATACCCTCTAATTTGTTCTGGCGGGAACTCACATTATTCTGTGAGAGAATCCTATGCATCTTAAGGCACGAGATCAAGCCTGTCAGTTATTACGGACCATGCTTAAGATGATGTCGTTTCACGAGTTGTAAGTGTGAGGAACGTAGTCTGTCCCCGTAAAGTGTTAATCGTATTCGGGTTGTTGTTTTTGAAATCAAAACGGCTTGCTAAGGTCCTTATTCTTATCGCTAATTAATAAACAAGCCTAATGAAGAGGTGTGTTTACTGGACTGTCGATTGATTCGAGTCAGGGGGGATTTTCTGACTGCGACCTCGGCTCCAGCCTTCGAGTCTTCTGCTGCGCAGCGCGCCGCGGAGGAAATATTCTTCGGGTAGCGAATTCAAATGTGCCTGACGGAGTTGATCCCGGTTTGACTGCCAGTGTGCTGGTTGGGGGAAAAATTGTATCGAGACGAGATTTTCAAAGAGCGCATCGGCTATCAGCTGGTGTCCCTCGATACTGGGATGAACATGATCAACGAGCCATTCACTGCCGGGAATTCCATCCGGCGTCTGCTGTTCTACCAGGCTGCGGATATCAACCAGGGGTACGTTAAATTCCTGTGACAGGTCAAACAGGGAGTCGTGCATGGGCTCCAGTATTCGCAGCGGGCAGATATCTTCTTCCTTGGCTTTTGTCAGCCAGCTTTTTGCTTCCGGGAAACGCTGCAGATGTTCGCAGGCTTTTCCCACACTGTAGAGCAGTCCGGCGTGCTGATGATCAATGTGAACCGCTTCTTCCCACAGCTGCATTTTGCGGTCGGCTTCACTCCACTCACAATCATTGGCTGCGTTCCAGCAGGCAACCAGTTGGTCCTGTTGTTCCTGCGAAAGCCCGTTTTCAAATTCACATTTAAACGGCGGGCAGTTTTTGAGATTCGAAACCGGATTCGCTAATACAAGAGGTATATCCGCCTGCTTCGCAAGCAAAATCATCTGCCTGACGTTGTATTTAAAATGATCGATAATTCCGCGACGGGTTTTGGGATCGCGATGATATCCTTCCAGGCCCTTCTGGAAATCGAGCCGGGCATTCACGTCAGCAGGCAGTACGGTTTTATTTGAGTTCATGTGGTCCTCACGCGCGCCCGGCAGGATGCGTTGCATGAGAGATGCAATACGCAGCTCCCGCAGCGAATTTTGTACTGTCAGATAAATCGGTGTGCTCTGTTTGAGGTCGCCGTAGGAGCGTTCTTCCAGGAATTCATTATGGCCGGTATAGACGATGAACAGGTCTGGCTGATACTGCAGCGTTTCACGCAGGATGGGAACCAGGCGATAGCTGGCATACGAGACGCCGCCACAGTTGATGACTTCAAAGTTCCGCTCAGGCTGTGCAGCCTGCAGATTGATTTTCAGCCATGTGCTGAAAGACGTTTCGACGGCATAAGGGCGTCCTTGAACAGTCGAGCCACCCAGTACGAAGATGCGAAACGTATCGGCGGATTTGTGGACGGGAAACGATTGCGGGCGGAAGAAGTCGATGCGTTCCGGAGCGGTTTGGAAGCTGGTTCCCGAGGGATCTTTGTTAAACAGTGTGGCATCAGAACGGAAGGAAACGTAGGGGTCCTGTGAGTCGGGCAGGGGTTGAACGCCACACAGTCGCAGCGCGAGTTCCAGCACCACCAGCAGAGACAGTCCCAGCAGAATCGCCGCACCGCGAAACAGCAGCGGATGGCGGGTTCGCCGTGTGTTGACTAGCGGATCGGATTTCGGATGACATGCAGGCGGCATCGCGAATATCTCAGTTTTACAGGAGAGCAGGGCAGGAGAACGAAGCACATTCATCCTATCGGGGGGCATGACTCCGGTCCAGAAAGAATGTCTACCGGGATAGATCCAAGGGCGTAAAAAAACAGGTTCTACTTGTAAGAGCAGAACCTGTCGTGCTTGTTTTTGGTGAATATAGTAATTGCAAAATCAGGTTGTGATCGGTTATTTCGCTTTCGAATCCAGATCAAAATTCACGGTATTCTCACCCTCTTTGACCTCGGCAGTGAGCTTTGAATTTTGATTAAATTTCGCCGGGACCTGATCTTCAGTGTCATTGGGAGAGCCGGGCTCTCCCATCTTACTGATGCGTACCGCGTGCTGGCCTGGTATTGCTCCCTGTGTATCAGTGTTGTAAGCCAGTTCATAATGGCCGGTTTCATCAGTCATGCCCACCGAAGGGGCTCCCGTCTGAGGTTGAAACGTCACGGAGGCCTGAGTCAGCGGTTGCCCATCTAAAGTGATCGTACCTGTGACCTGACCCAGATCGGGTGTATCAGCTCCTCCTCCTGAGCAGCCGGCAAGCAGGCTGGCTGTCATCAGGCAGAGTGCATGTAAAAACTTAAGTTGATTAATCCACATTAATATTTCTCACAAATGATTGCTCTGTTAGAAGTCGCCGACCACTTCGCCGCCGTTGATAGTCTGCACTGCTCTGAGTAGATTGATATCGATGTTTTCAGTAACGAACCGCACGGCACCATCACCCATGAGTGCATGACAACCACCCACGTGTTCGCTACCTGGAGATCCCCAGTTTACCAGCTTATTCGTTGCGCTGGTTGGTTGGTTAATCTTTCGATATGGGGCTGCAATGATTGCGGCAGTGGCCACCCATGTTGCCCAGAATGGACCTCGAATCGCCGAGTCTTTTTGCATAGGGGTTTCCATCATTACCATGGTGTTACTGGTCCCATCGCTGAAGTCCCTCAATCTTGCTGCCCCGTTGTGTCCGAAGGCAGTTTTGATTCCTAAAATAGACTCGTACGAGACACCCGCTGAATAGGTAAGATAAATGAAAGTGTAACTCGTGCGATAATCCTTGTTCGTCGCGTAAGCCAGGTTTGAGGTATAGGTGTACGGTCCATGTGAGTAGGAATCACTGGGGCATTCAAACACAGCGATGGAGTGTGAGGTTGCTGCAGTCTGAATTCCTGCTGTGGGACCTGTGCAGACCCCATTCCCATCACCTAGTCCGGTTGCCATCGAGAAGTTGACCTGATTGTAAATATTGGCCTGGTCAAGGAAAGGGAGCATATAGAGCTGGCCTGTGTGATTACGCGTCTCCTGGCTTCCCAGCCAGGCACAATCATATCCACCACCATTCACATCTCCCGGGGGAAGGATTCTGTGAGAATCGTGGTAATTGTGCAAAGCCAGCCCCTGCTGTTTCAGATTATTCTTGCAGGTAGACCGCCGGGCAGCTTCGCGTGCCTGCTGAACGGCTGGCAATAACAGGGCAATCAGAATGGCGATGATCGCGATCACCACCAGTAGCTCAATAAGGGTAAAACCCTGCTTTGATCGGCGTTGGAACTTGAGTGCCATTAGTCCATTTTCCTTGTAGAAGAGGATGAGAGGATAAGTAAAATTAAATTACGAAAAAGAGAATTTGAAGTGAAACTACTATTTTAGACATATTAAAATGACGGAAGCAAGAATATTTTAAAATCAATATTAAATAACAAACGATTTGTTAATCATTATAAGTAAATGTATGTGCGCTATTGTTTTGGAGTTTACTGAAGTCTGTTGGCAGGTTCGGGGAGAGAGTCAGGACTGCAAATTCGAATAGCAGAGTCCAGTACGAAGGGTCAGTTTATGGGTGGGACTGCAGGCTCAACGCGCGTTCGTTGAGGGCTTTCTGCAGGCTCGCCGAGTATTCCCGGTACTGGCGATCCAGATCGGTATAGGAGAGACCTGTTAATTCTTCGATCGACTGCGGGTTATTTCTCACCCGGGAATTGACGCTGTAGAGCTGCGTTAGCTGGTTGATGAATGCATCCCGGTATTCGCCGCGTGAAGCATGCATAAAGAAATGTGACAGCCCGGATGCCTGACTGTAATTGGGACTGATGTTGGGGCTGGTCTGAAAGGCATTGCGACCCATCGCAGCGAACGTTTCCAGGGGGATGTAGTATTCATCTTTCAGCAGTCGATAGCGGGCGGCGTTGAAGCGGATGTGATTGGGATTACCGGCGCGGAGCTTTTTATTCTGCTTTTCAAAGGACTCCATGTAGCAGGCGATCCCTTCAATGGCCCAGAAGTGATTCTTCTCGCCTACCTGACGGTTCCTGCCTTGAAAGCTGCTTTCATAAAACAGCTGATGGGTGGCCTCATGGTACAGTGTTCCCAGATCGCCTTCTGCATCGGGACGATGATAGAAGTGGGAGATCCGATCGCCGAACAGATAGATGCCATGCGTGAGGCTGATCTGGGGAATGTCTTTCTGGAGTCGCTGCAGATATTCCTCGCGTGTGCTGTAGTAATGCATCACATGCTGATCGTTTTTATTACGACGTTGAAAGGGATTGCGGGCGCCTTCAAACAGTTTCTGCATTTGTTCGGGTGTATTGAAGAAGGCGGCGAAAGTCTGGTGGAAATAGCGGTGAAAGTCTTCCATTTCCGTGGCCAGCTTCACGCCCATTTCCAGGCTGTGATTGGTTTTGATCAGAAAATGTTCGGTTTTAATTTCCCAGGCATTCCGGAAATCGCGGCGGATTTCTGCTTCCTGTGCCGCCGATTTCCAGCGTCCGTTGACATACCGTTCGCCTTGTTCGTAACGGGCGATATGCGTGGCGGGTAACCAGCCGTACTGCGGATGCCATTGCTGTTTACGGTCGTGCATTTCTTTTTCGAAAGGGGTTACCCATTCATCGCCGTTTCGCACGTAGCCCAGGATCTGTCGTACGGAGCGATGATCGGGGTTGTGGTATGCGGTCTCCAGAATCAGATCGTAGGCATAACTGGGGAAGTCGGCATGCAGCACTTTGCGGGAGAAGACAAACAGATCGTTGGCCTGTTCCTCCTGCAGATTTCTCAGCTTTAATCGCCAGCTGCGTTCGCTGGCAGGTAGACTGACTGGCAGGTCCGGACGAACTTCGCGCGGTAGTGGATTGGCCTGCGGATCGAACTCCTGCAGCTCTTTGATGATTTCAGTGATGGTTTCCACGCCCGTCTGCTGTTGTTCCCGCTGGCAGTCCTGAGCCAGCTGGATCAGTTTGTTCCGGAAGTCAGCTTGCAGAATCTGGTACTGTTTCTGATACGTTTCCAGGGCACGCGGGTTTTGTGCCTGCACACGTTCGGAGTGCGAAAACAGAATTACAACCAGGGTCAGCAGACAGAAGCCGCGATACAACCTGCAGTGCCAGGCTGACCACTCCGCCGGTTCCTGATGCGGGGAGCCGGGAAGCAAAGAATTTCGGAGATGTTGCTGCTGCGTGACAGGCATGTTCACTGTTGTTCCTTGTTTGAAATTCATCAGAGACGGAATTCGCAGGCAAAAATTCTTATTCGATTGTAGGGGAGTTTGTGGGGGGAAAAAAGAAATAATCTCCCATTTCGAGCGGAATCGGCTTAAGGCAGCCCCTGTATTTCGGTTACCCCGTGTAATGTGACCCGGTCATGGGACGGAGAGAACTCAATCTGTTGTGAAACGCTTCTGGTGGGAGATTGCCTGAAAGGGGAATATCGGCGGAGTGTTGCTTTGCGATTTCCAAAGGAGCGGAGCGTGTACTGGTCCTTTGACTCATCAAAGCTGATGGTGTCTGCGCTGGCGCTGAATTCCTGGCTGGTGGGCGTCTGTTTGTTTTTGATCAGGGTATTGCCTTCCACTTCGGCATTGCCTTTGGCCAGCATGGAAATGAATTTCTTTTTCTGTCCGTCAATATCATGTTGAATCAGTTTCAGGCTGTTACTGCGCATCGAACCCGCACCGGGGGGCATTCTGTCCGGGTCGATCGTATCCAGCGGTCGCTTCACTCCGCCGTAGGTGATCTGCACGCGATCGTCAAAGGTTGTGCTCCGTTGTGAAACATTGCCGGCCATTTTTCCATTGAAGTCGATGCGGGTATAATTCCAGCTGTCGCTTTCGGTTTTTTGAGGCAGGTTGGCCTGGGATACTTTGGACTCTGAAGTGGTTTTTTCAGGATTTTCCCGTCGCCACAAAACCAGCCAGCCGGGACCACGGGCTTCGGCGTTTCCGGTTTTCTGATCCACGTTCATTTGCCAGAAACTGGCGCGACGAATCCCCACCAGCCGATTGTCCAGGTACTCATTACTTTCCACTTCGACTCCATCACGACAGGTAATGAAGTGCACGTCCGGTTTCTGATCGCTGGGATTTTTTTCTGTAAAGGAGACCCGGTCAGACAGAATGACTTCCATCTCCTGGCAGCGCAGCCGGTTGTCACCCAGATTGGTTCTGACTTTTCCGAAGAAGTTTGCCGTCAACCCGTCAAAAATCATTTCCTGGTCCCAGTGAATTTCCAGCAGGTTGTCCTGGGCATCTGCGTCTGAGGTCATGGTAGACGCCAGGCTGTTTTCTTTTGTGATCCCTTCTGCTCCGGAGAGTAATCCGCCGGCCGCCTTCTGTCCCCCGCGGACCGGAAGCAGCAGTAAACCTTTTCCCTGGACTTCCGCCCGATTGGCCAGACGATACAGGTAGATGTGTTCGCCTTCAATCTGCGAACCCTGCGCGTTGATTTTGGCGGGACTGCCTATCACATGCAGGATCTGATCATTGCTGCCTTTGTTCTGGATATGTAACTGGTTGCCTGTGATGTGCAGTGGCTGATCCTGCTTCTCATTGAACTGGTCGACGGTCACGTTTCCTTCCGTCCAGACCTCTGTGACTTCCTCTTTCCCGAGGTCATTTTTTCGGAGGCGAATTTTCATCAGTTCTGCGACCACCATGATCGGCTCTGCTGTCGCATCCTGTTTTGCAGGAATTCGAGTGTTTCCGTTTTGAGCAATTTTAACGCGACCTGTCGGGCTGCCAGCAGCTTGCTGTTGCTGTGCAGGCAGAGAATCTTCCACAGCAAACGCAGCGTGTTTCACAGGAGAAAGGGACCGGGGTGCCATGACGCCAATCGGCGCATTCGGTGCCGACTGCGGTTTTGTTTCTTCATCGAACCAGACTTCGAGTCGTCTGGTTTTCCCTCGGAGTTGCGGGCTGTAAATCGCCACGTCCTGTTCAGCGATCATTTTGTGTGGATCGATTTTGTTCTGCATCTTCTGTGAGTCTTTGCTGTCAGGTTGACTTCCAGGCAGCTTCACTTTCTGTGACTGTTTCACGGAAGGGAGTTCTCCCTTGAGCCACAAGCGAATTTTATGCGCGGCGAGTGCAAATTCCGCGTCGGGTTTTCGGACGATGCAATCTTTCTCCAGCTCCACCATTTCCAGTCCGGATTCCGGGTCAGTCGATTTTTTCATATGTTCAACCCATTGCGCTGCCATCAGCAGTTGCCCGCTAGCTGGATCACGATGCTTGATGAAGCCGACACCTTTACAGAATACCGTTTGCAGTCGCCCTTCCTGATCCTGGTTGATCGTGATTTCGGGACATTGCAGTTCTGATGACTGCTGGAAAATTCGCACGGCCTGCTGGTCCTGCATTACGATGGTCTTTGTCGCTTCGTTATATAACAGACGGGTCATCGTACCAGTAAACTGATTTTCTTCCGAAATCAGGGTGACAGTACTGCCTGTCGCGATGAGTTCCTCGAAGGTCAGTTTACCACTGGAGTGGCCAGTTTGAGGCGTGGCGTCGCTGATGGTGTTACCCGTTTCATCTTTCCGGACGAATTGCAGCTCGAGGGTATCACATTGCAGGGTGTCTGCATGTTGGGGACTGGTTGGATGATAGACTCGTACATCGTCCTTAAATGTGCCCTGGTTTGTCTCCAGATTAAAGGTAAAGCTACCGCTTTTTACCGTAGCGAACCGGGAAGGTCCGGTCTCGGAGGGCTCGGGGTTTTTCTTGATCGCCAGTTTCATGTGCACGTTGTGGCGTAACACGATTTCTCGAATCCCCTCCACAGCGGGTTTGAGTTCCTTGGGTTTTGCTGCTGCAGGGATCAGCTTCATTTCGATGCCACGCGCCTGTCCGCGATGATCTTCATAGGCAAACTGGACTTCGTGGTCACTATAGATATTCATCGACGCTTCATCGTACCAGAAATTTTTGCCCCAGATGATCAGTCCATTCGGGCCTGTAATTTTTACACGACCTTCCAGAGAACCGGCTACCATGCGACCCGGATCGGTGTGTTTGATGCCGAAGGGATATTCAAACCGGACCAGGGCTTCTTCGCTGACCAGGGCGATGGGGTCTTCAGTTTCCCCTTTTTTCCGGTCGAACATCAACATGGCAAAAGGTTTGAGACGCGCGGCTTTATCGTCTTCTTCCTGCTCCCACTGCTCCGTGTAGACGTAGACATTCTCATCTTTGAACTGGTACCGGGCATCGGCGGCCCATTCATGTTCGGGTAGAAACGTTTTTGCTTTCTCATTATTCCCCGAGGCATAAGCAGGAGACGTAAAGACTTCTTCGGGGAATTCCTGACGGATGACCTGTTCTTTAATCACAGTCCGCATGGCCTGCGCGTACACCAGGTAGGCACCGGACAACGCAGCTGTTGTGAACCAGGTCAGCAACAGGCGGTTGGCTATCAGGCGATCGAAAAATCCATTCCTGTCAGGACGAATGGTTCCGGTCATGCGAATTGAAAACGTTTCTAATAGTGGAAGTGAAATGTCGGTCAGAAATGAAAAGGGAAATCTGCTTAACCAGCCTGGCTGCCGGCGCTGGCAGATTCCAGTCCGGGCTGCCAGCCAATGACGTCTGTAATATCAATCAGCCCGACCAGATGCTGTCCTCGATCTACGACGGGCAGCTCACTCAATTTGCGGGCTTTCAATAAATCGATGGCTGCTTCCAGGGAAGCATCATCGTGAATGGTAGTGGGTTTCCTGGTCATCACCTGGGAAATGGGTTGATCCAGTTGTTCGTCCCGGCGCTCTTCCAGCAGTCGGGCCAGGTCACTGTCTGTAAAAATGCCTGTGACGCGGCTGGCGTCGTCAATGATGATCACTGCCCCGCTGCGTCGTCCCGGCAGGCTCAGTCGTACAAAGGCTTCGCGGATCGAAGTCGTCTCTCCGGTGACGCGCACTTCATTCCGGGGTCGCATGACTTCATTGATTTTGGTTAAACGCCGCCCCAGGCTGCCACCCGGATGAAATGTGGCAAACTGTAATGGCGAAAAACCACGTGCTTTGCTGATGACCAGCGACAACGCATCACCCATCGCCAGCATGGCGGTGGTAGTGGTTGACGGTGCCAGTTGATGCGGGCCCGCTTCTTTCAGGTCCCCCAGGCATAATACCACCTGGCAGGCAGCGCCCAATGTGCTCGTCGTCCGTGCTGTAATTCCGATGATGGGCAGATTCATTTTCTGTATCAGTGGCAGCAGGCGTCGCAACTCTTCCGTTTCTCCACTGTTGGATAACGCAAGAATGGTGTCTTCGGCGTGCAGGCAACCCAGATCGCCGTGAATGGCTTCCGCGGGATGCAGAAAATGCGAACGGGTTCCCGTTGAAGAGAGCGTGGCACAGATCTTCTGGCCGATCAGTCCCGCTTTCCCCATGCCCGTTAAAATGACCGCGCCTTTGCGCGACATGATTAAGTCTACCGCGTCGCAAAGTTCGGTTCCCAGTGCGCGTCCCATCTGGCGCAAGGCGTCTGCCTCGCTGAAGATAATCTCGCGCGCGTCTCGTAATTGATCAAACTGAGAAAACTCTATAACCGACCTTGCAGGCAGGGAACTCATCACGCCAGTCCTTTATCGCATCCATGCGGGCATGTTCAGGGTGCGGGAGTATAAAGAGAACCCTCAGGCAGGTCAATGCGAATCTGATATCAGTTCTGTGTTGTAAGGTGTTGAAAACAATGGGTTTATGGTTGAGCTGGTGTGCGCGCTGACTTGTAAATCAATCAGAGAATCCGGTCTGTGAAGTGATGAAGCAGGGGTTTGTCCAAGAATGAATCCAAGGGCACTCGTATTTTCATCACAAGAATCTACAATAAGAGGATCGGCGGCAAAGGGGCCGCTGGTCGTCTCATCGGGACTCACTGCCATTTTCCAGTAAAAACAGCAGGAAAATATTTCTACCAGCCGTAGCGTACGTGCCGTAGAGTCAACGCAGAATCAAAGTTCTGGATTTCACAACATACTGATACCAAACGGGATGCAGGCGATACTGCAGGTCAGTATCAGGGTTGAATTAACAGGGTTCCTGTGTTTTGAGGATTGCATCCCCCGCAGGAACCGAGTCGTCACACTTAGCAGAGTAGAAACAGTAGTCGGAATATCATGTTTGTAGATCGCGTCGATATCTATTGTAAAGCCGGTGACGGCGGAGATGGTTGTGCCAGCTTCCGCAGGGAAGCGCACGTACCCCGGGGCGGTCCGAATGGCGGTGATGGCGGCAAGGGGGGTGACGTGATCGTGCTCGCCGATGAAAACGTCAGCAGTCTGGGAAATATTATCGGGCACAAACACTGGAATGCCGAACGCGGCGGCCACGGGTCGAGCAGCTTGAAGACCGGGAAGTGCGGCGAAGATGCCATCATCATGGTGCCACCGGGCACACTGGTCATCGACAGTAAACGCGGAAATCTGCTACGTGATATGAAACAGAGTGGCGACAGGGTCGTGGTCGCCAAAGGAGGAAAAGGGGGGCGTGGCAACCGTCATTTTGCAACAGCCACTCATCAGACGCCTCGCGAATTCGAAAAAGGGGGCGTAGGCGAACTGAGAGACATTTCGCTGGAGCTCAAACTGATCGCTGATGTTGGACTGGTCGGTAAGCCCAATGCCGGTAAATCGACTTTGCTCAGTCGGCTTTCGAAAGCCCATCCGGAAATTGCAGCTTACCCGTTTACGACCAAGTATCCCAATCTGGGTCTGGTCCGGGTCGGCTTTGACCATCAGTTTGTCATGGCGGATATTCCCGGTCTGATTGAAGGAGCACATGCGGGCGTGGGGCTGGGGCACGAATTTCTCAGGCATGTGGAAC
This sequence comes from Gimesia maris, assembly GCF_008298035.1. Taxonomy (NCBI): domain Bacteria; kingdom Pseudomonadati; phylum Planctomycetota; class Planctomycetia; order Planctomycetales; family Planctomycetaceae; genus Gimesia; species Gimesia maris. The sequence goes on from NZ_CP042910.1 coordinate 205,857, forward strand.
GCACACGGGTCCTGGTGCATCTGGTTGAACCTTCGCCTATGGATCAGACCGATCCGATACAGAACTACCGACAGATCCGGGAAGAGATGCGCCTGTATGATGCCAGCCTGATGGACCGTCCGGAAATCATTGTTGTGACCAAAAGCGAACTTCCCGATGCAGAACCAGTCGCCGAACTGCTGGGAGAAGAACTGGGCAGACCCGTCATGCAGATTTCTTCTGCCACCGGTTCGAATCTCGATAAACTGGTGCGCATGATTATTGACGAACTTGAAGAACTGGAAGTCGAGGCGTAAGCGTGGAGTCGGAGCCCCCTGCTGAAACAGAAGAAAACCGCCAGCAGCCAGCCGCTCCTGTTCCCCAAGTGCCGGGCGAACGGGAAAGTACGCCCGGTGAAGTCCGCGTGCGGTTTGGTCTGTACGGGGCAGGTGTGATGATGGTGCTCTGCTTCCTGGTCCAGGCCGTTTTCAATCTCACACCCGATCAGACCCAGCGGATTACCGAACTGGGTATCCTGATGGGAATCGGCTATGTACTGGGCTGGGGTTTTGCCCGAATACGCTTTTGAGGCCGATGCGGCTTGAGCGAAGTCGAATTGTAATTATTGCATCTCGTCACTTTTTCCGGCCGAATTTGCAATATCTACAACCGTTTTCCAGCTCGACCTGAGAAAAAAATTACAGGAAATTGATATTCTAAGTCTCTGTCTTAAAACAGTTTAGGGCCAGGTTCTGCCAATGTTCACATAGGGGGCCCCAAAAAAACTCTTCTCATTGGTCCTCTGTTTGCAATAAACTTTCCCTGCTTGAAACGACCTCTGTGTTTGAATGGAATTCGCCAAAGATCGTTTCAGGTTCAATCCAGATCATATCTCAAACCCCAATTCGAGTGATCGACCCAAACTATCCCGTAACTACTAATGCTGAGATTGTCAGACACAGACCCGCATCTGTGTCTGCAAACAAAAGGATCCCGAGGGCATGGAAGCTCAAATCAGTCGCTGTCTCGTATTATTCCTGGCGTCATTCATCTCGCTGGGCGCTTCTTACAAAACTCCCAACTTCGTCACACATGCCCCGACCGCGGAAGTCGCGAAACAGGTGGGTGATGCTGCTGAGATCTATCGTAAGGAACTGGCTATCACCTGGCTGGGCCACGAACTTCCCAAATGGTTCTCCCCCTGTCCGATCAAAGTCAAAGTTGGAAACTATGGTGCCGGCGGTGCGACCACGTTCTCTTTTGACGGTGGCGAAGTGTTCGGCTGGAACATGGAGATCCAGGGTTCCCTGGAACGCATCCTTGATTCCGTCTTGCCGCACGAAGTTAATCATACGATCTTTGCCTGCCACTTTCGTCGACCGCTGCCTCGCTGGGCCGATGAAGGGGCAGCAACGATTGTGGAACACGAATCAGAAAAACGACGTCAACGCCTGCTGAATCGCCAGGTGATGGGAACCAATAAACGGATCCCGCTGCGAAACCTGCTTTCGATGACCGAATATCCGTCCGAGATGCAACAGGTTCTGACATTGTACGCCGAAGGCTATTCACTCGCAGATTATCTGCTGCAGACCGGTGGCAAAAAGCGTTACCTGATGTTTCTGGAAGATGCTCATAAAAATGGCTGGGACGAAGCGATTGCGAAAATGTACAAAATCAAGAACGTCGAAGCTCTGGAACAACGCTGGGGCAGCTGGATTATGGCAGGCAGCCCGGCTTTGAATCTGCCGGCCGGTCAACAGCTGGCAGCAGTAGAACCAAAGCAGCCATCAGCGGTTGATAACAAAGAATTTGTGATTCGCTCACAGAGTCCCGATCAGGTGGAAGCAGACTTTGCCACTGAAATGCCTGAGCAGACCCAACTGGCCAGTGCCGAACCAACAGAAGAAATGCAGCGCGAATCTCGGCCTCTGCCGATCGAATCACGTATTCCTTTCAGCGGCAGGCCAGCAGAAAAAAGACACGTGCAGGAGTCGGTTGCCTTTGTGCCGGATGCGAAACGTCTGCCTCGCACCTCACTGCATCAGGATTCAACATCTGCTCCCCAGTCACGACCTCAACCAGCGGGCCGGTTTGCACAACCAAAGCGTTCTCCACAGCGACCAGCGAACCGTTACAACCGCGGAGCGAGTCCTGCCCGGGGCGGAATTGATCTGGGTCAGTCTGCCGAGATCGACTTCTAAACGGTGTCCCGTATTACTGTAGCGTCTCCAGGGCCATTTTGGCTCGAGTCGAATCGATCGGGAGACGCTATGGTTGAACGTGATACGCTCTTAACACCTGGAAGATCGGGATTCAATTCACCCCAGGTGCTGAATTTCAGGAAGTTGAGTCAGGCCGAACAGCGACACGATACGAGCGACGGTTGGCCGATTCTGCAAATGCAGCCTTGAAATCACTCAGTAGAAACGTCTGCTCGCAGAGCCTGGAAAAGGGATACTGGTTCTGAAACCGTTCCAGGAAATTCAGGGCGTTGGCCAGATCCAGATCCACATAATTATGAATGCCTTCGATACGCAGTAATCTCCGGACAATTGTCTCTGCAGAAAGCTGAACCGGGCGAGCCGGATAAACAGATCCGACAAGTATCATGGCTCCCCCAATGGCCATCGCTTTCAGACCACTCTCGATCACTTCGGGGACTCCCGTCATATCGAACACAAGATCCACTCCACGCCCTTCTGTCAGATGCATAATTTCCTGATGCAGTGGCTGTTCTTTTTTGACCAGCAAAGCGTGTCGCGCACCGAACTCCAGGCTGCGCCTGACACGATCCGGATCAATATCTGACACCAAAACCTTCCCGGCGTTTTTCGAATGGGCGACCGCTGATGCAGTGACTCCCAGCATACCCGCCCCGAGTATTAAGACGGTTTTATCCTGGACGTCACCTGCCAGACGAAAAGCTGCCATGACGGTTGCGGTGGCGCAATTCGCCGGGCTGGCAATCTGATCGGGCAGTGATTCGGGAACTTTAAAAATAGTCGTGCCTTTGACCAGGTGGCAATGACTGGCCAGTCCGCCACTCAGATAATTCTGCTCGTTCAACCGCTGGTGACCGTATTTAAACAGACGCGTACATTTCTGCGTCAGCCCGCGTTGACAGAATTCGCAATTTTTGCAGGAGACTGCAACCGACCAGGTGATCCGGTCACCACGTTGAACGGGACGCTCCAGAAAATCTTTGACTGTATATTCGGGATGCAGATCGACTACGCGTCCGACCATCTCGTGCCCCAGAATCGTCGGGCAGGGGGTAGTGCGTGTCCCTTCAAAAGTATGCAGGTCGCTTCCACAGATGGTGCAACACAATATTTCAACCAGTACTTCACCCGGTTTCAGATGAGGCCGGTCGACTCTGGCATATTCCAACTTTCGATCATCGTCTTGCAGGATGATAGAGGTACATTGATCGTTTATCATAAAACACTAAAACTGCTGGCAGAGAACACTATCTGATAGAACTGCTTTTCAGATAGATGAATTATGAGACAATGACATTTGTCATGTGACGGGGCAGATTAATGTCATTTTTTATAAACGGCTTTCTGGTAAACGGAAAGTGTACGATATATATTTTTTCAGACTTACTGAATTGTTGGATTCACCAGACGCACGCCCAGCTTGTTGAGCGTCTGTTCAATCTGTACTGTCAGGTCCATGATGTCTGCCGGGAAGACATGGCCTATATTACCGATCCGGAAAGTCTCCGCCTGACTGATTTTACCGGGGTAAATTACGTAACGCCGCTGTTTCAATTCATCATAAAACTGGTTGAACTGGAATGAAGGGGACTCGGGATAATAAAATGAGGTAATGATCGGCGACTGCAGTTCCCGAAGCAGCAGAGTCTGCAGGCCTCGTTTCTGCATTTCTGTTACCAGTGTGGACTGGTTTTCCTGGTACCGCGCATGCCTGGCAGCAATTCCCCCTTCCGCGTCCAGTTCATCCAGCGCCTGCAGAAAAGCATTCACAACATGCGTGGGTGACGTGTAACGCCATTTGCCTCCCTTGTGTTCCATTTCTTTCCACTGGTCGTACAGATCCAGGCTCAGAGAACGCGCCAGGCCTTTTGTCTGCTCCAGTTTCTGCCGATTCGCAATGACAAATCCGAAACCGGGCACACCCTGAATGCATTTGTTGGCCGATGAGATCAGGTAGTCGACGTGAAATTCTTCCATGGAAAGCGGAATGCCTCCAAAGGAAGACATCGCATCCAGGATATAGTCTTTCCCGGCGGCGTGTACCAGTTTGCCGACTTTCTGAGCGGGGTTGATCATACCGGTCGTGGTTTCGCAGTGCACCATGGCGACATGCGTGATGTCAGAATCAGCCGTCAGCGTGGCGCGGATCTGTGCCAGGTCGGGAGGTTCTGTTTCTGAATAAGACAGTTCCTGCAGGGGGATCTTCAGGCAACGGGCGATCTGCGCAATGCGACTGCCATATGCACCGTTGGAAATGACCAGCAGTTTTCCGTCCGAAGGGATCACCGATCCGATGGTCGCTTCCACAGAAAAGGTGCCGCTGCCCTGCATCAGGACGGATGTGTAATCGCTGGAGTCCGTTGCCAGGCGTACCAGTCGCTCCCGGATTTCCATCACGCGCTGGTTATAATCCACGTCCCAGGTCGAATAGTCGGCCAGCATGGCTTCGCGCACACTGCGGGTCGTGGTCAAAGGGCCGGGAGTCAATAACAGGTAGGGAATATCCGCGTCCATTTCAATTCTCTTTTGCGTTAAGTTGTTCAATGATATCAGGAAGTCCCTGCAGCGTGGGAATCACAAAGTGGGCCCCGGCATTTTTGAGTTTGGTCTCGGCAATTGCTAATCGATCCGCTTTCTGTTCATCGCTTAAGGCTGCAAACTCAGCGACTGTCAGGCCGACTTCACTACCTGTCTGTGTCAGGCCGACAGTCCACGTGCCCGCATTCAACCCGGCTTCAATGTCGGGAACCGTATCACCCACCTTGACGACGGCTGACGGGGGAAAGACGCCCAGCGCTTCCATGTTGCGATAGATCATCCAGGGAGCAGGACGTCCCGCGGGAACTTCGTCTGCACACATGCTGAAGTCGGGGGCATAGCCTTGTGCCCGTGCTGCCTCCAGCACGGGATCTGCCACAATCCGCGGGTAACCGGTGGTGGAACCGATTTTGATTCCCTGGTCTCTTAAGATCGAAATGGTTTCACACAGGTCAGGTACCAGGTCGGTAAACAGTTTTGCTTCTTCGATCTGCAGAGGCATGAAAGTTTCGTAGATGTGTTTGACATCCGCTTCGGTCCAGTCACGCTGATGGAGCGATTTCCATTGGGCGGCGATCTCATCCAGTTGAAACAGACTGCGAATGTGATCCTGCTTATGCAGGCCCATCGGGCCGCGTGCCTGCTGTGGTGTCAGGTCCACACCACACGCTTTGAACGCTTTGATAAAGGCAGAGATCGGTGCAAAGCAGCCGTGGTCAATCGTGGTGCCGGCCCAGTCGAAAATCACAAGTTTGATCGTTTCAGGTTTCATAATTTCTTTCATTCACCAGGATCCGGAGTCTGCTGCTGCAGGACTCTCTGGACATAAGTTAAAAAATATTCGAGTTCGGGGGTTTCAAAATCCGGAACTTTTGCGGCTTCATCCCAGTTGCGCAGACGAAGCGCCTCCTGCGACCAGGGATTGTGTTCGAACTCCATCTGTTCTGCGGAGTCAAAGGGGCCTCCCTGCAACTGCAGGCTGAGTACCGATGCAGGAGAAAGCCGGGACACATATTCCGCATCGGTGGCACAGCGGTAGCGTTTGGCAGCGACGTGCAATCGAATAGGTTCGGTTACATCTTTCGGGAAATAACGATTCAGCCATTGGGCACCGATGCGTTCATGCAGATCGTCAATGCCCTGGGTCGCACAGTCTTCATCGTGTTTGTGGAGCAGATGACCGATATCATGCAGTAAGGCAGCCACGATCAGTTCCGCAGATTCACCCGCCTGTTCGGCAGCGAATGCTGCCTGCAAGGCATGCTCTGTCTGTGAGATCGCTTCGCCGGCATACATGTTGGCCCCTTTTTCCTGAAAACGCAGTCGTATTTCCGCGATGATCTCAGCCGGATTATTGAGGGACATGGGGGGCCTCCGGTTCAGGTTCTGTGGGTAAGAGTTGCGCCAGATTCATCTGTCTCTCCTGAATGCGCCAGTAGATCAGTCCGGCAATGACGGCGGTGCAGCAGATTCCCGCCAGCCCGCCAAATGCCATTCTCCAGCCGTAGTATTCGGCGATCATCCCGACAGTGTGACCGGAAAGTATCGCTCCCAGGTAGCCCGCGGAATCGACGAGCCCGGCGACGGTCGAACAGCCCCGCTTTCCGCCGAGGTCAATCGCCATCACACCCGACAGAAATGAGTATGGGGCCATCAGAAAAAAGGCGACCAGTGAAATCAGCGTGAGTGCCAGGTACGGTTTGCCTGAAACGTCAATTGTAGTCAGTAAGATCAGTGACAGGACCAGCAGGATCAGGCTCGGCAGTATCACTCGGCCGTGTCTGCCCTTAAGGCGATCCGAGGTGATTCCAGCCAGCAAAGCCGAACAGCCTCCGACCAGCGGAAACAGCATGCTGCCCACAGCGGCCTGGCCGATCTCAAACTTTGCAACTTCATTCAGGAAAGTGGGGGTCCAGAAGTTAAAAGTTTCGCGGACCAAAGTCAGACTGAAATTCATAATACAGATCAGCCAGAATAACGGGCTGGCAAACAGCGGTTTGAGTACCTCTGCAATGGAAATTCGCTGTGCATGATTTCCTTCCGCGCCATACACGTTCAGCGGATTCGCTTCCGGTTCTTCCAGGCCGACATCGATGGGGCTGGACTTCAAACTGAAATAAACAAAGACTGTAATCAGGCCCAGTGTGCCGGCAGAGATAAAAAAGATCGTACGCCAGTCGATCAGAAAACTGAGCGAGGAATCACTTTCTCCCAGCATGATCAGGCGGCCGAGGTAGACGCGGGCAAACGCATCGCCGAACAGAAATGACAGTGAGAGAACAGCCATCACGGTTGCATGCCATTGCACGGGAAACCAGCGCGAGGCGGTTTTCACCAGCGCCACCCAGCCCATCGACTGAAAAAAACGATTGCCGGCCCAGATGATCACGAACAGGGTCAGCCCACCGGCCAAACCGAACCAGATCGAAAACAGGACGGACGCGATCATGCCGGTCAGGAACATCAGCCGACCGCCGAGAAAATCAGCCAGGTAGCCGTTAATGATTTTTCCGAGGGCATACAACATGACACCTACGGAGGCGACGGTACCGATGTCGGTTTTGGTGATCCCGGCTTCCGCGTACTCTTTGAGCAGCAGCGGCGTTGCGACGGCCAGGTTCGAGCGGCAGATGTAATAGCCGACATAACCCAGAAACAGACTCAACAGAGTCATGATTTGCCAGTTTCGATTCGGATGCTTCGACATTATACGCGACTTTTTGAAAGAGAGAGCTGGCTGATATTTTCTCTGGCGAGTCCCGGGCCGGTGGTCATTCCCTTGCCGCCGATCCCTGTGATTAAATGAATGCGGTCATCCAGCGTCTGCTGAAACAGCCCTGCGGACTGTTCTTCAGTATAAATGCCACACCAGCGGTCAATCACCTGAAAGTCGAGTTTGACGAACATCTTTTTCGCATAATCAATAATCTGCGATTCCACCTCCGCTGAGAGAAACTCGTTAGGCGGATCGGCCGAGTATGCGTGTGAATCGCCGAGAATGAATTCGTTGTTCTGATTTTGTGTCATCCAGATCTGAATGCCCAGCTCCTGCAGAATCGGGTCGGGTGCAGGCAGGGAAATCCCCTGTAGAAATTGCGCATTCAGAAATGCAGGATAACGTGTGAGTGCAATGGGAGAGGCGAGACTTGTTCCCAACGTACGGTTTTCAGGATTGGAGAGCTTCAGCATCTGCAGTTTGCAGTACTGCAGGTTCCGCGTCACATAGACATCGGGAAACAGTGTCTGCAGGTCCACACCAGAACAGACAAAAACATGATTCGCCTCAAATTCTCTACCAGCGGAGGTTCTGACGCGGCTGAGCCCCCCCTGTGGTTCGGCAGAGATCGCCGTGGTGTTCGGCAGATAATCACAGTCAGAAGTGCACGCGATCCAGTTGATGAACGCACGAAAAAACTGGTCGGGGTCCAGCTGCAGGTCATCAGGGAAAAACAGACTTCCCTGACAGAATTCCGGATTCAGGCAGCAACTGGTACGAACAGTTTCTTCAGCAGTATAGAATTCCGCCGGGCATAAGGAGTCTTCAGAGGAGAGCACCATCTGTTTGAGGAAGTCGGCTTCAGCTTCCGTGTGGGCCAGATACTGGGTCCCTGTTCGTCGCAGGGGAACGTCGAGTAACTCAGAAAGCTCAGAATAAATCTCACAGGAAGCAATCGCCCGATCGCGCCAGCGGCCTGCGGGCATGGCACTGGGTATGATCAAACCGAAGTTTCGTACCGAGGCCTGCTGAGGAAACACATTCCGTTCGATCAGTAATGTCTTGAAACCCTGACACATGGCGAAATAGGCATGAAAGGCACCCAGGACGCCGCCGCCAATCACTATAACATCGTATTCACGCTGGTAATTCTGGGTCGACATGATTTCAGGTGCAGCTTGAGTGTATAGAAAACGGGGCAGGGCCGACCCGCGGTCGCCTGGATACAGAAGTCAATCCTGCTGACGGTCTGGCGGGATAACAGGAGGAACTTCCCGCCAGACCAGTCGCAAGCTTCATTGTACAAGGAAAAGTATCGAAGAATTCTTTTAAAATACAATGACAAAATACGCAGTATAATTGATAATATTTACATCGTCTTCATCGCATCTTTAACATCCGCAAGCCGGCGGAGATTATGATGCAGGCGTTGAAAGACAGGCCGTAAATTGATTCTTTATGCAGAAATGAACTCTCGTGAGATTTCCCGAACGTCGCAAAATAGCCTTACTCGTACAGACTTCCAGCGACTGGAGTCGTCAGATCATTCAGGGCATCGCCGATTATGCGCTCGAGCAGGGGGGCTGGGATTTCTGGATTGAGTTCCGTGGACTGCAGGAGCAGCTGCGACTTCCCGCTTCGTGGAACGGGCATGGTACGGTCTGCCGTCTGACTGATGCCCGCATTCAGCAATCGATCCTGCGAAGGAAGTTGCCCGCAGTCAATGTGTCCTGGCTGGGTAAGCATTCCGCGAAGATTCCCAAAGTGGTTTCAGACGAACGGGCCTGTGCCAGACTCGCCGCGGATTTCTTCCTGCGAAAGGGGTTCCGTTCCTGCGGCTATATCGGCCCTGACCCCACGTTGAAATATCAGCCGATCATCGAGAATGAGTTTCAGAAAAGGATTGTGCAGGGGGAAGGGGTCTGTTATCAGTTTCCTTATTATGAACTCACGAAAGAAGACGACTATCAAAAACAGCAGAAACGTTTGAAGGAGTGGTTGTGGGAACTGCCCAAGCCGGTGGCGCTGCTGGTCTGGTCGAGCAAGGTCGGTCGTGAAGTCGCGACGGTCTGTGTGAACCATCATCTGGAAATTCCCGATCAGGTGGCGATCCTGAGTATCGAACATGATCCGCTGATGTCGGCGCTCTCCCCCGTGCCTCTCTCTTGTATCAATCAATCGCCTCATGTCGTCGGTTATGAAGCAGCGCAATTGCTGGACCAGTTGATTCAGGGAGCACCACCGCCTGCGGAACCGATCCTGATTCCTCCGCTGTTGATCGAAGAACGCGCTTCGACCGATACACTGTTTGCCGACGATGGTCTGGTCCGCGAAGCCATTCAGTTTATTCGTCAACACGCACAGGAACCATTGCAGGTCTCAGATTTGACCGATCATCTGAATGTATCGCGGCGGATTCTGGAACATCGTTTTCAGAAAGCCCTGCATCGTTCCCCGGCAGCAGAGATTCGCCAGGAAAAATTGAAGCGGATTATCAAACTGTTGCAGGAAACGAAGCTGACCATCTCACAAATTGCCGCCCGCTGTGGATTCCAGCATCAGGAAGCCATGATCCGCATGTTCGGTCGTGTGACAGGCATGTCCCCCCGTGAATATCGACAGCAGAATCACAGCCGCCCATGATTCTGAACGTCCGCTCCCTCGCTCGCCCGTAATTTCTTTGCGCTGGAATAGAAAGCATTTCCCGGTCTTGTTAGGATCGACGGAACCGAAACAACTGATTTGCAACCGGCTCAATCGACTGAGGAAAACGACGATGATTTCATCCTGCTTGAGACTCTATCTGATATTGCTGTTCGCTGGCATGTTGACTGTTCCACTCGCTGCAGCCGACGATGATGCCGGCTCAATTTTTATCGAAGGTTATACAAATCAGCTGAGTTATCAGCCTGGAGAGAAGGTTGCCTTACATCTTTCCAGCTCAGAGCCACAGTACACTGTCGAAATCACTCGACGGGGACCAGAGAACAAAACGGTTTTCAAAGAAACCCGCAAGAATGGCGCTGCTTATCCTGTCCCGGAGAATGCGTCTTCCCATGGTTGTCAGTGGCCGGCCGCGTTTGAGTTGACCATCCCCGATTCCTGGCAGAGCGGATATTACAATGTCCGGCTGTCAGTCGCCGACCGGGGCGGGAAGTTCATTCAGCGAAATTCGCGTTCTGCAGAATCGAACCTGTTTTTCATTGTCAGAGCGAAACAGCCGGGCAGCCAGACGAAGATTCTGATTCAGCTGAGCACGAATACTTACAATGCTTATAACAACTGGGGCGGCTCCAGTCTTTACAGCTATCACGGCCGCGCGAATCTGCAGGGGCATCGCGTTTCCTTCAACCGTCCCCTGGCGGGACAGTTTGCCAACTGGGAACTGCCGTTTATTATCTGGGCAGAAAGTAACGGATATCAACTTGATTACGCTGCCAACAGCGATCTGGAATTTCATCCGGAACTCTTGAAACATTATCGCCTGGTATTGAGTGTCGGCCATGATGAATACTGGTCGGCTCCGATGCGTGATCACCTGGAACAGTTTATCAGCGAAGGAGGCAACGTGGCGTTCTTCAGTGGCAACTCGGTCTGCTGGCAGGTGCGCAGTGAAGACGACGGGCGGGCACTGACCTGCTGGAAACAATGGTATAATCAGGACCCGCTGTTTCCGGACGGCGATCATCGTCTGCTGTCGACGCTGTGGAGTCATCACCTGGTGAACCGTCCGGAAAATCAGCTGACGGGTGTCGGCTTTCTGTACGGCGGTTATCATAAGAGTCACGGGCAGTTTATGGATGGTTCCGGCGCTTATCAGGTCCATCGTCCTGCACACTGGGTGTTTGAAAAGACCGGCATCAAGCAGGGTGACGAATTTGGCGGCAAAGACAGCATCGTCGGGTATGAGTGTGATGGCTGTCAGTTTGAGATGAAAGAGGGGCTGCCTGTACCGACCTTCAAGGATGGGACGCCCCGTACATTTGAAATCCTGGCTACCTGTCCCGCGAAATGGGCACCCGGCGACAGTCTGTGGTATGACCGGTTTGAAAAAGATCGCGTTGGAGCTGCCGTTCTGGGAATGTATACCAGCGGGGGCACGGTCTTCACGGTTGGCAGCACTGACTGGGCTCATGGATTGCGCGGGAAAGACCCTGTTGTACAGCAGGTGACAAAAAATATTCTGGACCGTCTGTCGAAATAAAGGTCAACCTGCCTTAAACGCGTCCCGTTCTGCTTTGGTAATCCGATACAGGACATGACGCGAGAGCGGGGCATCGCTTGGTATCGCAGGGTGATCAAAGTTATCGATATAGCTCATACCGATTTTTTCCATCACCCGTCGCGAAGCCACATTCGCCGGGACTGTAAAGCCCACGACCTCTTTAAGATTGCAGTGATTGAATCCAAAGTCCAGTGTTGCCTGTGCTCCCTCTGTGGCAATGCCCTGGTTCCAGTAGGGTGCTGCCAGCCGCCAGCAAATCTCGACACAGGGTGTAAAATAAGCGGTAAATTGAGGCACCGCCAGTCCAATAAAACCGACGAACTCTGCCTGGTCTTTAACCTCAACCGCCCAGAGACCAAAGCCGTACTCATCAAAATGCTGTTGATAGCGTTCAACCAGGTGAGTACTTTCTTCGTGTGAAAGCGTCTCTGGAAAATATTGCATGACCTTCCGGTCGGCATTCATCTCTGCGAAGGGAGCGACATCAGATTCGCGCCACTGTCTCAGAATTAGTCGAGGAGTTTCCAAGGTTTGTTTCTCCAAGGTGTTTCGCATCGCTTTGGTTCTCTGTTTTTCTATTGTTGGGTTTCACTACGAACCTAACGTAAAATTGCTGAGAATATTTCAAGGAAAATTAATCTATTCCCAATTCAGCCGGTGAGGCACTGCTTATACTCCGCATAATCCGTATGCCTGTCACTAAATCAACTCCCTGGAAATTTCCTGAAACCAGCTGAAATCAACGGTATTTCTCAGGAAACATTGTTGAATTCCGGTGCCTGCTCTGGTCAAATATATTAAGAATCCTAATTATCTTAAGTCTTGCTATAACAACGTCCTCACTGAGTGTTCCCTGGAGATTTCTAGATGAAAGTCTGTCGGTTTGCAGTCCTGCTTCTCATGTTTTGTGTGAATTTCCCCGGACATCTAACTGCTGTGGAACCTGATTCTCCGGCTGAACTGATACAGGTCCCCGGTGACTGGGAGCAGCAGCTGGATGGCAAGTACGCTGACTATGACGGCTTCGCATGGTATCGCTGTTACGTCAAGGTTCCGGATAACTGGGCAGACATGAATGCACGTCCCCTCTGGCGGGATTCGGTGACGTTGTCGATTGAAAAGCTGGCGGACGCGCATGAGCTGTATATTAATGGAACCCGCATCGGGCAGATTGGCCGCTTCCCTCCGCAATTTGAAAGCGGATTCGAGAAGTATCAGCGTTACAAAGTTCCGCCGGGAACTCTGAAACTGGGAAAGTACAACACCATCGCCGTTCGCGTTTTTAATGCAGAGGGGCCAGGTGGTTTTCGGGGCGTACCTCCGATTCTGGCGGGCTACTTTCTGGAATGCGTCTTGAAAGGGGAGTGGGAATTCCTGGTGGGGGACAACCCGAAGTGGGCGCTCGCCGCGGTGGCAGACAAACCGAAACATGCCGCCTATGATCAGTTCACCCCCGCAACATCGACACTCAAGCGTTCCAGTCAACTCTCCCCGGGACGCAGACTACCTCCAGAAAAGTCGATAGAGCTGTTTGAAGTAGCCGCGGGCATGCATGTGGAACAGTTACTCACTGAACCGCTGATCGGGCAGCCGCTGTTTATGAGCTTCGATGAACGGGGGCGCATGTGGGTTGTGCAGTACCGTCAGTATCCCTACCCGGCGGGGCTGAAGGTATTGAGTCGCAACAAATATTATCGCATGGAATTTGATCAGGTTCCGCCGCCCCCTCCGCATCATTTTCCCGGTAATGACCGGATTACGATTCACGAAGATACCAACGGCGACGGTAAATATGACGACCACAAGGTTTTCGCCGGTGATCTGAATATCGCGACATCTGTTGTCAAAGGGCGGGGCGGTGTCTGGGTACTCAACCCGCCTTACCTGATGTTTTATCCCGATAAAAATAACGATGACATTCCCGACGCCGACCCTGAGGTCCATCTGCGGGGCTTTGGAATTTCCGATACCCATTCTGCTCCCAACAGCCTGCAGTGGGGACCGGATGGCTGGTTGTATATGGTGCAGGGAAGCAATGTAGTATCACATTTGAAAAACAGCGCTAAAGCCGATGCGCCGGCAATTTACTGTGAAGGCCCCGCAGTCTGGCGTTATCATCCGGAAACAAAACGCTACGAACTGTTTGCCGAAGGGGGCGGTAATGCTTTTGGCCTGGAAGTGGATGGCGACGGTCGCGTCTATTCCGGTCATAACGGGGGAGGCACGCGTGGTTTCTATTATGTGCAGGGAGGGTATTACGAAAAAGGAACGGAGCGCAAGTACGGCGATGTCAGTAACCCTTATGCCTTCGGTCTGCTGCCGTTCATGAAACATGCCGCGACGCCCCGCTTCAGCCATGCCCTGGTGAAATACGAGGGGGATACGCTGCCGGAAAAATATCGAGGCCATCTGCTGTCGGTGGATCCCCTGCATCAGTACCTGGTCTTTTCTGAAATCAAGCCGCTGGGTTCCACGTTTGAGACAGAAGATCTCAGCTTTCCGCTTCGCAGTACCGACCTGGGATTTCGTCCGATTGAAATCAAAGTCGGTCCGGACGGGGGCGTGTATGTGGCCGACTTCTATGAAGAGTTCATCGCCCACGGTCAACACTACCAGGGCCAGGTCGATCCCAATTCCGGTCGCATCTACCGCTTCCAGGCAAATGATGCGCCGTCGCGTAAAATTGAGGATCTCAGCAAAAAAACGACGCCCGAGTTACTGGAGCTGCTCAAACATCCCAATGAGTGGCAGCGACGGACCGCGTTGAGGCTGCTCGGCGATCGGAAAGATGCTTCCGCCATCCCCACGCTGAAACAGTGGATCAAGGAGAATGACGGACATCTGGCGCTGGAAGCCTTCTGGGCGTTGAATCTCTGTCAGGGTTTCGATGAGACAGTTGCAGAGCAGACGCTGAAACATCCTCATCCCATGGTTCGTTTCTGGACCGTACGTCTGCTGGGGGATGACAGGGTGGTCTCCACTCATCTGGGCCAGGCTCTGATTGCGCTGGCACAAGCGGAACCGAACGCCGAAGTGCGTGGTCAGCTGGCGGCGACGGCGCGACGTCTGCCCGCGGACGTCTGTCTGCCGATCGTGGCGGCCCTTGCGAACCATGCAGAAGATGTCGACGACCGACATCAGCCGTTGATGGTCTGGTGGGCGCTGGAATCCAAAGTGGATTCCGATCGCGAACAGGTGCTCGCGCTGTTCAAAGAATCGGAACTGTGGAATCAGCCGTTGATTAAAACAGCGATCCTGGAACGACTGATGCGCCGCTATGCGACCGCAGGCAGCCGTACCGATCTGATCTCCTGTGCCAGGCTTTTCGAGCTGGCTCCGGATGACATCTCAAAGAAAACGCTGATGGCGGGTTTTGAGAATTCATTCAAAGGCCGTTCACTGGCTGGTCTGCCGGAAGTACTGGTGAAAGCCCTCGCGGATGCGGGGGGTGGATCCACGACGTTACAGATGCGGTTGGGAAATCCGCGTGCAATTCAGATCGCGCTGGATGCGATCAAGTCGCCGGGGAAGAATCAGGCACAGCTGGTCGAATACATCCAGGTTCTGGGTGAGTTACAGGAGCCACAGGCTCTGCTTGCACTGCAAAAGCTGTTGAGCACGACCAAAGTGCCCGACATACAGACCGGCCTGCTGGTCGCATTGCAGAAATATAACGAGCCGCAAATCGCGGGTACTATTTTGAAACGCTACTCCGATTTCAGCGAACCGGTGCGCGAAGTGGCGTTATCGACGCTGGTCAGTCGCAAAGAGTGGACCCGCCAGTTGCTGGCAGACATTGATACCGGTCAGATCGCAGCCGCTACGATTCCCGAAGATCTGGTTCGCAAAATGACCATTCACCCGGATCAACAGATCGCTGATCTGGTCAGTAAACACTGGAAGACAATCAAGGGGGCATCGAACCAGCAGATGCAGGATCAGATTGCCCGCGTCTCGAAATTGCTGGGAACGGGGTCCAGTGACGTGTATCATGGCAAAGAACTCTACCAGCAGAATTGTGCCAAATGTCACATTCTGTTTGGAGAGGGAAAACGTGTGGGCCCGGAACTGACACAATATAAACGGGATGATTCACTGCGGATGCTGATGCACATCGTCAATCCCAGTGCGGAAATCAGGGAAGGTTATGAAACGTACCTGGTGATCACCGCGGATGGTCTGGTGGTATCCGGGTTCCTGTTTGACCAGGATCAGCAGATTGTGGTCATCCGGGGTGCAGACGGACAGAACGTGACAATCAAACGTGAAAACATCGATGAAATGGTCAAGCAGCCCAAGTCACTGATGCCGGAAGGATTGCTTGATAAACTGAGCGAACAGGATCTGCGCGATCTGTTCGGGTTCCTGCGGAGCAGTCAGCCCGTATTCAAATAACAGAGATTGCAGGCAGTCCGGGTTTCATCAGTTCCGATACTCTGTGCAGGGGACACCAGGATCATGAATTACCGCATCGCTGCCCGTGTTTTTTTCAGCTGCCTGATGACGTTCGTGTCAGCGCTTGCTGTCGAAGGTCAATCCCGCAGTCTGCCTGCAGAGCCAGTCGTGATCGGCGCGACGCCACAATTTGTTTTTGATAATTACATTGTCGATAACCACTACGCGTTGAAATATAAACAGCAGACAGTCGAACGCGTCTTTCATGCTCCACAGAAGCATCCATCCAATCCCCTGATAGCCGGAGAAGGTGGCTATGTCTCTGTACGCCGTGATCCCGAAACCGGGACGTTTCGGATGTGGTATCAGACGCATACGCCCCGGCTGGATTCGCAAGGAAAACAGAAAGGCTCGAATTATGCGATTGCCTATGCGGAATCGACAGACGGCTTGAAGTGGAACCGCCCGCAACTGGATCTGTATGAGTGGAAGGGAAGCCGCCAGAATAATATTGTCTGGAAGGGCATCACCGATGCTCGTGCCAGTGGTCCCTGTCTGCTGGATGTTCCGGAAGCAGAGCGAAAAGGATATCGCTATCTGATGTCCTATCACACCGGGGGTGCGGGTAAGGGAAAAAATGGTATCCGGGTGGTTGGTTCCCAGGATGGTATCCACTGGGACAAGTCCAGCGATTCGCTGCTGGCGGAACTTCACAGCGATACCTTAAACAGTATCGTCTATGATCCGGTCGCTGCGCAGTATGTGATGTACTGCCGGGCCAAGCACATTTATCGTACATTTTCAGGTGCGATACTCGATACCGGTGCCTCGCGCCGAGTCGCACGGATGACCGGCGATTCGCTCTGGGGCGAATGGACTTCCGAACCGCAGAACATTCTGATACCCGATCAACTGGATGCGGAGCAGCAGTTTCATTTTTTCTATGGCATGCCGGTTCGCTATCATGCAGGGATTTTCTGGGGCGCATTGTGGCCGTTCAAGATGAATACGGATATCGTGACCGAGCTCGCGTTCAGTCGTGATGGAATTCAGTTTGAACGATTGTCGAGCCGACCGCAGTTGATTGCTTTGGGAGAAGCAGACCGCTGGGATGACGGCATGGTGTTTGGAACCGGCTGGGTCGATGTGGGAGATGAATGGTGGTTTTATTACTCTGGTTATGATGGTCCCCACGGCGATCCTGCCAGTCGTCAACCGGGCATTGGTCTGGCGACCATCAAAAAAGAGCGGTTGATTTCGCTGCATGGTCCGCGTGATGGAGGCGTGGTCATCACCCGCAAACTCCGCTGGCAGGGAGAGCGTCTGTTTCTGAATGCAGATGCCAGCCAGGGAGAAATCAAGGTCCGCATCTCCGATGGGAAACGCAAGGTGCTGGAAGGCTTTGATTACGAGGACTGTGTCCCGCTGCATGCAGACAGCCTGCATCACGAAGTGAAATGGAACAACAAATCGATGACAGCGCTGCAGGGCGAGATCATCCGCCTGGAAATTTATCTGCGGAATGCCGACCTGTTTACGTTTCAGGCAGGAACAGAAACAGCAGAGTAACGTTTTCAGGAAAAGCGTTGCAGAATCTGTTGAGCATAATCGAGTTCGGGGATCAGGCAGGGATGCTTGTACTGTTCGATGCTGCCGCCCAGTTTCTGCTGTCGTTCTGCGGCAAAGCGGCGCCAGGTGCCTGATGTCAGTTCGCAGGCGACGGGCATTGCCAGGCGACCGGACTGGCGTTTCTCTGCGTATTCACAATTGGTCTCCTGCAAACTTCGGTCGAGGTGTTCCAGTAGAGTCGGAAGTTGATCGGTTGACGGCAGAGCGGATGCTTCCAGCAGCAGTTGATAGCGGGGAGGCTCTCCCCATTGCGGGATCAGGGTGTACTGACCGATTTCCAGCGAAGTGTGTGCGACGGCATCGCGAACTGCGGCAACGACCTGTGATTCGGTAATCTTTTCGCCGGTCAGATTGGAGATATGCGCGCCCTTATGCAGAAACTCCAGTAAAGGAGTCTGGCTGTAAAACCCGGTGCAGCGGACAACGTCACAGATATGGTAGCGGTACAATCCTGAAGGCGTAGTCAGCAGGATGAAATAATTCTGTCCCACTTCCAGTTGATCGGCAGTGAGAATATTTGTGGAGGTCAACGGGTCTTCGTCTTCGGGAACAAACTCAAAGAAGTGAGATGTGATATCCAGGACGCCGGTGGACGTGCCCGATTCGAGGGGAATTGTCATGCGCCCTTCGCTGGCGGAGAGCCCGTGATCGCGGACAGGTGGGGTGCCATAAAAGGGAGCCAGTTGCGACAGGTACGCCCCCGCGGATCCCCCCATCCAGACTGCCAGCAGAGACAGTCCCGGCCAGAAGTCGCGGGGATAGAGGTGCCCCGTGCGTGCAACGATGTGTTCCAGTTCGCGGGCCCGGGCGCGGTTTTTTCGTTTGAGTTTCGACTGCAGGATTCTGAGAATGGCCGGTTCCAGTTGTGCGGCGCCCGTCAGTCGGCCATCAGCGATATCGCGGATCAGCGATTCGCGCTGCTGATCTGCAAACTGTGCCAGATGCAGGAGCGTGCTCGGGTTGGCGGTGGTGATCATGCCGACTTCCCGATCCGCAATTGCCAGTCGCAAGGCGGTATAGTATTTGAGGTGCGGGTCTTCAATCTGTGAGACTTCGCCGGGAACGGTATACAGGAGTTTGACGACCGGGCTCTGCATGGCTGCGACGAGGCCGCTGATATTGCCACAGGGTGTGCCACCTGGCGTGCGGAACTTGTCGAAGTTACTCGACAGCTGCACGATGTTCTGATACTTGAGACGGGGAAAATCGTCGTAGGTCAGAATGCCCCAGTTCTGCCAGCCCTGTCGATAGTCTTTCAGAAAGGGCTCGGTGATGGGAATGAATTTGGAATCCGCGGTGGTGCCACTGCTGAGGGTAAACATCAGCAGTCGATTGGCGGCTCCCAGCAGCGCGGTTGTCTCACCAGTTTTGACACGATCAATCCAGGGACGAAAGCGTTCGTAATCGGAGACGGGAAAGCGGGTCTGGAAATCTTCGATTGTGCAGGAACCATCCAGCTGCCACTTGCGGCTGAAATCGCTGTCTGCATTTAAATGCAGAATGCGCTGCAGAGTCTGTTGCTGAACTTCGCGGCAGCGTGAGGTATGGGCAAGAAACGAATGGGCGGCGCGACGATAACGTCGTCGTGTGAAAGTGCCGCCGGCAGCCCGTAGCAGATTCAGGGCACGCATTCCTTGCTCCCCGGTCGATGATTGCTGCGCTTAAGAACAGGGGAACTGTGGAGGAGAGTCTGAAAAAACCATGAGCTCTCCTCCCCCCTACAGAGACAGACGATTAATCTTCGTCGTCGTCTTTCTTCTTTTTCTTCTTCTTACCAATCGAAATCTTTTCGACGCGTACTTTGGGTAAACCGAGGGCACCCTGGCCTTCGACCCAGCGGTCTTCGAATTTCAACTTTTCAATACGTTCCGCCCGCTTTAACACGTTACGTGCACGGACCAGCGTACTCTTGCTCTTTAAACTTTTGTCGAGTGACACGGTGTCATCCCCTTTGTTAGATGTTATTTCGAAGACAGCCATTTACTATGGAAATTGACTGTCAAAACTGGCATAGTGGTGTATCTTTCGCAAGAGGCGCTGTAGCCAGCGGGCTGGTCAAACGGATTCTGGACCCGTGACGATTTGCGAAGCGACATATGGTAAATGGAATGGTCATTGATTGCAACCGCTGGTAAATGATTCCTTTCCGCTGTTTTTCGTGAAATTCCGATTTTCGTCGCTCAAACGAGAATCGAGGGGGCTCCATTATTTCACTTTACGATACAAATTTCACCCTGTTGGACTGGTCGATCGTCGTCTGCTACCTGTTGTCATCGATCGTAATTGGTTTGTGGGCCAATCGTTACGTCGGAAATCTGTCTGATTACCTCGTCGCAGGCCGCAAACTTCGCATTCGACTGGCTTTGGCGACCATGACGGGGACCGAACTCGGGCTGGTGACTGTCATGTACATGGCAGAGCTTGGGTTTATTCAGCAGTATGCGTCCCTCTACCTGGCGTTTCTGGAAGCGGGGGCGGTCCTGGTGATCGGGCTGACCGGTTTTGTCGTTTATCGCCTGCGGGATTCCTCGATCATGACGATTCCCGAATATTACGAAAAACGCTATTCACAGTCTGTTCGCGTGGTGGGGGCCAGCGTAATGGTGGTTTCCGGCGTCCTCAATATGGGGCTGTTCCTGAAAGCGGGGTCCCAGTTTCTGACCGCGATATCCGGCCTGCAGGATGAGATGTATCTCAAACTGATCATGACCGGACTGTTATTGCTGGTACTGTTTTATACGGTGCTGGGGGGAATGGTTTCCGTGGTCATTACGGACCTGATCCAGTTTCTGATCCTGGGAACCGGCATGGTCATCGTGACGTGCGTGATCTTCTGGTCGATCGGCTGGGAGGGATTTTCAGCCATCGTCACGGAGCAAAACGGCTATTTTGATCCCACCAACCCTGAGAACCCGTCCGGAAAAGGAGGCGGGATTGGCTGGCTGCAAATTATCCAGATGACGGTGGTGATTGGTTCCGCCGCCATGTTGTGGCCTACCAGCGCAGCACGAACGCTCTCCTGCCAGAGTGCGGCGGTCGCGAAGAGACTCTATACACTAAGTTCGATCTCTTTTCTGGCGCGGCGGGCACTCCCGGTGTTCTGGGGGATTGGCACTTTTGCCTTTTTCGCGTCTCAACCCGAACTGTTCGCTGAATTTGAAGAGGCAGTGAAAACCAACAGCTCGATCACTTCTCTGTCTGCGATGCCTCTGTTTCTGGCGAAAGTCGTGCCGACTGGATTGCTGGGGCTGGTGACCGCAGGCATGATCGCCGCGTTCATGTCGACCCATGACAGCTACCTGCTCTGCTGGAGTGGTGTGATTACACAGGATATCGTTGCCCCACTGGCGGGACCGATGAGTCAGCGTTCACGGATTTTAGTGACCCGCATTGCCATTTTCGTGATTGGGGCAATGCTGCTGATCTGGGGCCTGTGGTATGAAGTCAGCAGTGATCTCTGGGGTTATCTGGCGGTGACAGGTACGGTGTATTTAGCGGGAGCGATCCCCACGGTGGTCGGCGGGTTGTACTGGTCACGAGGCAGTCAGGCCGGAGCACTGGCGGCGATTCTGGGCGGACTGCTGGGGCTGTCCGCCATGGGGCCGTGTGTCGAGCAACTCAATGACTGGTTTTCATCAGACCTCAATGGAACCCATCTGACGTTGATTACGTTTGCCTTTTCCGCAGTCGTGTATGTGTTGGGGTCACTGCTTTTACCGGATCAGCCTCGTGCAACGAATACTGACTCTGTCGAACCTGTCGCAGAAGTGTGAGAGATGAATATGTATATATGGATGACAATCTGGACGTTGCTGTTGCTGATCAGTGGGGTGGCCTTTCTGGTGGTGCTCACTTTTGTTTCCTTTGGCGTCAAAGCTGAACTGCGGGACACGCTCAATGATCTGAAAGCCGACGTGAACGAATCACAGGCGCACGAGGAAATTCTGGATCGTCCTGTGGAATAATTGTCGCATCGATGATGTTCACGTTATCAGACCACGTGTCGTAAACCCGTAAAAATTGCGGATTTCGGAACAATAGACTGGTGCCGCAGTTTCGATCATGCTATTTTTAAATATCAGTCTGCAGAAAATCTCTGAATGTGAAGAGATCCCTCTGCTGGTTCAGTACAGGAGTCGCGTCGTTCATGATGTGCCCTTTTTGTCGTGATGGTGAGACGAAAGTAATTGATTCGCGTTTGAGTCAACCTTTCAGTGTGCGCCGACGACGAGAATGCCTGGCCTGCGGAAAGCGCTATACGACTTACGAAAAAATCGAAGAGTCGCCTCTCAAAGTCATCAAAAAGGATGGTGCGCGGGTTCCCTTTGATCGTATGAAGATGGTCACCGGGATTGAAACTGCCTGCTACAAACGCCCGGTCAGCCCCGATCAGATTGAATCCATCGTCGCGCAGATTGAAGCGGAAATCTACGAGAATTTCGATCGTGAAGTCCCTTCGCGTTTTATCGGCGAACGGGTTTCCACGGTTTTGAAAGACGTCGATCAGGTTGCTTTCGTGCGGTTCGCGTCGGTCTATCGTAATTTTACCGATGCGAATGATTTCGTGACCGAAATTCAGCCGATGCTGCGAACCGACGACTGACCGAATGCTTCTGTCTCAGGCAATGATATCAGGCACCACATTGCCGGCAACTCCCGTGACCCGCATGTCGAGCCCCTGGAATTTGAACGTGAGCCGTTCGTGGTCCATGCCTAACAGATGCAGCAGCGTGGCGTGAAAATCATTGACGTGCATCGGATTTTCGGCGACATTGAAACCGATGTCATCGGTTTTGCCATACGCGAAGCCGCGTTTCACGCCGCCACCCGCCATCCAGACCGTGTAGGCGTCTTTGTGGTGATCGCGTCCGGGGGCTTTGCGATCTCCCTGCACCATGGGTGTCCGACCGAACTCCGCGCCCCAGACGACCAGTGTATCATCCAGCAGGCCGCGCTGTCTGAGGTCCTTAATGAGCGCGGCGATCGGTTGATCGACCTGCCGACATTTGTTCTTCAGACTTTTGACGATACTGCCATGATGGTCCCAGCCCTGGTCGAAGAGTTGCACGAACCGCACGCCCCGTTCCACGAGTCGTCGTGCCAAGAGGCAGTTGTTGGCAAAGCTGGCTTTGCCCGGCTGTGTGCCATACTGCTCGTGGATGTGTTTTGGTTCGTTGGAAATATCCATCAGCTCGGGAACGGCGGACTGCATGCGATAGGCCATCTCGTACTGATTGATGCGTGTGGCGATTTCCGGATCTCCTACATCCGCCAGTTGAACTTTGTTGAGATGGTTCACACTGTCGATAATCCGCTTGCGGTCTTCGCCCGTCATTCCCTTGGGATTGGACAGAAACAGAACCGGGTCTCCCGACGAGCGGAATTCGACGCCTTGATAAATACTGGGCAGAAAGCCGCTGCCCCACAGGCTGTTTCCGGCGCCCGCGACGTTGCCGGTAATTAATACTACGAAGCCGGGCAGGTTACTGTTTTCGGAACCCAGGCCATAGTTGACCCACGAACCCAGGGAAGGGCGTCCGAAACGCGAGAAGCCGGTCTGGAAAAAGAGCTGGGCGGGCGCGTGATTGAAGTGATCGGTTTTCAGGGAGTGAATCATGCAGAGTTCATCGGAAACTGATCCGAGGTGAGGCATGAGTTCCGAGATGGGGAGGCCGGCTTCGCCCTGCTGCTGAAAGGCGAAGGGGCTGCCCATCAGTTTGGGCTGTTCGCGAATGAACGCCAGCCGCAGTCCTTCCCAGAGTTTGTCGGGTACGAGCTCGCCGTCCAGTTCCTGCAGTTTGGGTTTGGCGTCATATAAGTCGAGGTGCGACGGTGCACCGACCATGTGCAGGAAGATCACGTTTTTGGCTTTGGGCGTGAAATGTGATTGGCGGGCCGCCATCGGGTTGGCAGCTGTGGGGAGTGCCGCCTGCAAGTCGTTGGCCAGCAGCGTGGTGAGCGCAGCGCCTCCGATCCCCATGCCGGCCCGCTGAAAGAATTCACGTCGGGTATAATTCAGCAGTTGTTGCAGATGCGCGTTCATGATTATCCCTTCGTGATGGTTTCATCTAGATTCAACAGGATGTTCGCGACATACAGCCAGGCCGCCATACGTGACGCACCGACGCCTTCCGGCCGGTCGTCTGCCGCAATCAGCTTCTGGGCTGCCTGGGGATGATCCTGGAAATATTTCAGTTCCTGCTCAAAGACTTTGGTTAAATGATTCACTTCCACGGGCTTTGCTTCGCGGGCGACACAGAGCCGGAACGCATACGCGATGCGTTCGCGGTCGGTCATGTCGGAATTCAGGCCTTTCGTCGCCAGGCGTTTCGCCAGACCGACGCCGATTTCCACGTACGCGGGATCGTTGAGCAGTGTCAGAGCCTGCAGTGGTGTGTTGGTGCGCGAACGATTGATCACACAGGCACCCCGGTCGGGCGCATCGAAATTCGTAAAGCTCGGATAGGGGGCACTGCGTCGCCAGATCACATAGACGCCACGACGGTAACGGTCTTCGGAAGTGGAAGTCAGATACTTGGGCGCGTTGCGGCCCACGTGTCTCCAGAGTCCCTTTGGTTGGGGTGGATAAACGGGCGGGCCTCCCATTTTTGTGGAGAGCAGACCACTGATGGTCAGTGCGTTATCGCGAATCGTTTCCGCCGAAAGTCGCAGTCGCGGACCACGGGTGTAGAGTTTGTTATAAGGGTCCGCTGCGAGCAGTTCAGGCGTGATGCGGGCTGACTGCTGATAGGTGGCCGACATGACGATCAGTTTGTGTACGTGTTTCATCGACCAGTTGTGGTCCATGAATTCTACTGCCAGCCAGTCGAGCAATTCAGGATGCGTGGGGGCATCACCCTGGCTGCCGAAATCTTCCTGGGTGGCGACGATGCCCTGCCCGAAGAACTGGGCCCACCAGCGATTCACGGTGACTCGCGCCACCAGTGGATTCTCACGCGCGACGAGCCAGCGGGCAAATTCGAGTCGGCTGGGCTGGTCTTTTGTTTTGATCGGATGCAGTGCGTCTGGTGTGTGAGGTGTGACTTCGGCCCCTTTGCTGAGGAAATCGCCGCGCTTGAAGATATTGTTCATACGCGGCTCCGGCATTTCCACCATCACCAGAGTGGAATCGGGTTCCAGTGCCGTCAGTTCTTTGCGGACACGGCTCAATTTCTTATCCAGTTCCGCGTACTCCGCATCCTGCTGCTGTTGATATTGCGTTAATGCATTGTTCTGTTTTTTGGTTCGTTTTTCCGTTTCCGTCTGCAATGCTTTACGAACGGCGGTGGGGATTTTGCCGGCTTCTTCGCTGTTCTCCAGCAGTGCCAGGGTGGTCTCTTCCCATTCGGACCAGGCGGTTTTGAGATCTTTCTGCCGCTGGTTCAACTGCTTCTGTAGTGCCAGGCGTTCGGTCGTCAGTTGCTCTTTTGTTTTCAGCTCTTCTTTGGCCAGCGGGACCGCCAGTTTGGGGCCGGTGACTTCGAACGTCACGCTCTTACCCACCTGCTTGACCTCCAGTGGGGTATTATTGAAGAAGGCAAAGATCTGGTAGTAGTCCTGCTGCGAGAAGGGATCGTATTTGTGATTGTGACACTGGGCACATTCGAAAGTGGAACCGAGCCAGACGAGGCCGGTGGTATTGACGCGGTCGAAGATCTGGTTGACGCGATTCTCTTCGGGGTCGACACCCGCTTCAACATTACAGGTGGTGCAGCGATGAAAGCCGGTGGCGATTTTCTGTTCCAGGGTGGCCTGGGGGATCAGGTCGCCGGCAATCTGTTGAATGGTAAACTGATCAAAGGGCAGATCCTTATTCAAGGCATTGATGACCCAGTCACGATAGAGCCACATCTCGCGCAGCTGATCCGCCTGAAACCCGTTGGAGTCGGCATAGCGGGCCAGATCGAGCCACTGCCGCGCCCATTTTTCACCGTAGCGGGGTGACTTGAGCAGCTTGTCGACATATTTCTCATAAGCAGCGGGGGAAGGATCTTTTTCAAACGCGATGACATCTTCAGGAGAAGGGGGCAGTCCAATCAGATCGAGGGAAACGCGTCGCAGCAGTCGCGCGGGGCTGGACGGCGGAGACTGAGCGAGTGGCGGTTGTTGTTGAGATAATTTCTCTGCGACAAACGCGTCGATGGCATTGTTGATTCGAAAAGAGTTGTTTACTTCCGGCAGCGGACTTTTGACGGGTGGGATGTAGGCCCAGTGTTTCGGTTCTTCCGAAGCGGTCGGCCAGTCTGCGCCAGCGTCGATCCATTGTTTGAGCGTCTGAATTTCCTGTTCGGTCAGTCGAGTGCCGGCATCCGCGGGAGGCATCTGCTCGCTCTCGTCTTTTGTGGAGACGCGATGCAGGAGCAGGCTCTCTTTACTGTTTCCGGGAATGATGGCCGGTTCACCCGAATCGTTGCGAAGCAGAATATTTTTGCGGCTGGTTAATCGCAGACCCCCTTCGCGGGCATCCGGACCATGACAGTCCTGGCAGTGTTTGACAAACAGCGGGCGGACCGATTTCTCAAAGTCGATTTTGTGAGCCGCCGGTTTTTCAGCTGACACAGGTGCACCGTAAGAAGTGACCGGAGTGCTCAACACAAGCGAGGTGAAAACCGCGAGACAGCTACAGACAGTTCGTGGAACTTGAGAACCATACATACGCGTTCAATCCCTGTCAGGCCACCCGTAAGACTTTAAGAATCTCAAGAGGGAACCTGGTGAGATAATTGAAAGTAATGCCGGTCCGTCAGAACCGCCGAATTCGGGGGACGGTAGTCAGACACCATTGCCTGACGGGCTGAACTCATTTTGGGGAGAGTCGATTGACGTTGTTCTTTTCCTATTGGAATAATTCAATACGTTAGAATAACGGACGAGTCGAGAAAATTCAAGTTTTTTCATCTGCACACAAGGCATTCGCATAACCGGTAATTCTGGAATCACCGGTTTACTAAAGCTCGATTACAGTATGACTTAGGATTTCTTCTTCGTGTTTTTCTTCGCGGGCTTTTTCATGCTCTGTGCTGATTTTCCCGCTTTGAAGATATCCACTTCGCCGGTATTCGGCTGTGGTTTGCCCGGAGTGGAGCGTCCGCGATCGGCATAGCTCTGCAGTAAAGTGGTCAATTCTTTGACGACTTCGGGATGTTCCGCCTGCACGTTTTTCTGTTCGCCTGCATCGTGGTTGAGGTCATACAGCTGGATGGCAGGGAGTTCACTCAGATTGTCTTTGCCTGGTTTGGGGAAGCTCCAGCCACCCGAGCCCGGACAGAGCTCGAGCTTCCAGTGATCCTTGCGAATGGAGAACGCACCGCGAATCGAATGATGGACGGCGGCTTCTCTGAGAGGCGTATGGGCTGTGCCTTCCATCGCCGGGAGAATGCTCACGCTGTCTTCGCCCGCGTCATCGGGAACTTTGGCTCCCACGATGTCGGCGGCGGTCGCGAACAGATCGGTCAGGCAGGTAAGCTGGTCCGAATGCGTGCCCGCTTTAATCCGCGCAGGCCAGTTGGCGATGAACGGGACGCGATGGCCGCCTTCATAGATGTCGGCCTTGTGTCCGCGAAACTGGTAGCTGGGCTGATGATCTTTGTCGGTCATCTCTTTGAAGTTGGCAGCGGGTGAGCAGCCATTGTCGGCGGTGAAAATGACCAGTGTGTTTTCATGGATACCCTGTTTCTTGAGCGCCTGCATCACCTGGCCGACGGTGTCATCCACTTGCATGACGAAATCGCAGTAGGCGTTGATGCCGCTTTTGCCCTGCCATTCGGGTGTCGGCAGAATCGGCGTATGTGGTGCATTGAGAGGGAAGTAAATGAAGAACGGCTTACCTTCTTTGGAAGCGGCCGCATGTTCGTCGATGATCTGGACTGTTTTGTCGGTGATGCGGGGCAGCACGTCGATGGCTTCGAAATCTTTATGTGCGGGTCCATCGCGGAAGAATGCTTTGGTGACCGTGGGGATACCCTGGCTGCGATCGTTTTCAATATAAACGTAGGGGGGCATGTCGAGTGAAGCGCTGATACCAAAGAAGTAATCGAAGCCGACGCTGTTCGGTCCGTTCTGGATCGGTTTGGAATAGTCGACGTCCCAGCCCGGATTGGTTTTTTTGTTATAAGACTGTTCTGTCGCGAAGCCGCCCTGCTTGAGTGACCAGTC
This sequence comes from Gimesia maris, assembly GCF_008298035.1. Taxonomy (NCBI): domain Bacteria; kingdom Pseudomonadati; phylum Planctomycetota; class Planctomycetia; order Planctomycetales; family Planctomycetaceae; genus Gimesia; species Gimesia maris. The sequence goes on from NZ_CP042910.1 coordinate 233,719, forward strand.
CATTCCCAGATGCCATTTACCGACACAGGCGGTATAGTAACCATGTTCTTTGAGCATGGAGGGGACGGTTTCCCGATCCGGTTCAATCAGACGTCGCGATAATCCCCAGAGCACGCCGCTCTTGAGCCGCGAGCGCCAGTTGTAACGACCGGTGAGCACGCCGTAACGGGTCGGCGTACAGACGGAGGAACTGGAATGAGCGTCCGTAAAAATCATGCCGCCATGCGCGAGTTGATCCAGGTGTGGCGTCGCAATTTTACATTCCGGATTGAGTGCCCGAATGTCGCCGTAACCCATGTCGTCGGCCAAAATGTAGATGATGTTGGGATCGTTTGCTTTTTCTGAGGCGTGCGCTGTGTTTTGAGAGAACAGGAACAGTGGCAGAAAAGCAGCAGTCATTATCAGCGACAATACGCTCGGGATCGAAAAAGTCGTTCGTGGTTTGAGTTCAAACTGGTAACGCGCTATTACAGTTTGCATGATGAGTCCTCTATGTGAGTCTGTTTCGGCGATCTGTGGTGTACTGTCTGCAGTCTCTTAGTATCAGAGACGTATTGCGGCGGGTCAAGCAAGGCATGATTGATTTCGATCGTGCAGCATTGAATCATCACGCGTTTCTACATCGCAAATTCGTGAATCTCGTTCTCGAAGGAAAGTTAAGAAAAAGTTCGATCTAGAAAATAAAGTTAAGATCCATGTTGATCTGTCGTTCACATCTGACCATTATGGATGTTCAGTTTCTCTATTCATTAACTGACTCTTTGTTATTCATAAGCATACTCACTGAATTACTGATTTTATTTCCTCATCGCTTTTCATTTTATCATTCCCTTTCAAAATCAAAGGAGATGCGGAATGCGAATCAGCATCCTGTGGATCTCTCTATCGATATTGTATAGTTGCATGTTCTGTGTACTTGCAAGCGGGCAGGAAACAGATACCCAATCAGCCGCTCAGAGTGAGTTTAGCCCAGGCGAAGCCCATTTAATTCCTGTCACTCTGCCTCCTGTCACACCGACAAACCTGGCCAGTGATCAAGCGAAGATAAAACTACCTGGTGTGTTCAGTCAAGTTGTTGTCGGCGGGAACGGCCGGTATCTGATTTTTTATCTGAAGAAGCAGAAGCAGCTGGCCGTATTCGATGTATCCGCAGCGAAGATCATTCAGCAGATTCCCATATTGTTTGACGATATCAGTGTTGCAGCAGGAGCAGACAAGCTCGTCGTTATATCCAGAGATCAGTTTCTCATCGCGCGCTATAGTCTGAAAACATTTGAAAAAGAGTTGACGCGTCCGTTTACCGTGGAAGGAAAGGGGCCTCAGTTGACCATGGGGTCTGCGTCCAACGGGCCGATTCTGGTTACGTTCGAAGGGGGTAGTAGAGGCGGTAATTTATTTCTGGATCTCAACACTCTGGAGAAAAGTCGTATTGATTTACCTTCCGACTGGGGCCGCACTCTCCATGATCATTCCATCGTACATGCTGCTCCCGGCGGTCAGGTTTTTAGTATTTGTCGGAAAGGTACTTCTCCTCCCGGTTTGACTACAATCCGGATCCAGGGCAACACCGCTGAAGTAGCCTACCGGCATGATACGTCAGGCGTGGCCGTTCCCAGTCGTAATGGGAGCCTGATGTTTAACGCGATGGGAATCTATGACCCGTTGCTCCGAGAGGTTGCGGATGAAGCCTGTTTGAACTCCGGGATTCCTCCTGTCTACAGCGATTTTTATTTCGTGCGTGGAGCGAATGGTAAAACGTTCCAGTTGCATCGGGGAGGACAATCGCGTCCCATCGCGACGATCGCTGCACCCGGTCCTGAGATTCTGCCTGTCGTCAAAGACAGATACGGTCGCACGACAGGGGGTGTCTCAAAGGATGCAGAATCTTTCCTGCGTTATTATTATATTGAGCAGGCGCAGGTGCTGATATATCTGCCTGACTCGAATGACGAAGTCGTACTGCAGCATTTCGATCTGGAACAGACGTTAGCGCAGACGGAACAGGACTATCTGTTTGTCAGCAGAGGCCCGAGCGGGCAGGCGACGCGAGACAAACGCTATGCCAGTCCCATTCAGGTGAGAACCAGGCAGGGAAACGCCCGGTTTCAGCTGTCAGCGGGACCGGACGGGATGACGATTTCCTCCCGGGGCGTACTCGAATGGAAGGTGCCTCCTGATTTCCCGGACAGCCAGGTGAATGTCATTGTGAATATCAGTGATGCCACCGGCTATGAGCTGTTTCATGCGTTTTCAATTGCAGTCAACGGCGATCGGGCAATGCTGGCAGAAATTCCGAACGTTCCGCCGAAACCAGTTGTGAATCAGCCAGCGCGTGAAAACAGGAATCTCTTCACTCACGGTGGCAAAGGTGCGCTCGCGTTTCTCAAGTCTGCCAGCCAGTCTAAACCGGTATCGCCTGTGCAAGCGGAATCGAAACCGAATGACACACTCAAACCAGGGCAGAGCAAGATAGATCTGCCTGCTCCCCTGACAGACATGGTGGTGGGACGCAGCGGCCAGTATCTGATTATGTATTTTCAAAGCCTGAAAGAACTGAAAGTATTTGATGTTTCGAGTCTGAAATTTATCAAAACTCTACCGGTGGAATCAGAAGACATTCTGTTTACAGCCGGCGCGGAGCATCTGATGGTCGTCCTGCGTGATCAGCAGAAAATCGAGCGCTGGAAACTGGATGATTTCCAACGCGACCTGGTCGTCGCTTCGCCGGTAGACAATCCGATTCACGCGGCGGTGATGGGGCATTCCTCCCGGGATCTGCTGGTTCTGTTTCATGGTCCGAATGATCGCACGCAGAATTTTGACTATGTCGACGTCCGCACGATGAAAGTGCTGGAAGTGGAGCGCAAAGGAGCGGGTTATCTCAGTTCCAGACCCCTGCTGTTAAAGTGTGTCACCGCGTCTGCAGACGGGCGTGTGGTGACGCTGGCAAACAATACGCTGATCTATCTGGAGTCGAAGGTAGAGCATCGCCAGAGCCCGCGTGACTATGGTTCTCTGATTCTGTCTGGCGGTGATGGTACTTTTCTGTACTCAGAACGGGGAATCATCACCAACCAGATGGAAGAAATCATTATGGCTGCAAAAGTGGGGGAGCCCGCACGGCCCATTCAGACAGGCATGCTGATTCCTGCGGTACAGCCCGGTTACGTTCTCGACCTCTTGTTGAAGACGCCACGAAATGCCAGGACGTCTGATGTACTGGCCGTTCATTTAGAAGGAGAACTGGAACCACTGCTGACGCTGAATCAGGTCGATACATCACTCAACAAGTTCGAATGGAAAAATCCGCCGGGGATGTCGCATTATAAACGCTTCTTGTTTTTTCCGGATCGGGATCTTCTGATCCAGGTTCCTGATACCAATGACAGGTTGGTTCTGCATCAGGTCCCGCTGCGCGAGCTGATGAACGAGACCGGAATCGATTATTTCTATACGACATCCCGGCCTGAGACGAAAACGGAACCTGGTAAGCTCTGGAAATATCAGATTAAGACGGCTTCCCGCAAAGGGGGAGTAAAATATGAACTTCAATCCGGTCCCCAGGGAATGGAAATTTCGGATACCGGGCTGCTGACCTGGCAGGTTCCCGCCGACATTGTGGAACCTGAATTGAATGTCATAGTGCAATTGAAAGATGATTCTACACAACAACTGTCGCATCGCTTTACGCTGTTTGTTCCTGATGCAATTCGGAGTGCGCAGGAACAACTTCGAAAGGAGCAGGAACGGGCAGAAGCTGAAAAGAAAATGGCGGCAGCCCGCGAGGCAGCGGCGCGCGAAGCAGAACGGCTTGCGGCTCGCGAGGAACAGAACCGAAACAAGTTAAAACGGTTAACTGAGAGTGGTGAAGCAGCCCGAACGCAGGTGGAACAATACCTGACAGATCGATTGCAAAGTTATGAAAAAGAACAGTCAGTACGCAAATTGCAGGGATACCGGATCCCCGGGCAGGAAACAAATCCGTACCGTGCCTGGACAGATACCAGCGAGAACGAAATCGACGCACGACTGATCAAGTACTTTGCTGATACAGTGATTCTGTATTCCCGGTCAAACCAGATCCTGACGATTCCGGAGGAGAGTTTGAGCAAGGTTGACCGGGATTACCTCGATCAAATTTCAAAAGCGGAAATTGCGGAACGGAAGCAGCGTGAAAAGGAATTATCGGATCGCAGTTTGCCGAAGCAGCGGATGATACAACTCTGGCTGGCAACACAGGAAACTCCCAGCCGCTTCGGTAAAAAAAATCTGCTGGGAAACATTCAGGACAAGCAGGGCAAGCCGCTGTTGAGCTGGCGGGTACAGTTGCTGAAGCATGTCAGGGGAGGCAGTGACCTGTATTCCCTGTTCCGTCATGATGAGCCCTGGGACAGTGAGTACAATAAAAAACTGATTCCCCTCATGCCCGCTTTTTACGGATCTTCCCGGTCCAAAGCAGGTCCAGGGAAAACCAACCTGCTGGCGATTCAGGCGCAGCGTCCGCTGTTTTCCGGTCCCGGAGGAGCCAGCCTGTTTCACAAAGGAGAGCTGCCGGGCCAAACGGCCATCATAGTGGAAGCACCTGATGCTCTAGCCGTCGAATGGACGAAGCCCGATGACTGGGAGTATGAATCAGACAAATCCATCGAGCAACTGTTCGGATTTCATCCGGACGGTTTTTACGCGTTATTTGCAGATGGAAAAGTCGAGTTGATTTCCGAGAAGAAGCCTCTGAACGAGATCAGCACGCTGCTGAATCTCAAAAATGAACCCGCGAAAGATTCCCCATGATCCGAAATAATCGGACTGTTTTTTTATCCGTTATCAGTATTCATATAAATTGAGTTTCCAGATCAAAGGAACAGCCACGTGAATTCCACTTTGCTGCGAATGTCACTACTGATTGCCTTCAGTGCGCTCATCTGCTGTGAAGTGGCAGCACAGAAAACGACGAAGCCGGGCGAAGCTCATCTGGCTCCGGTGAATCTGCCTGAAATTACAGTTCCCAAGATCGAGCCGGACCAGGTGAATGTCAAACTGCCAGGTGCCTGCACTGAGCTCGCCATTGGCGGTGGTGGGCGCTATTTTGTATTTCACGTTCCAGGTAAACGACAGTTGATTGTGTTCGATGTTTCCCAACTCGAAGTTGTGAATACATTGAGAATGAGTTCCGATAATTTCTGTTACACCGCGGGTGCCGACAAGCTGGTTATCGTGTATCGCGATCAAAACAAGATCCAGAGCTATCAACTGCCTGGTCTGAAAGAGGAGCAGTCGCAAACTCTGCCCGCCGATTTGAAAGTCGCCCATATCACCATGGGAGCCGCATCTAACGGTCCCATTTTACTGGGTTCTGATAAAGCGCAAGGGGCGTGGCAGTTTCTGGATCTGGAGACACTCGGTCCTTCATCAGTTCAGATTTCGTCCGAGTGGGAACTGAATCATGCTGACCGGTGTGATGTTGAGGCTTCAGCCGATGGTCGCGTTTTTGGTATCTGCAAGAGGCATGCCTCACCATCGGGGTTGTTGCGGGTGGCGATCATAGGGAACACGGTAGAGACACGTTACCTGGATCAAACCTGGGGAACGGTATTTCCCAATAAAGATGGCAGCAAGCTGTGTAACCTGACGGGGATTTACGATCAGGAGCTTGAAAAAATCGATGAATTTAAAAACCTGATCGGCGGGTATCTGCCTTGTTTCAGTGATTTTTATTTGTATCCACATGGCGGTAGAGGAAATCCCTATTCGGTTCTTCTGCCAGGATTGAATAAACCATTACTCACTGTGACGGGACCTGGACCTGAAATATCCCCGGCGGTCCGGCATGTTGTCCTGCCCCAAGGGTACCGCGCTGATGTCAATACGCCCGGCTACCCGCGGCGATTTTACATCGAGCAGGCGCAACTGATGATGTTTGTTGCAGAGACGAATGATTCGATTGACGTACGTCCTCTGAATATTGTCGAGAGACTGAAAAAAAACGGAAGAGTTCACTTCTATGTTTCGCGTTCCCCTGCGGATGTCGCATATCGGGGCGAATTATACGAGTCTGAAATCGAAGTGAAGTCCGTTGATGGTGAAGTCAAGGTGGAACAGATTCTGCCTCCCCCTGGGATGACGGTTACCCCGGAAGGCAAGATTCGCTGGCAGGTACCTGAGGATTACGGCGTCGACTTGTCTCACATCACTGAGCAGATCGAACTCAAGTTTAAGGTCTCTGATCCTTATGGAAGAGAGTCAGTCATTCAAACGAAGCTGAATATCAGGGAGAAACCTGTCCATTTTGAGATTCTGCCTTTGACGGCAGCTGGTCAGGCAGGAGAAACGCATCTGAGGCCAGCCATTTTACCTGAAATCAGCGCGTCTGCTTTTCAAGGCGATCGTGCTGTTATCAAACTGCCGCGCCCCTTCAGTCGTGTCATCTCAGGGGGCGGCGGTCGCTATCTTGTCTTTTATCTACCGGATATTCGTCAGCTGGCGCTGTTTGATGTTTCCCGGGCCCGCGTTGTGAATTACATGACCGTGAAGTCCGGTATTGTCTCCTTTGCCGCCGGTGCTACCAAACTGGTCGTGCTCAATCACAGTCAGCGAATCATCACGCGTTATGAACTTTCGACATTTAAGAAAGAGTTCGCGCGGCGGATCCCGGTGGAGGGGAGCGTTGTGCAACTGGCGCTGGGGGCCGCTTCCAATGGTCCCGTTTATGTCGGCTCCGTGAAGACCGGGGACCGGCGTCGCCGCGTTATGCTCAACAGTTTTCTGGACCTGGAATCTCTGGAATTGATTGAACTGGAATCAGAGCGTCCTCCAGTCATCCCACTGGGAGATACCAAAGGCTTTTATGTACATGCTTCAGCCAACGGGAAGGTCTTTGGAGTCAGTCTGCGGGAGAAGGATGGTTGGGAAGGAGTGACTTACGAAGTTGACGGGAAACAGTTGAAAACAGTGCCCCTGAAAAAATCTTACGGGCCGATGATTCCCGGTCCTGACGGCAATCATATATTTGCCAGTGGCGTGGTCATGAACAGGGTTTTGATGCCCGTCTATCAGGACCTGAAAAGCATGTATCCTTCTTCAGATCCAAACCTGCTGGTGCAGCGGGTAAGAACTACGAAACGCGATGTCAAGATTTACGTGACTGGCGAAACAGAGCCGATAGCCACCATCCCTGATGTGTGGGAGAAAGGGTATGGGTCATACCAGTCGATGATGGGTTCCGACGCGAGATACATGAATGCGTATTATATTCCCCAGGCAGAAACTCTGGCCTATCTACCTGAAACGAAAAGTCGAATTCATCTGCATCGAGTCAAACTGGATCAGTTATTAAAGAATCGCAAGGATGATTACTTTTTCACTCAGAGCCAGCCTGTCAAGACTGCTGCGCGCGGCGAGAAGTATGAATACAAGCTCGAAGCCAAATCTAATCAGACCCCGTTAACGTACCAGATCGATTCCGGACCCGAAGGTATGTCGGTTTCCCCCGCCGGAGTGGTGAGCTGGGCTGTTCCGCACGATTTTAAGAACGATCAGACGTCAGTGATTGTTTCGGTATCCAATTCGACAGGCAAGTCTCTGTATCATTCCTACCTGCTCTCCCTTACCGGGAAAATACCAGCAGGGTCCACTGCGCCGAAACCGCAGCCGCTTGCGAAAATGGATTCCAAATCTGTCTGGGAACGCCTTAATGGTTCGACCCAGGTGACCCTGCCGAAGCTGAAGGCAGTTCAGTTTGAGGGAAAACAGAAAGAGCTCACACTGCCTGCTGAAATCACAGATCTCGTGGTGGGGGGAGGCGGCCGCTATCTCATCTTGTATTTTAAAACACTGCATCAGCTGGGAATCTTTGATACGTCCCGGGCAGAAATCGTCAAATTTCTACCGGTTAATTCTGAGAAGGTAATGTTTGCAGCGGGCGCAGAACACCTGCTGATTGTTGATCCCGAGAAAAAAATTCTGGAACGCTGGAGCCTGAAGACGTTTCAGCGCGAAGCGACTGCTTTGCTTCCCATTCAGGATCCGCTGGAAGGAATCGCAATCGGGAATGCTTCTCGGGGGCCATTGGTTGTATTTGTGCACAGTCATGACCCGTTCTACTTTGTCGATCCCGTTTCGATGCAGGAAGTGGATCTGGTCACCTTACATGAACTGTTAACTCCTGATGTGAATCTCGAATCATCGGCAGACCGTATACAGAGGAGATTACGGGAGCGAAAGCTGAATCGGAGGCATGTCACTGATCATTTTAACGGAACGGATACGATTTCGGCAGATGGTCGTCTGGTTGGTATCAGATTCGGAGCGCTGGATGTGACTGGTCCCGTATACGATTGGCGTTCACTTAAAAGCCTGGGCTGGAAGTTATTACCGAATGCCTCTGGCTCACGGTTTTATACAGAGGCTGGAATCTTCGATACCGAGATGAAGCAAATCGGAAAGCAGAATCGCATCAGGCATATCCCGGCGGTTCAACCTGGTTATTATCTGACGGTTCAAATTCACAATCACGGAAGTCGAAAACCACCTCAGGATCTGACGCTGCAGATTGAAGATGGGCAGAATCCCCAATTTCCGTTACCTGATATAGATGTGACCCAGTGTTTTGGCACGTTGCCCGATTTGGTTCCGTCATTTGAAAAGCGCTATACCTACATTCCAACTGCTGATCTGCTCGTGCAAATTCCGATTACAAATGACAGATTGATCCTGCATCAAGTTGAAATCGACAGTCTGCTGGAAGAATCAGGCGAAGATTATCTCTACGTGACCTCGTTTGCTCCGGCAACAGGAAAGATCGGTACGCGCTGGGAGTGTCAATTTTCCGCGAAATCAAAACAGCAGGTCTCCTATCACCTGGAAACGGGACCTGAGGCTATGACTGTTTCTCCAACCGGATTGATGACATGGGATATTCGCCCTGGTATTACCATTTCGAAAGTTCCGGTCCTGGTACGGTTGCAAAGTCAGTCCGGTAAGGAATTGTACCACAGCTTCACAATCACGATTCCCGAAGCCTATAAAAATGCCCGCGAGCAGGCAGAGCTGGCGGCGAAGCAGAAGGCAGCAGAAGCGAAAGCGAAGCGGGAACAGGAGATTGCGCTGGCGGCAAAAGCAGTTGAGGCATCGCATGCCACCGAAAACCGAATGAGGCTGATCAAGTTGAAAAGAGAAGGGTCGACCGCGAAGGATAAATTAGAAACAGAAGCAAAACTGTGGTTGAAACGCCAGCAGGAAAAACAGGGATTGCAGACGATTCCGTATCGTCTCTGGTCTGACGCGGACGGTAATCAAATCGAGGCACAACTGGTGCAGGTGTTTGGCGGAATTGTGAAAGTACGTCTTAAAAGTGATCCGCAAAACAGTTTGCGTTCGCGAAATACGAACCCAAAACCGGAACTGATGAGCTTTACTCTGAGTGAACTCTCTTCAACCGATCAGAAGTATGTGCGAAATTATTCCGCTGCTCAAAGAGAGAAACGCGAACGTCCGGAGACGGCCGCAGAGCGACAGGAAAAATTCAGACGACAGTTACAACTGGTGGCAGCTTCAATCCGATCGCAGTCTCAGCGGTCGATTGGTTTTCCGCCTGCTTACTCCGTGGACCGGTTTGCAAGTGGCGTGCTGAAGGACAGGCCGATGCTGAGCTGGCGCGTGCATCTGCTGCCGTACCTGGGAGGGGCCGACCTCTATAATCTCTTCCGCCAGGACGAACCCTGGAACAGTGACTACAACAGGCGGCTGATTGCCCTGATGCCGTCTTTCTACCAGGCTCCCGGTTCCACCGCCGGAGAGGGAAAGACGAATCTGCTGGGCGTGAAAGGCAAGGATTGCATTTTTGTCGGGAAAAATGAAGTGCGGTCTCACTATGTCAGCGACGGACTGGCTAATACGGCGATGGTGGTTGTTGTGCCGGATGAGCTGGCAATCGAGTGGACCAGGCCCGATGACTGGGAATATGCGGCGGAAAAAAAGATCAAAGATCTGTTCAGCGCGGGATCGGATGTGTTCTGGTCTATCTTTGCTGACGGAAGTGTCAGGTCGATCTCGAATCAGAATTCTCTGAGTGATATTTCTCGAATATTTACCATCCGTGACGGGCAGCCTGTCAAGCTGAAATGAATGATAGAAAGATTTCAGGTATGCGATTACCAGTGATATTCCTGACCCTGACGATCATGATTCTTTGCGGGAGCAGTGCCGTTCCCGGTGTGAAGGGTGAGGCCTGGGCGGCTGAAGACACGGCGTCCCTGTTTCAAAAGTACAAGGGCGAACAGCAGGAGATCAAGCTGCCGGAGAAGGTGACCGATGTTGTGCTGGCGGGGAGCGGACGCTACCTGCTGATTCAGATGGGAGCGGCGAAACAGCTGGCCGTGTTTGATGTGAACCAGGCAAAGATTATCAAGACGTTGCCGCTGATTTCCGACAAAGTGAAGATTGCCGCGGGGGCCGAGAAATTTATCGTCATCGACTCGGACCAGCACATCATCGAACGCTGGTCGCTGACGACATTTGAACGCGAAAAAGTCAGCCAGACGCCATTTTCCGGAATCCTGAAAGCAGTGGGGATGGGTTATGCATCTCAGGGACCTTTCGTGGTGCGCTTTGCAGAGGAGGAAGATTATGACGCCAAGACCGGATGTCTGCTGGTTGATTTAGAGACGCTGGCGCCCGTGCCCGACCTCACGTTTCGCCAGAGAATGGGTTTTCCGCGGAACAGGGAAACCATGAGAATCCGCGCTTCGGCAGGGGGAGAGCTGTTTGGGATTTCCACAGTCAGAAGGGATCGTGAAAGCCATCTCTGGGTTCTGGATGGTAAGAAAGTGAATAATTACCGTTCCTACAACTTGGAATTTATACGACCGCTGCCTGATGCGTCTTATGTTTTAACCCGGTACGGTCTCTTTACGCGAGAACTGTTTTATCGAGGCAATGAACGTGGCAAAGAGGCGCAATATGTCACGACACTGCATCCAGCCTTCTATCTTGAGGTTCCTTATTTTAGTCGGGATAAAACGGGAACGTCATCAGGTTCCGATTATTTCGGCATTCTGTATTTAACGGAGACCGGACAGCGTATCGCCAATCTGCCTTTGAGTCCCCTGAATCTGGAGCAGGATGAGAGCAAGTACGGAGAACCCGAATTCGCCCCTGAATTCAGTCTTGATAAACGGTTGGTTTATATTCCCCAGGCCGATCTGTTGCTGACATTTCCCTACACAAATGATCGAATGCTGATGACTCCCATTCAACTGCAAGCTGAACTGAAGAAGCGGGGAACGGACTATCTGTTTATTTCATCGCTGCCGCCAAGTCATTGTCAAAAAGGCAAAACGCTTGAGTATTCACTGCAAGTAGAATCCAGCTCCAGTCAGTTTGAGGTCGAACTCAGCGCGGCTCCGGAAGGGATGAAACTGATTGACAGTAAAAAACTCCGCTGGGAGGTTCCGGAATCTTTTGATGATGATGAGGTGTTTGTGGTCATCACAGTAAAAGCAAAAGGTGATCAGACGGAGTTCCAGACATTTCGTCTGGAGGTCCAGGATCGCTGACGGTCAGGTCAACCTGGTATGAACAACGTGAAACATTTTCTGAATCGATAATCAGTGCTATGAGTAAAACGCGATTTCTTCCATTGATAAAAGGAACGGCCAGTATGCATTGCTTGAGGAGATGGGGCGGGCTGATGGTTCTGCTGGCTTCGCTATTCAGTGGGCTGGCAGCAGCACGGGCGCAGGTGGAGTTGCCTGAGCTGACACCCGTTCGCTTTTCTGGTGACCAGAAAGAAGTCCGGCTGCCGGCTGACGTGGATGATCTGGTTGTCGCTGCTGGGGGACGCTACCTGATTCTGAAACTGGAAGCGATCCGGCACCTGATCGTGTTCGATACGGTCAAAGCGGAGATCATCAAGTATCTGCCCCTGCCTTCCAGGGGGTGCTTTTTCGCGGCCGGTGCCCGCTGTCTGGTGGTATTGTCGCCTGAGAAAAAGACGATCGAACGCTGGGACCTCACTACATTCAAGCGGGAGCAAGTGGTCCCCGTTCCCTTTCCTGAGAAAGTGGTCCAGATGGCGATGGGACATGCATCACCGGGACCGCTTGTATTTCTGGTTTCGGCGGGGACCAATAACCAGAGTTGCAAATTCATGGACCCGAATACGCTGCAGTTACTGGAGCTGCAGCAGTTCATTGAGCCTGAAAAAGCGGTTGAGGAGACAGATTCGCGTCGCAGTCGACTCATGTCACGACGGAGGGAAGAGCAGAGCATCCCGAAATATCTGAAATCGATTCACCCCTCTGCGAATGGCCAGCTTGTCGCGACCGATTACTGCATGATGATGGTGACCGGGACGAGTGTCGGTTATCGTTTAAATCGCAATTCCGGTCTGCCTGATGCAGCGGGCAATCTGTTATATGCACCCAAGTCTGTTTATTCTGTTGGTCAGGATCAGTCGAGCGTGTTAAGCGAGTGGGGAATTCCCTATCCCGCAGTTCAGCCGGGCCTGTTCTTTGTGTTACATACGCGCAACAGAAATATGAACGCGCCGCAGTCCGGGATCGTACTGCGGATCGCCAATTATCCCAAGTTGCTGTTTCCCCTCGGGAAGGTCAATACCGAATTAAGTATCAAAAGAGACGATTTTAAAGTACCGGAGGAAAAACGGTTTACATTTATTCCTGATGCGAAACTGCTGATCCAGGTTCCCAATGTTGCTGACAAGCTGATTCTTCACAAAGCGGATTTGGAAGCGATGCTGAAAAATTCGCAGGACGATTATGCTTATGTCACCTCGATCCCTCCCAATACGGCTGCCTTGGGACAAACCTACCAGCATCAGTTGACAGTGAATTCGAGCAGGAAAGTCAAGTTCGAGTTGACGAATGCTCCTGAGCAGATGACGATTTCCGATTCCGGCCTGATCTCGTGGAAGGTGCCGAATGAATTTTCCAGTCCGGTTGTACCGGTAGAGGTTCAGCTGGAGATGGAGTCGGCATTGAAAACGAAGTATGCGTTTTTAATTAACATCTCAAAGATCGTTGTAGATATGGCTCAGAACAAAGAGCTGGCAGCCGCAATGAGGGACAAAGCACGCCAGGAACGGATGCAGGAGTCGAATGACAAACGGCTTCAGTTGATGCTTGCGAAATTAAAAGAATCCGGTCCCCGGGCAAAACAGCTGGCAGAAAACAATGCACTTGGCTATCTGAGACGGCTGGAGGCAGACGAAAATCGAAAACAGAGTGCTCCTGTATTACGGACCTGGAGAGATGTCTCAGGCAATGAACTGGATGCGCAAATGCTTGAAGTCTTTGCAGGTAGAGTGAAACTGAAAAGTAATTCGTCGGGTGAGTATGATATCCCCCTGAATGAACTGAGTGCCGTTGATCAGAAATACATTCGGGAAATCACAGCGGCTGCACGCGAAGCACAGAAAAAAACGAAAGCTGCTGAGTCGCTGGCCTTTTCTCCCCATTTGCAGATGCGTCAGGTTTATGCCGGGCTGCAGAGAAGTTTGCAAGAGCTGCGAGGAAGATTTATCAGTGCCCGTTCGCGTTCCAGAGAAGGAGAGCCACTGTTGAGCTGGCGCGTCCAACTGCTGCGGTATAACGGGGGCGGCGACCTGTATAAACTCTTTCGTCACGATGAACCCTGGGACAGCGAATACAATAAACGCCTGATTCCGCTGATGCCCGCCTATTACCGCACGCCGAACTCCAAAGTGGACGAGGGGAAAACCAACCTGCAGGTTGTCAGCGGAGAACATTGCCTGTTTAAAGACAGTGGCTCGGTTGGACTGACCGAGGTCACAGATGAGCTGGGACAGACGGTAATGCTGGTAGAAGTACCCGATAAACTGGCGGTCGAGTGGACCAGGCCGGATGACTGGGAATTCACATCCGAGGCGGCAATCAAAGACCTGTTCGGGTTTCATCCGGACGGATTTTTTGCCTTGTTTGCGGATGGGGCTGTGAATTTCATCTCCAGCGAAAATTCATTGAGCGATATTTCCCGGGCGTTCAAACGCGATGACGGCGGAAAGGTAGAGTTGAAATGAACGTGCTTGATCAATCCAACGAAGAGCGGGCTGTTTCGAAGAGGGACTCTGGTTCCCTGGCTCTGATGAGATTTGACGGGGTGATGTCATGCGGTTGATTCCAATACGGTTATTCTGTTTTGTAACGGGCCTGGTCTGCTGCCTCGGTTCATCAGGGGGACAGGAGAAAGAGACGCCGTCGAAAACACGGATTCATGCCAGCCGCATTCAGGAAAATGTCGCGCGGATCTACCGCGAGATGCCCGGCCTGGAGCCATCAGCGTCGCGCAGCAGAATCACGGACGGAGAACCGGGGAAAGCGCACCTGGTGCCGGTGACACTGCCTTCGATTCTGCCCGCCCGCTTAAAGGAAGCGAAAACGACGGTGCAGCTGCCTTCCGAATTCAGTGATGTTGCCGAAGGGGGCGGCGGGCGGTTTCTGATTTTCTATCTGAAAAAACTCAATCAGCTGGCCGTATTTGATGTGTCCGCGGCCCGGATTATCAAATATCTGCCTCTCGATGCGGAAGATGTAGCGATTGCCGCCAGCGCGGACAAGCTGCTGGTTGTGGCGCGCGATAAAGGTTTTATCCGACGCTATGACCTGTTGACTTTCGAGCAGGAACTGACAAAGCCGTTACCGGAACCGGACATGTTCTACAGAATCGCAATGGGCTCTGCGTCGAATGGTCCCTTTCTGCTGTGTAGCGGAGAACAACTCCCTAAACAATGGGTGCTCTATGATCTGGCAACGCTGGAGCCCAATGGAATGCAGGTTGAAGCAGATCGCTTCGATGTCCGCGGGGGCCGCGAACTGCTGCTCCGTGCTTCAGCCAACGGGCGTCTGTTTACACTGCATGATCTGCATCATGCAGCAAGTATCGTGGTGGGCCAGAAATCGATCACGAAGCATTTCAATACCCATTCCGGCGGCTATCCCTTTCCCAGCGCGGACGGTAAAACCATTTATCTGAATGGGAAAGTTTACAACCGCGAAATGAAACCCCAGGCTTCGCCTTTCAAGTTACCAGGTATTCCAAGCAGTACCGGCGATTTCTTTCTGACGCGTGGCGATGACGCGAAGAGTTCTACTTTGCAGATCATGCAGCCAGGTAATCCCGAGCCTCTGGTATCCGTTCCTGACATTGGTGAGCCGACACAGGGGCCTTATTACGCGCTATGGAGAGGGCGTGAAAATGGTTACCGGTTGTATTTCGTGCCCGATGCTAAAATGCTGATCTTTCTGCCCCTTGATAATCGCCAGATTGAGCTCCACCGGTTCGATTTTGAACAGGCCTTGAAGAAGTCTGGTAAGGATTATCTGTTCCTGGCCAGTCGTCCTCCTTTAACCGTTGCGCGGGGAGCCACTTATACTTACCAGGTCAACGTGAACAGCAGTCCGGCAAAGGTGAAATACACAATGACTATCGGCCCGGAGGGGATGACCGTGAGCCCCGAAGGACTGGTGAAGTGGCAGGTCCCCCACGACTTTGCCGGAAAACAGACCGAAGTTGTGCTGACCATTTCCAATGAGGCAGGCAAGGAAGTTCTGCAGACCTGCAAATTAGGAATCGAGGGAGAGAATACTGCTCCCGAAACCGCGTCTAAAGAAGCAGTGACCTCTCCCGATGCAGATATCAGCACAGCGACGAACTCTACGGAAATGCCTGTTATTAAACCGGTTTCATTCAAGGAAGATCAGAAGCAGATCCAACTGCCGGCACCGATGACCGACCTGGTGGTGGGCGGGGGCGGACGCTATCTGATCATGTATTTAAAAAATCTGAAGCGGCTGGCAGTCTTTGACTGTTCCCAGGCAGCCATCGTGAAGTACCTCCCTGTCGATTCAGAAGATGTTCTGATCGCGGCCAGCGGATATCATCTGATCGTCCTGCTTCGCGATAAGATGTTAATCCAGCGCTGGAATTTAAAGACACTGCAGCGCGAATTGATGATCCCCGCGCCCACCACGGTTCCGGTGGGAGGGATGGTAATGGGCAGCGCTTCACAAGGACCTCTGGTGCTGATCTGTGATACGGGGCCGTCGTTCCTGTTTCTTGATCCGAATACCATGCAGCCGATCGAGCTGGAATTGATGCGCGGATCGGACAGGAACCGTGGTACCTATCGTGGCGTCGAGTCGCGTTATTTGAAATACGCGCATGCGTCGGCAAATGGTCGGGTGATTGCTGTCGGAGAGACGATTCTATTACTGAATGACATGACTTATGAGAGACGTCTCAGTCCCCGACTGTTCAGGTCTTCTGGAGTGAGGAAGGAAAAAGATTACGGGATGCGTCCCAATACAGATGGCAGTCTGATCTATGCTCCACTCGCGCTCTATTCAATAAATATGGCTCGAAAGGAGAGTCACCGACATGGGGAGAATCTGCTGATTCCCGCAACACAGCCCGGGTTCTGTGTTTCTGTCACCGGGCATTACAGCAGGAAGGGGAGTACCGGGGTGGCACTCTGCCTGGAAGGCGAATCGACACCGTTTGCTGAACTGAAACAGGTGGATGTTTCCCTGAATCGTCTGCCACCAGATCGCGTTTTCAGTTTCACAGGCATGGCTTATACCAAACGCTACACCCTGGTGCCTGATGCCCGTCTGCTGATCCAGATTCCCACAGGAGAAGACAGGCTGATACTCCACAAGGTCAATCCAGAGTTACTGCTGAAACAGTCTGACCACAATTATCTGTATGTGACTTCGGGCTCACTGTCTGAAGCGCACCTGGGAAAACCGTGGCAGCATCAGATCGAGGTGCAATCGAAGCAGGGCGGAGTGAAGTACCAGGTTTCCTATGGGCCCAAGGGTATGGTTGTTTCGCCCACGGGCCTGATCACCTGGACGCCGCCGGAGGACTTCGCCTCTCCTGAAGAGGGCACCGTTTTCAATGTCCAGGATCAGTCCGGGAAATCCATCATGCATTCAGTGAAGGTTTCGATACCGGGCGCAGCGGAGAATGCAGCCCGTCGTGCAGAGGAGCAATTGGCACAGTTCAAAGCCGTCAAAGAGGCTCAGGAACGTCAGGCCAAAGAACGTCGCAGCCAGGAAATGGAGAAGCAGAAACAGAGGCAGCTGCAAAAGCCGGCCCAGAGCAGGATGCGCAGAACTCCGACCAGGCAGCCTCGGGCAGTTACAACCGAGTATGCAGTCAAAGTCGGCCCGATTGCCAAGGCCAAGGCTGAAGCCAATGCGCGAGCCCAGTTGCAGCAACAGATCGAAAAGCTGAACCAGCAGAAGCTGAATCTGAGAACCCGGGCCTGGACAGACCAAAAAGGCAACCAGTTTGAAGCACAACTGACGCGTGTGTTTGCCGGGAATGGATATTTTAGTACCCCTGTTATGAAACGGGATCAAAGCAACCTCACCCTCAAGCTGCCTCTGAAAAAGTTAAGTACCGAAGATCGTAAATATGTGAATACGATCACCGGGTATCTGGCTGATAAACGCAAATTATTTGAAACAATTCAGACTGAAGAACATTCGCCGCGACTGAGTATGTCGCAAATTACATCTGGCCTGGAACCGTTTACCTTCAGAGGTTCGCATTTAGTTCCGCCTTACTCCGTTGACCCTGAAGGCAAACCCTTGCTCAGCTGGCGCGTGCAGATATTACCTGCGATCGGCGGCTACGATCTGTTTCAACTGTTTCACCACGATGAACCCTGGGACAGTCCGCATAACAGACAGCTGATTCCATTTATGCCCGATTTTTATCGCTCTCCCGATTCTAAAGCAGATACGGGAAAGGCGAACCTGCTGGGAGTTTCCGGTAAGCATAGTCTGTTCTCTACAGCTGAAGAAGATGAGAAGCCTGAGTTGAAAGATAGCCATAATAAGACGGCTTTACTGGTAGAAGTCCCAGACAGTCTGGCAGTCGAATGGACGAAGCCGGCTGACTGGGAGTTTATGGATCAGAATTCCATTAAATCTCTGTATGGTTTTCGTCCAGATGGTTTTTATGTCCTGTTTGCCGATGGCAAATCGGAGTTTATTTCCAGCAGCAACTCCCTGAGTACTCTGTCCCGGATGTTTACCTGTGATGACGGGCAGTCTTACGAATTAAAAAAATAACTGGATGAGGTACTTTCCGTGCGCGTTTTATTTTGTCTGATGCTGACTGTGTCCTTGATCCTGTTTTCGGGCAGCTTGCTGTCTGCGCAGGAATCGGTGACGTCGACGGTGTCCGTGCCATCAATTGAATTCAGGAAATATCAGGGTGGACATCAGGATCTGAAGCTGCCGGCTGAGATTACCGATGTGAGTCTGGCGGGGCAGGGACGTTATCTGCTGATTTACATGCAGTCATTGCGCAGGGTCAGCGTGTACGATGTGAATGAGGTCCGGATCATTAAAAATCTGGCGATGGCGACAGACGATGCGCTGATCGTCGGCGGGGCTGCAGAGATGCTTGTCGTGAATCGCTCTCAGAACCTGCTGGAACGCTGGTCACTGGGGACCTTTCAGCGGGAGGCTGTCAAACTGCTGCCAATCAGGGGCGAAGTCACACGCCTCAAACTGGGTTTTGACTCCTGCGGCCCGTTGAAACTGACCTGGAAGGAAGTCCGTTCCGATCTTACCCTGCGTGGCAATCCTGAGCGCTATTTTGACTTGCAGACCCTGGAAGAGGTCGCCGCTCCCGAGCCGCACCTGGTACAGAAATTATCCAAAGAAGAGCAGAAATTTAACAGTAAGATGGGAATCTGCAGTCATCCGGATTATGCCATTTCGTTACCGCTTCGACTGGATGACAAGAAACGATTTCCGACGGGTGAAGGAAACACCGAGCACGTGAGCATCTTCACCAGGAAGCCGGTGAAACAGCTGGGATACGCGGAAATCGCGTTTATGGAGCATCAGGATTACAGTCCGCTGGAACGACTGTTTACAGTCAGGAAACGGATCTATTTCATTCCGCAGGCAGACCAGGTTCTGTCGATCCCCTTTCCCAGTGATCGCCTGCATGTCTCCCGGTTGGCGCTGCGCAAACTGTTGGAAAAGGAACCGCCTTATTTAGTCGTGTCTTCCGTTCCCTCCAAAGTCTGCTGGCGTGGACAGGAGTGGCAGTATCAACTTCAGCTGGAATCCTCTGCAGACGATGTATCCGTCGAGTTGAGCGCGGCACCAGAGGGCATGCAGATTACCGAATCCGCAAAGCTGACCTGGCGTGTCCCCGAGGACCTCCAGGCTGATCAGGCGTTTGTGATTCTCACACTCACACCGCGCGGAGGGAAGGCGAAATTTCAAAAGTTCCCGCTGGAAGTACGGGATCGGTAATACAATGAGGAAACCGAATATGAATTCAGCAAAAGTGATGGCCTGCGTTTTTCTGCTGCTGTGGGCGGGAGTCCAGGAGACTTCAGTAGGGCAGTCAAAACCTGGTGAAGCGCACCTGGTTCCCGTACAACTGCCACCGCTGTCTGTCACAAAGTTTGAGGGGACAAAGATCACGGTGAAACTGCCTGCCCCTTATGTGAATGATGCCGTTGATGGCGGAGGAGGGCGGTATCTGATCTTTCAGTTGCAGGACAAAAAACAACTGGCGATTTTTGATGTGGTGGAAGCCCGGACTGTAAAAGTACTGGATGTGGGCTCGGATGATCTTGCTGTCGCTGCCGGCGCAGACAAGCTGGTAGTACTGCTCCGCGACCAGAATCAGATTGAACGGTACAGTCTGCAGACATTCGAAAAAGAACTGTCGGTTGCCCTGGCGCCCGGCGATCCGGTGTCGCGCATTACCATGGGGGCAGCTTCGAATGGGCCGATCCTGGTGGGGGCAGAAACAGGAGAGTCAGGGCACCCATATTTTCTGGATCTGCAAACGCTCCAGCCGAGTGCCATTCAGATGCCCGAGGAATCATGGGAATCTGTTGAAGGTCAGGACCTGCTGGTTAAGGCGTCTGCGAACGGGCGGATCTTTTGTCTGTCCCAGTCGGGGGTAGATCCCACATTCGGGACGATGGTCATTTCTGTTCAGAGAAATCAGGCGCGTGTCCTCTATTTCAAAGACCTGAAGGGATTCAAAAATGAGGATGGGGAATACCTGAATGTTGTGCTTCCCGGCCCGGAAGGGAAAGCGATTTACACGGAAAGAGGAACTCGCTTCCCGGACCTGTTTCTCCTGGACAAGGAAACGGATTATCGACCAATCCCTCACGGTATACCGGCGTTGCATGGGGATCTCTGTATGACGCTCGACTCGGGCAGTTCTGCGATTAATATTTATCGTACAGGTTCCTTACCCCTTCTGACCACGGTTCCGGATATCTGGACGAAAGACCGCTGGCCGGATTACAACGCAGGTTTGAAAACGGCGCACGCACGTCTGCGATATCTTCCGGATGCGCATCTGATTTCCTTTCTGCCGGAGAGTCGGGACGAAATCATTTTGCATCGTTTTGATATCGATGCGGCTCTGGGGCAAGCAGGAAACAAATACCTCTTTGTAACGAGCTTTCCAACGCGTGATGCGGAGCGGGGAGAGACCTATCAGTATCAGGTGAGATACAAATCCAACACACAGCCGGTCAAATATCAGGTGTTGAGAGGGCCCGCTGGAATGACCGTCACTCCTGAGGGCCTGGTCCAGTGGGATGTGCCGGAAAATTCTACGAGTGATATCGAAAGAATTCACCTGCTTTTGGAAGCGCCTTCGGGGCACAGGTTTCTGCAGGCGTTTGTGATCCATGTGGCATACAAACCGGGTGTGTTAGGTGAGCCGCCTGTAAAACCCGACCGAAAGTCCAGAGCCTCGCGCCGATAGGGAACGCGAGCATTTTGCATCGTATGATAGTATCAGTGAAGCACTTATTCTCTTATTGTTTTTCAACCTGCCAGAGTTGTCTCCGAGGTTTCGATGGTTATTAAATTCAAATGCAGTGGCTGCGGTAAAGGGTATAAAATCAGGGATGATCAAGCGGGAGAACAAATCGAGTGTCCCGAGTGTGACACCCTGATGATCGTTCCCCAGGCAGGCACTGATAGTTCATCAAACGTATTTCATCAGAGAACCTCTGCGGACTCCTGGGATAATAAAATAAGACAGCAGGGTGCAGGGTCCCTGAGGAACAGGAAATCAACAACGAGTGGAAACCGGAAGCTACTGCTGATTGGCGCGGGCATCTCCGGAGTCGTTGTGTTGCTGGGAGGACTCGTGTTTCTGCTGCTTCCGGGTGAAAATGCGGAGGATGTTTCTGGAGAGAACCTGGCGGCCGCCGCAAGTCCCACCTCGCAAGCGGAGCCCGCCCCTCCCGTAGTCGATATGATAGGAACAGCTCCTGCCCGCCCGCCCCAACCTCAAAGTGCAGCCGGAGTCGCGCCTGTGCAGGGAAATACCGCACCGGGGTTCGACCGGTACGCAGGGGGACAGGAGGAGATCAAACTGCCGGGAGTGATGAAAGATCTAGTGGCAGGCGGCGGCGGGCGCTTTCTGGTTCTCTATCTGAAACAACTGCGACAGATTGCCATTTATGACGCCAACGAAGTCAAGATTGTCAAAACCATTCCCCTTGAAACAGATGATGCGCTGATTGCTGCCGGGGCGGAAGATTTTGTGGTCGCCGATCGAACAGGAAAGAAGCTGGAACGCTGGTCCTTTGCCTCTTTGCAGAAAGAGGCAGAAACTCCTTTGCCTGACAACACGCAGTTAAAGCAAATGGCTCTGGGTTATGCATCGCAGGGACCATTGATGCTCTATCTGGAGAATGAAACGGACAAGCAGAATCAGTTTTTGCTGCTGTTCTGCGACCTGGAAACGCTGCAGGATGATCCTGCATACGATACCATCAGGCTGGCCGAGGTTTCAGCTCCGGACTTGCTGACATTCAGGGCATCGGGAGATGGAACTGTCTTTACACTCCATAATCCCAGGGACGGTGATTTCGAGGGGCTGTTTGCTGTCAATCGGAAACCCCTGTATTCAAAAATCTGGAAATTCGGGAAAAACCGTAACGGTGACACTTATGGTAATTACAATCTGCCGGACTGGAATGGATCGCTGATGCTGACAGAAAGTGGCCCTTATTCCCAGGCGTATCAATATCGAGGTTTTAAACGCGGGGGGAGAAGTGTGGTCCCCTCCACTCATGCCAATTTCTATGTTTCCCACCCGATGGAAAGCAATTCGGTGGATATCTTTCTCGCCGAATCCGGTGAGAAGATTGCTTCAACGGTTGTGGGTCCCCTGGGAAAACTGTCTGACGAGATCAGTCCCCGCGGGAATGCTGCTCAGGCTCGCAATTTAGATGATCTGATCTCACTGGAGAAGCGGGTTCATTATATTTACCAGGCGGATCAGATCGTGACGATTCCGTTTTCGGATGATGCACTGCGAATTGTCCCGTTTTCCCTGGTCGAAAATCTTGACAAAGCCAAAGAGGGTTATCTGTTTGCTTCTTCCGTTTCTCCCCAGTTATGCATCAGAGGATCTCAGCTGGACTACCAGTTGGAATTCAAATCCAGTTCGCCGTCAGTGACCATTGAGTTGAGTGCCGCACCAGAGGGCATGCAGCTGTCAGAGACCGGGCGGCTGACCTGGCAGGTGCCGGAAACGTTTGAAGATAATTATGTGTATGTGATAATCACCTTATATTCCGAGGATCAACAAATGGCGTTCCAGGTGTTCCAGCTTTTCGTCCAGGATGAGGCAAGAGGTTAACCGGTTCGCTTATGTGTTCTGTAGATGCATTTGACAATTCTGAATTCAGCTGTCATCTGTGTATGCTCTTCCTGTTTAGCAGATTATAGAATTGATGTGAGGCAGCCATGGCCATTGAATTTCAGTGCAAGCAATGCGGTAAGTCTTATCGGGTTACGGACGAGAAAAGTGGTTGGCGGGTGAAATGCAAAGCCTGCTCGGCGCTGATCATGATCCCTGTGCCTGCTAAAGAAGATCTGGAATTTCTGGATGTGCTCGAAGAGGAAGACCTGGAGGAGTATGAGGACATTTCCTACCTGGTGGATCGAAAGAAAAGCAGTCCTTTCGGAACGGAACAGAACGCTTCTCCAGAGAGTGACAGGACAGGGAAGTGGATTCTGCTCGGCGGTGGAACGCTTGTGGTATTGTTGTTGGTCGGCCTGGGTCTGTACCTGACCTTGCCCGCAGGTCAGGAAGTAGAGCAGGTTGCAGAAAGCGATCAACCTGCCTTTGAGCCGCCAGTAAAAAGCGAACCGGAAGCAGCGCCATCGGGGCCGATCTTGTCTAAACCCGACGAACCAAAATCAGTCGAACCCAAGCCGGTGACATCGAAGCCTGTCGAAGAACCAAAGCCAATGGTTCCCAGGCCTGTCGCGCCGAAGCAGGCAGAACCGAAGCTGGCAAAATCCAGGCCGGTTGAGCCCATGCCGGTGAAACCGAAGCCGGTCGCACCAAAGCCCGCAGAATCAAAACCAGCCAAACCAGAGCCGACTGCCATGCCGGTAGTGAAAGCTACTCCCAAAAAGCCTGAGGCACCCGCAGTGGTTAAGGCGGAACCGGTAGAGGAAATCGTGACACAGGAAACGATGTCACCTGAGCGATATCATAAAGTAGAAGATTCATTATCGAAAATCATGAATGCATTTCATAATTACTCTCAAACCCACAGGGGATTAGTGCCCGATCCCAAAATTTTCAAGCATTACTATGATGATCAGGGGCGTTTGAAGGTCAGCTGGCGCGTGCATCTGCTCCCCTTTCTGGAGGAAGAGTTGTTGTATCAGCGATTCAAGCTGGATGAAGCCTGGGACAGTCCGATCAATCAGGCGGCTGCCAAATACATGCCTGCAATCTATCGCTCTCCTGAAACACCCGCGGCTTCGAATCAGACTCGCTTTCGTGGATTTGAAGATCCGGAAAGTGTCGCACAGCCGGCAACTGCCGGGCGGGCGCGGGGCAGGGGGACAAGCTCTGTGGCCTCAATATTTACAGTCGGCTCAAGAGGAAGGATGAGGGATGTCATTGATGGGATTTCCAATACCGTCATGCTGATCGAAACGGGGCCCGATCAGGCCGTAGAATGGACGAAGCCGGGAGAATTGGATCTGGCTTCCGTATCCAAATCCATCGGCAAGACTCCGCTGGGTATTCCTACCGCCTTTATTGATGGAAGAATCCGTTTACTGAAATCGAGCATTGATGATGAGACCTGGCGGAGTGTCATTCATCCTGCCGATCGAGCCAAAGTCGATTTAGACAAGCTGTTGCTTAAGGTTCGCAGGCCGATAAAAGTGACGACTCCTGAAAACAATCTGGTTCAGTTGAAGAAAATTTCGTCTGGACTTTTGAGCTTCATCAATTCGCATCGTCGATTTCCCCCCGCCACTGAGCATGTGATCAAAGGGAAGGAGCTGTTAAGCTGGCGCGTGCACCTGCTGCCGTCCCTGGGGGCGCATACGTTGTATGCCCAGTTCAAGCTGGATGAGCCCTGGGACAGCCCGCATAATATCAAACTGCTGGAGCTGATGCCGGATGTTTATGAATGTGAAGGTGTGACGCAGCCCGGGCTGACTTCGATCATGAAGTTTGTCGGCCCCGGTACTCCCTTCCAGGTCGATAAACCAGGTCCCACGTACAGTCGCATCCCAGACGGCAGAAAGTACACAATCCTGTATGTCAAAGCAGGACCGGACAAAGCGGTTCCCTGGACGAAGCCGGAGGACCTGACCCTCGATCTGGAGAATCCTCACCAGTCACTGGGAACCATCAAGGGAGATCATTTTCAGGCCGGGATCGCGGATGGAACCGTACGCGAAATTAAAACAGACATCTCTGCTGAAAAATTAAAGAATCTGATCAATCATCAGGATGGGCAGGTCGTCGGTGATTTTTAATCTGTCTGCCATTGCTCCAGCGGAGATCAAAAACTGTTTCGTCGATCCGATGTCTGATCTGCCGGAGCGCTTTATGGATAAACCATCGTCTCTCTCAATTTTGAGTTCGATCTCAGTTTCAACAGCCTGATGATTACCATTGTAACCAGCTTTGCAGGCGGCCTGTACCAGATGCAAACAGACTGTTGAATCAATTCATATGTTTACTGGAACGTCAGTGATGTAATCCAGGCTGGTAATGCGTTCTCAGTTGCGTGAATCGAAAGCAATAAAACTTCCTAAGTTTAATGGTATCAATGACATAACAGTGGTCTGTATATCGGTGAGCGATCAAGATTGCGGGTATGTCAATGCGTTTTATGCATGGTTAGTATGTTGAAAATGCATTGGATGTATTAGATGCTCGTGTCCATAATAAAGAAGCAAGGTGGGATGATCTCACTTTGCACGTAATCCGCATCACTGTCCATTCCTGGAGAGACATGACCATGAAAACTCACATTAAGCGTTTCGTTTCGAGCTGTGCGATGTTCTGCATCGCAGGAGCCGCGTTTGCTCAGCAGCATCCGCCTCTGACGAAAGAGGCCGCTCAACAGGCTGACAAAAAACAGGACATCAGTAAATGCCCGGTGATGGGGGGCGCCAGTCATCCCTCACAGAGAGCTACTGCAGCCGGCAGCATGTCGAATGGAGACTGGTGGCCGAACCAGTTGAATCTGGATGTGTTGCATCAGAACTCGAAGAAGAGTAATCCGATGGGCGAAGATTTCGACTACGCCGCGGAGTTTCAGAAACTCGACCTGGCAGCCGTCAAGAAAGACATCAAAAAGTTGATGACATCCTCTCAGGACTGGTGGCCTGCGGACTACGGTCATTATGGTCCGCTGTTTATTCGCATGGCCTGGCATAGCGCGGGCACGTATCGCGTGACCGATGGTCGCGGCGGTGCTTCGGATGGTACACAACGCTTTGCACCCCTTAACAGCTGGCCCGACAATGCGAACCTGGACAAAGCCCGGCGATTGCTCTGGCCCATCAAACAGAAGTACGGTCGTAAAATATCCTGGGCTGACCTGATGGTTTTAACCGGAAACTGCGCACTGGAATCAATGGGATTCAAAACGTTTGGATTCGCCGGCGGTCGCGAAGATGTGTGGGAACCACAGAAGGATGTGTACTGGGGCCCGGAAAGTGAATGGCTGGGCGACAAACGCTACACGGGGGATCGGGAGTTGGAGAACCCGCTCGCCGCCGTACAGATGGGTTTGATTTACGTCAATCCGGAAGGACCGAACGGCAAGCCTGATCCACTGGCAGCAGCCCGCGACATTCGTGATACCTTCGGTCGGATGGCAATGAATGATGAAGAGACGGTCGCGTTGATCGCCGGCGGACATACATTCGGAAAAGCGCACGGCGCTGCCACTCCCAAAGGCAACGTGGGTCCCGAACCGGAAGGGGCGAGCCTCGCAGAACAGGGATTAGGCTGGAAGAACAAATATAAAAAAGGGAACGCAGGCGATACAATCACCAGCGGTCTGGAAGGTGCCTGGACCTCCACGCCGACCCAATGGTCGAACGGTTACTTCGATAACCTGTTCGGGTATGAGTGGGAACTGGTGAAAAGTCCCGCCGGTGCCTGGCAGTGGACTCCCAAAGAAGAGTCTGCCAAGGGAACCGTTCCTGACGCACACGATCCGGAAAAATCCCATGCACCGATGATGTTCACGACCGACCTGGC
This sequence comes from Gimesia maris, assembly GCF_008298035.1. Lineage (NCBI taxonomy): Bacteria > Pseudomonadati > Planctomycetota > Planctomycetia > Planctomycetales > Planctomycetaceae > Gimesia > Gimesia maris. The sequence continues at coordinate 260,314 of NZ_CP042910.1, forward strand.
GCTCAAGATGGATCCTGCGTACGGCAAGATTTCCAAACGCTTCCATGAAAACCCCGATGAGTTTGCCGCTGCCTTCGCGAAAGCCTGGTACAAACTGACTCACCGCGATATGGGACCTGTGTCCCGCTGCCTGGGACCCGAGGTGCCAGCCGCTCAGTTGTGGCAGGATCCGGTGCCCGCCGTCGATCATAAACTGATCGACAAGCAGGATATCGCTGAACTGAAAGCCAAAGTGCTGGCTTCGGAATTAACGGTTCCCGAACTGGTTTCAACAGCCTGGGCGTCGGCTTCGACCTTCCGTGGCTCCGATAACCGTGGTGGTGCCAACGGTGCCCGCGTTCGTCTGGCTCCGCAGAAAGACTGGAAAGCCAACGATCCGGCTCAACTGGCAAAAGTGCTTAAGACGCTGGAGCAGATTCAGTCCGAATTCAACAGTGAGCGGACCGATGGGAAAAAAGTATCTCTGGCAGACCTGATCGTGCTGGCGGGTTCCGCTGCTGTCGAAGAAGCGGCGAAAAAAGCCGGGCATGAAGTGCAAGTGCCCTTCACACCGGGACGTACCGATGCGACTGACGAAATGACAGACGTGGAAGCATTCGCTGTGCTGGAACCCAAGGCGGATGGATTCCGTAACTACCAGGATCACGGTCATGTTTACGACCGACCCGCGGCGGAGATGCTCGTGGATCGTGCCAATCTGTTGACGCTGACAGCACCCGAGATGACGGTTCTGGTTGGTGGCATGCGGGCGTTGAATGCCAACGCGGCTAATTCTTCGCTGGGTGTGTTCACAAATCAGCCGGGTACGTTGACGAATGACTTCTTCGTGAACCTGCTCGACATGAATACCAAATGGGACAAGTCCAAAATGTGCGAGCACTTTTATGAAGGACGCGACCGCAAGACGGATCAGGTCAAGTGGATGGCCAGTTCGGTTGATCTGGTTTTTGGCTCGAATTCACAGTTACGTGCCATCGCGGAAGTGTATGGCAGTGAAGACGCTGAGCAGAAGTTCGTCAACGATTTCGTAGCCGCCTGGACGAAGGTCATGAACCTGGACCGATTTGATCTGGACCGGTCACAGCAGAAAGCAGCAAAAGCGGTGGCCGTCGGCCAGCGCTGAAAAAGGAAGCAGGCCTTGCTTACATCGTTTGATGTGAGTCCCTGAAGTTGCGGAGGAGGGGCAGAGTGATGAATCGTAAGTGATTGCACTCTGTCCCTTTTTTCGTTCCCCGCAGTATCTCGCCGATTCTGCTGAAGCGGCCGGTTCAGTTTGGATGATTGCTGTTTACCGGCAGGGCGGCTTTGATTTCCTTTGCGACCTGTTGTGCGAGTTTGTCGGAGCCTGCTTGTTTAAAATGCACATTTCCCGGGCCGGCCCAGTGGGGCGCGTCGAATTCGGAAGCGAGTTGGTGCAGATCGTTGATTTTGATGCCGTGCTGTTTCATGATCTTTGTTGCGACCTCGTTATACTTTAAGTCGTCGCCGACGACGCGGCCTGCTTCTCCTTCCGGGACCGGAGTGGTGGTGGCCCAGATCAGTGTGGCTCCCGTTTTTTCGAGTTGCTTCACCAGTGCTTCCAGATTTTTCTCGTACTGCGCGAGTGGCACGGAAATCGTGCCGTTGACTTTGTCGCGGTGTCCCTGGGTTTTTGAGTCGGGGTGCCGATAGCAGAGGTCGTGCAGACCCCAGTTGAAATGAATCACGTCCCAGTCGGTCTTTCCCAGCCAGCGCTCAAGATTCTGCAGCCCCCGTTTCGTATCGCCGCAATTGGCTTTCACGCGTTCTACGTTCGCCACGTCTTTAAGCAGTTCGATGGTTGGTTTGGTATAGCCGATGGAAATCGAGTCGCCGATGATCAGAACGTGTGGTAGATCAGCCTCTTTTCTGTTGCTCTGTGTTGAGCCTTGGTTGTCCTGTGCTGTACTGGTGGAAGCCACACACAACATCATGAGGAGTGTTGTAAGAAATCTGAAAGCGTGCTTCAGCCGAGTCATGTCTCTTTTCCTGCCGGTGATGAATTATGAAACGATTTCATTCAGTATCAGCATAGAACACACCGGGGTCAAGCAGGAGAGAAATGAATTGTCATCCAGTGAAACAAGTCGTAGTTGTTTTTATAAAGAGTAAAAAAAGCGTTCCGGCCAAAAACGACCGAAACGCCAGTGCTTAAAGCAATGTGACGAGACTTGGATATCTCGTTCAACATAGATCAGTATTCGCCAATTACCTCTCCGTCGGACATGTTGCCCAGGAACTTATAGGTTTCGCGGTTGACGTTTTCTGAGATGAACCGGACGGCACCATCACAAAACAGAAAATGTGCGCCGCCCACGTGACGGCTGCTGGCGCTGGCCTGGTTTGTACCATTGGGAATGAACGCGTCCGAGTCGTTGGTGCGGAGCAGGGTTGCGTACTTTTCGCCGTCGTAAGGACGACCGGCCCAGACGGAACCTTTGCTGAGTGATCCGCCCGGATCATCGTCTTTAATGGAAATTCCATCCCACATCCGTTCGCCCGACGCCATCGTGTTGCTGGTTCCATCGGTGATGTCGCGCATCCGTGTGCTACTGTTATAATTGAAAATGCCGCGTTCGTCTGCGTCATCACTGCGGTCGTACCACTCGTCATCATCAACGCCTTTACTGCCGCTGACGCCGGGATAGTTCGACTTGCCGAGCCCGACACCATCTTCATTATTGGTGAATCCGACGTAGGTATTGATGCCACCACTGGCATCGGAGGGGCAGACCAGTATAGGAACGACCGTCTGAATCAGACTGCCGGCAGCGCTTGTGGGAAAATTCGCTCCGTTGGGAGTCAGTTGATTATAGAGCGGTGCCTGATCGATATAAGGGAGGAGGAAGGTGTTCCAGCCCCAGTTACCCAGATCGGGGTCGGGGTCGCCTGAACCGTCGTCAAACATCAGGACGCCTGGCGGTAAGACACTGTGAGTGTCGTGGTAGTTGTGCAGTGCGATACCAATCTGTTTAAGATTGTTCTTGCAGGTGGAACGGCGCGCCGCTTCACGCGCCTGCTGGACGGCGGGTAGCAGCAACGCAATCAGAATTGCAATGATCGCAATAACGACCAGCAATTCGATGAGCGTGAAGCCTCGTTTGCGGGTTAAACTTATCTGTTGCATTCGAAAACCTTTCTTCTGTAAACGATATGTCGTTTATCAAATGATGAGTTAAAGTTGAGAATTCAGCGAGCAATATGAATTTCTTTACTTCAGTGATTGGCCCTGCTTTTCAGTAGTGGTATTGCTGACGACTTCGAACAACGCGGTCGTACCGCTGATTTCATAGGAGACAGCGAGTAACGGTTTTCCTGTCGGACTCACGTCGGCAGGAATGAACGTCAGGCCTTCGGGCCCCAGGTCGCCTGCCTCTGGTTTCTTCGTCGATTTGTCGAAGTCGCGCGTGATGACATAGTCGCAGAAGACCGGCTGTTTCGGATTGGTGAGGTCGTAGACCATGATGCCGCTGTGTCGTTCCATGCCGATAAAAGCCACGGGACGACCTTCGATCATTCCCACAACCAGCCCTTCGGGCTCCGGCCCTTTATTGTCGCTGCGGTCATCGAGATCGTTTGACTCGTGATCGGCATTGAACGACTTGGGAAAACGATTCGCGATGATGCGTTCGAATTCGTTGCCGTTGTTATAGACCAGCTGGCCATCCGCACTGCGGATGGAGAATGACCTTCCGCCAAAACAATAAAGTTCTTCGTAGAGTCCATCACCGTCGGCATCACCGTTGGATGATGTCACCATCAGCCGCCCGAGTGCTTTAGGAGATTGCAGTTCTTTTGCGTTGGGGAACTTTTTCGGGTCAAGTTTCAGATCACCCACCCGGGCTTTCTCACTGAAGCCGTCGAAGTCGCGGTGGTCCCCTTCATCAGCAGTAATAACGTACGCCGTACCGTCGATCTCAAAGGAGTAGATGGCATCGGGCTGGTACATCCCTTTGACTGGCCAGGTGCGAAGCTGAATCTTCTTGTCTTTGTTGCTGGCATCAAAGGCATTTTCGGGAAGCGAATGATCTTTGAACCCCAGCGGCACGAGATCGACGAGTTTACTTGTTTCGAGATCGATGATCGCAAATGCATTCGCCTCCTGCAGCGACACCCATGCGGTTTTGGAATCGGGGGAGACTGCGATGTATTCCGGCTCGAAATCCTGGGCCGGCGTCGCATTCTTTCCGAAGACACGCACGCCAGATGGCAGTTTAGACTTGTCATTATAAGCTGTGAAATCAATGTGAACGACGGAGGCATCGGTTACCGCTGCCACACCATCTTTCAGATCGATGAGCGAGACGCTGCCTTCCGGATTTCGCGTATAATCTTTTGTCGCCTCTCCTTCATTGGCAGTAATCAGCCAGTGCCCATCCGGTGAAATGGTGAGCATGTCCGGTTCGGGGCCAACGTGAACGGTTTTCAGCACTTCACCTGCGGGTGAGAGAAAAACAACCAGGCCCGGCTCCTGCTTTGGATCGGATGAAAGGGCGGCGGCGATCACACCTCCTTTCGCCGTGATCGAGTTTGGTTTGGATCCCAACTCTGCCAGGTCAACCGACTTGAACAACTGCGGTTCGGACGGGTTGGTAATGTCAAGAATATCGACGGCGACCCGCTCTCCGTCTACAACAAAGAGTCGTTTCGACTCCGTGTCGAAGGCGCAGATTTCCGCCGTCGATTTTTTCCTTGTACCGTGACGATAGCGTCCGAGAAACTTCAGGCCGACAGCTTTGGACGCTGCGGGTGGTTCCGGAAGGGGCTCGGCAATCTCACCAGTTCCTCCACTGGGGGGCTGACTGTTGATCGCGGTCACCTCATTGCCTGCGGTATCGGAACAGCCGGAGACTGTGAGGCAGCACACGCTGAGAATCATTCCAACGAAAATGGGGAGGATGTGCGAACGCGGCTTCACTGCAGACTGTGGTGAGGTGTTAGTCATGATGTATTTCTTAAACAGGTGCGGTGTCAAAATCAGATGCAGGTGCGACGAACTGGCGCTAGATGGTCAAATGCATGGGTCTGAATCTAGCAAGAGTACATGAAGAAATTGAGAAGATGTTATTAATGTTTGAGATGTGCTCCGATTGGTCTGCATCTGTTTGCCGTCAGAAACAAAGAGGTCTTAAGCGAGCAGCCTCTATACAGGATGATTTCAAGGAGATATTGAATTACGTTTGCTGTCTGACGAAAATAAAATGAGAAGCATCAAAAATAACGAATGGTTAATAAATGATGAATATTTACGAAAGATATTGTGAAGACGTTCTGTCTCAGTTCTGCATGCCGTTCTGAGGCGTCTCTCTCTCTCTCTCTCTCTCTCTCTCTCTCTCTCTCTCTCTCTCTCTCTCTCTGCAGCTCAACGATGCCGGTCACGGTTTTTCGTCTGCTTTCTGATTTACAGAAACTGCTGAAAGTTTTTTGAAAGTGGCGAACCGGTTTTCTGTGCTTCCTGTCTATAACCAGCAGTTGGCGAACGCGTTTGGTCGACTCTGAATAATCTGCCTTGCGAGTGTGATGGATGCACAATGGTCTTCGGAACCATTAGACGGGGTTCGACTCCCTGGTGAGGTACTTTTGATTGACGCTGATACCTGATGGCCGGGAAACTGCCTGCAAAGCAGTTTGAAGTGGGTTCGATTCCCACCGGCGTCTTTAACCGACCAACTGTCGGCTCGGACTACATCTTTATGACAGAAACGATGTCTGAGTGATTTCTTCGTTGGCCGGTTTGTTGAACAATCCAACTGCCCGTCGGGATTACATTATGACGGTCCTGAGGTAGCCAACCTGGAGCGATCCAGGAAAGGTGAGCGCAACGGCATCTCTTTGAGATGGTCTGGCGTGTGCCCACTGTCGGTCTCACATGCGACCGATAAGAGCGGCCGAGAACAGCAACAATCTCGACAACCCTTCGTTGGGCTTATTAAGAACATTTGATCGACTGCCAGACTGGAGTACATGGTTCAGGACCCGGTGGTTGCGGGTTCGACTCCCGCCGGCGCTATTTTCAATGTGTGTCGCGCCGTAGCTCAACGGATAGAGCACCGTAAACGCTCTGGTTTAAAACTTCGTCGATCATTCTTCACAAGAGACATAACTGACTGCCGAATGGGAGTACATGAAAATTAACCCGGAGGATGTGGGTTCGATTCCCACCAGCGCAATTTCGCTAAGCCTGTCGCGCTGTAGCTCAACAGGTAGAGCACCGTTAAAAACTCTGATTCACCACTTCGTTGGTTATTTAATACACACTCGACTGCCGGTGTGGAGTACATGGTGAAGCTGGTTCGATTCCTGCCCGGCCGCTTTGTTACAAGAGTTATGCGGCCGGCCCCTGTGAATCGCGTGTGTGGTATCGCAGGGAGGTCTCTGCCCATCATTTCGTCGAGTGCTATTTACAGGATCCGGCTGCCGTCAGTGAGGACTGACGCCTTTTTCGCCGGTTCCCTTTTTGAAGGAGGCTATGATGGCCAATAAATCTTTGTTTTCGAATCGTCAGAATCAGTTTCCACGTGCAGATGCGCGTAACGAAGCCGGAGGTCGGGCTTACAAGTATGAGCCGAAGCATGCGCTGGCGCAGCTGGCGGCAACCGGTACATTTAACGGCGTGTTCTATGCGAATGCCCAGACACAGCTGGACGAGCTGCGTACGTTGATCAACCAGGTTGACGACAATCGATTCCTGGCACAACTGGCCGTGTATGCGCGGGAACGCGCCTGCATGAAGGACATGCCGGCGGCGCTGCTGGTAACACTGTCAACGCGGGATACCGAACTGCTGCATCGCGTGTTTGATCGCGTGGTCGACAATGGTCGCGTGCTGCGCACCATGTTCCAGATGATCCGCTCGGGACAGTTTGGTCGTACCGGTCTGTCATCGAGTCTGCAGCGGGCGTTTCAGCGCTGGTTGAACGAGGCTTCCGTGGGTAAACTGCTGTCGGCTTCGATCGGTAACGATCCGAGCTTGCGCGATGTCCTGCGGCTGGCACGTCCGACTCCTGTCGACAACGCACGGCGTGCGCTGTTCGGCTGGCTGACCGATAAGGAACTGGCGAAGTGGGCTCCTGCCACGGAGGCGGACTTGCCCGCACAGGTGCAGGCGCTGATGGCTTATCGAGGTGCAGAGATCGAGCAGGAGCAGGCTGCGATTGTAGAGGGTCTGTCCGTGCGCTGGGATCTGCTGGCTGATGCGGCCAAAGGTCCTCTGGTGTGGCGTGCCATCGCCCGTCAGATGGGTCCACAGGCGCTGCGGATGAACCTCAACACGCTGCTGCGTCATGACGTGTTCAAGGATTATGCTCTGATTGACGAGGTGGCGAACCGCCTGGTTGACAAGGAGGCAATCCGACGTTCGCGGCAGTTTCCGTACCAGTTTCTGGCTGCGTATCTGAACGCGTCGGACCAGATTCCGCACAAGATCACAAAGGCGCTGCATGAGGCTGCTGAGATCGCCTGTGGAAACGTGCCTGAGTTGTCAGGTCCGGTGGTGATCGGACTCGACACGTCCGGTTCGATGGCGAGTTCGGTGACGGGCTGGCAGCATCGCAGTTCGTACAGCAAGATGCGCTGTGTGGACGTGGCGGCGCTGTTTGCTGCTGCGGTTCTGCGTCGTAATCCGGACAGCGTGGTGATTCCCTTCGATACGCGGGCGTACAACGTGCGGATCGATCCAGCCGACTCGATTCTGAGTCTGTCGGAGCGACTGGCGAAGTATGGCGGCGGTGGGACCGACTGTTCGATTCCGCTTCGCGAAGCCAATGTACGACTGGGTCAGCGCGCGTTTGCCGGCTGTGTGCTGGTGAGCGACAACGAGAGCTGGGTTGGTACAGGCCGAAATGGTTCGACCGGTGTGATGACTGCGTGGCAGACGTTCGCGCAGAATCAGCGGCGACTGGGCGTGGCGGATCCCAAGCTGGTGTGTATCGACATCCAGCCTTATGGTTCGTCGCAGGCTACGGAGCGTGACGACATCCTGAACATCGGCGGCTTCAGTGACGCGGTGTTCAACGTGGTGACGTCCTTCCTGAGCAACAGCGCCAGCCGCTTCGTTGCGGAAGTCGAGTCGATCACAGTCTGATCGATGTTATTGTTAATCAGGGACACCCCTGGTCTGATGTTTCGGGCCAGGGGCTTTTTGTTTGTCAGATTCGTTTAGGACGCTTTCGTCAGTCCTCTCTTGACAGTTTATTCTCATTTAAACGAAAATACAGTACCGATTCTCTTGATGGGTTATCCCGAAATCATTCAGTCAAAATTAAGTTCTGATAATGATCGAAGACATATTTGCGAATTCGATTCTGGTTTCCCTTGTCGCCGTACCATTGGTTTTATGGCTTGGACGGCAAAAGGTGTATGACGTATTCCCTACCCACGGCAAGTGGACGATTTTATTGAGTTGTGTTGTGGTCTTCAACATTCTTGCAGCCATCGTACACTTGAGTTTCGGAACCCGTGTTTCAGGTGTCAGCGTACTCTATTGGGGGGGCATTCTGTTCCTCGCATTCATCTGGATTCGAACGCTCGCTTTGCTCACTCATCAAGTTTCCACCTGACCAGGCATTACACACGGAGCCGCGGTCGGCGCTGAAGCCAACTGTGAGTAATCCAATTCCGACACCAGCAACACACAGCACTGACGGACATGCATCGGCAAGGCCATCACGATTGTGGCGATTTTTACGGACGGTGGTTGTTTCCGTTTTTGTGTGTTGTTGCTTCGTTGCTCTGGGGGCGATCATGGGGGGGACTCAGTTGCTACACGGGCAAAGCTGAAGAAATTCCGAAATGGAATGGATGGTCGTATTTCATGTTTTCAGTGAAGGAATTCAGTAAGTTTGGCGCAGTACTTTCTTTTCCATTTGTATTACTTGCGTTCGCAATTTCCAGGGTCTACTTCGCGGTCGAACAAAGAAATCTGATCGGAAAGATGGTGACGATATGCAGTCTTATCTGGAAGGAAACAGAACATTTCGTGCTGTTGAAAGTGTGAAGAATGATACTCTGGAATTATGAGCCAACTCTGCTGGTTTCCTGTTCGCTACGCTCACCCCGAATTGCATTCGGGGCCACCCGTCAGAGAAATTATCATTACCAAGAAAAACTGATGTTCTGACAGGGAGTGCCTGTCAAACGCACCGGTCGCCTGCTGATTTGCGGGCAGGGAATGATTTCATTTTTACGGGCCGGAAAAGAGGGCTTTTTCTTCTTCGTCCTGCACGATGATTTTCGGGCGGATAAACAGGAAACTGCGGGTCTGCTCCAGACTGGTGTACTTGTAGACCAGTTCGCCAGTGTCTGCTATTTTAACTGATACGGGGATTTCTGTCTTCTGCTGGGCGATTTCGATGAGGATCGTCTGGCGATCGGGAACCGTATTCACGCAGGTCCACATGGCGGCAGCAGACGATTGGGGGTTGCTGACCCGCAGGTTGAGGCGGACGTCCCGGCGGTCGGCGGAAATGACCGGCTGGATATAGCAGGGATGCTTCAGCGGATGCTGTTTGCCGCCGGCGGTGTAGTTCGTCACGCCAGCCGTCTGTGCATTGAGCAGGGTGACCTGGGGCGCCTGGATCAAATTTGTCCGGGCGTTGTTTTGTGCCTCGTTCAACAGCAGGGCCACTTCTTTATCTGTGAGGATGATGCCCTCGAGGGGGCCGTTGTTCTGTGGCTGCGGACGGGCGGTTTTCTGCTTATCGAGATCGAGGCCGATCTGTTCCCAGAAGTCCTCTGGTACGTTTTCGAGAAAATGCATTTCCAGCGAAATCTGGAAGTCCTGCTGTCGACGAAGTTCCGTAAACAGGTCCTCGATTCGCTGATGCGTCTTTGAGGTCTGGCGGATGACGAGACTCTGCGAGGCCGCATGCGGTTGAATTGAGCCGTTACCTCCGACGGTCTCCCAGCTGTCGGGGTCTACCGTCGTCTGGATGAGGTCGATGAGCGATTCGAAATCGATTGCGGGCGTGTTTGGCACGGGTTCTGTTTCGTCAGCAGGCACCGGACCGGCGAGGGGGACGGGAACTGCTAAATCGGCAACCGGATAGCTCGCGACGTACGGCTTTCCCAGGGAGCGCGTGCGGCTGGTGATGACGACGACTTCGTCTCTGATGATATACGCGAGGTCCATAGGTTCCAGCAACAGATTGAGAACACTCTTCGACTTAATGCCTTTGACTTCGATGGTGACAGGAGTCTTGGGGGTTAAGCCGACCTCCTCCAGTCCGAAGGAATCGAGGAAGAGGTTAATGCCGCTCCGCCGGGAGATTTCTCTTAACACTTCGGACAGAGGCATTTCTTCCATCGTCAGTGCAATCGGTTGCTGGAGTGCTTTCCAGGTCTTCAATTCGAGGGGAGAGGCATTCGCCGGTGGTTTTGCGTTCGAGGAATCTGCTGCGTCGACCGGGGAAAAGGCGGCGCTCAGGGTGAGCATCCAGAGGGTGAGAGGTAAGAAATATCGCATGCTTTGCTTCCTTTCACGACTGGGTGGCCCCAGTTCGAGGTGATCGATTCCGTTCCCAGCGGGTAGGTCCAGTGGACCCGCGCCAGGCCTGCGTGTGGCTCTGACAGCGGCGGCGAATCGCATCCACTTGCCCTCACTGGACTTGGATGATCGCTCTGTTTCGTCCGGCGTATAGTTGCTATTGTTTAATCACAATTGTCTACTACTAGAGCCGCGGCACTCTACCCGCAGTGCCGGAAATCTGTCAAGAGGAACCAGAAGCATGGCCGCTGGTCGGGCCGTCATCGGTGCGACTTGTGAATGGGCGTTTCTGGAAGAAAATGTCGGGCAGGATCCCCGGCGTTGAAGTCCGGCCCTCGTTCGACAAACTTGTTGTAATCCGATGGAAATCCGCTATGTTGAAGATGATGGTTTTCCGAATTGATTTCGCCTGCTGCAAAATCGGGCTGCAAACGAGGTTTTCCCATGGATGACAAATACTTTTCTCGCCGGGCCTGCTGGCACACGATGGAGGGCCAACTGGTTGTGCATGATACCTTCAGCGATCAGGCTCCCCGGATGATCACCATGGAACCATGGTACGGGGTGGTCTTCATGTCTGCCGATGGGGAGCACACGGTCGACGAATTCGTTTCCAATATGGCCGGCCAGTACGAAGGGGGCGCACCGGCGGGGCTACGTGAACAGATCCACGAAATCATCGGTACGTTGATTGAGGAAGGTATTTTGCGTCTCCACGATGAGCGCGAGCCGCTGCCGGCCTATTTTGCGGAAGAGTATTTTGAGCAAGATGCGGAAATCCGGAAACAGCAGATGCAGGCGGACGGTCTGATTGATTGATCGCTCAGGATCAGCAGGAAAGGGGAGGAGCATGACGCCGGAAGCGTTGCTGACCGAGTTCTCGATCAAGATTTATGAACCGCCACTCTCCGAGATGCGCGAGGATGGCAGAATCTGTGATCTGTCTGATCCGGTGGCGGTCCTGATGCTCATCATTGACTTTGAAACCGAGGTCTCCATGAATGGTATCAACAATTTTCTCGGGAATAGCAGTGGTCAGTATGCGCATGAAACCGTTGCTGCGTTGCAGACGATCGGCGCAAAGACTCAGGCCAACCTGCTCCAGAAAATTCTGATCGTAGCTGCCAATGCCGGCATGACCCATGACACGATTCAGGCAGATCGGTCGGGCCTCGAGGAGTTTTCGATCACGAGCTTCCAAAAACTGCATGGTGACAAATGGGATGCCGCGTCCGCTGAGATCCAGGAGCTCGAAGAGCAGATTGATTACTCCGACATGTTTGAATGGGCAGAGGAGTATGCAGGGAATCACAGCGCAGAGCTGCACCAGGCGCTGGGCATCAGACCGGATTAAGAAAATCTTATCTTCAGATCAGTGAGCAGCATGGCTGGAACTGGGAGATCGAACTGGTGCCTGACCCCGATCTCGTGCTGAGTCGAGCTGACCAGATTGTTGCTTCCGCCGACAGCCAGATTCTCAACCAGGCCGAACGCTGGTTCAACCTGGCACGTTGCGCCATTGAGACGCGGATTCCCGCTGCCTGGATTGTGGATTTGTCGAGGGGAGAGGGTTTGACTGTCATGCAGGAACGCCCTGATCTGTAATGGGATCAGGTTTATTTGAGACAGCAGTCTTGAGCGGAGCGATCTGGTAAACGCCCCGGGTGGTATGTAAAGCCTGTTCCAGTAAAGAGAAAATTTCCAGAATTATAGTTGACATAAAAATAGTTTATATGTAAATTAAAGATGTATGAGGCAGAGCTAAGTCAGCGATCTGAAGGTTCTCAATCTGACAGACAGACAGGCAGTTAAGCCGCAGTGACAAGGAGTCGATCAGAGCAGACATAATCTGACTTAATGATCTGAAAAAACTTTTTATTTGGGCAAATAGTTTACATGTAAGCTAATGTTTGAGAAATGAAGGGAGGCTGAGGAACTGAGAGGAGAGGATCGTCCGGATTTTACTGGACGGCGTAGAAATCACGTGCGTATAAATAGACTGATCCAGCCGCTCGCTGAGTGAAGTTTCCAGCAAATGAAACTGAAAATATCTCTATTCATCACTTTGTTTAATAGAAAAGAAACCCATGAAAAATATTCTTCCCGATACTGATGGCGGACTGCTGACGGCAGAGAACTGTGCTCTTGTATTTATTGATCATCAACCACAGATGGCGTTTGGTGTATCGAATCAGATTGATCGCCAGCTGCTGATGAATAATGTTTTGATGCTTGCCAAAGGGGCCAAAGAGTTTGATGTCCCTGTTATTTTGACAACGGTCGAAACCGAATCATTCAGCGGGGCGATGTGGCCTCAGTTGCTGGATATTTTTCCTGATCAGTCTCCGATTGAACGTACGGGAATGAATTCCTGGGACACGGAAGCTTTTCGTGAAGCCATCAAGGCGACGGGCAAAAAAAACATTATTCTCTCGGGGCTGTGGACAGAGGTCTGCATCACCTGGCCGACGTTGAACATGCTTGACGAAGGTTACAACATCTATGTTGTGGAAGATGCCTGTGGCGGCACTTCGCAGGCTGCTCACGATGCGGCTTTGTCACGCATGGTACAGGCTGGTGCCGTCCGCATGACAACGATTGCGACGGTGCTTGAATTCCAGCGTGACTGGGCCAACCGGGAGCATTACAACGCGTTAATGGATCTGTTTCGTGAACATGGCGGAGCTTACGGAATTGGAATTGAGTACTGTTACACCATGGTTCATAACGCACCAGCGGCCCGGAAGGTTACCTGATCGTGTCGCCTGTGGGCACGCGGTCCAGAAGTCGCTGGAAATGCTGCTGTAAAAGTCCAGCACAAGCCTGTTGAATTCAGTGGAGATGTGAGATGTCAGTCGTTCATGTTGCAGTCACACGTAATGTGCGTTTGGGGATGGAGGAGCAGTTTGATGCGAAGCTGCTCTCCTTCATTCGCGAGTCAATGTCCTCGGAAGGAGTTCTGGGAGTGCATATACTCCGGCCGGCTCCCCAGACGGGCAGTCGTGAATATGGTGTGCTGCGTACGTTTGAGAGTGAAGAAGCGGCTGAGAAATTTTATGCCTCGGATCTGTTTCACCTCTGGCTGGATGATGCAGAACCATTGGTCGAAGGTGAGCCTGTGCATCGCAGGCTCACCGGACTGGAGGCATTCTTCCGGTCTGGCCGGGGTGCAATGCCGCCGCGCTGGAAGATGGCATGCCTGACTTTTCTGGGGGTCTTTCCAGCGGTTTTATTCTGGTCTACGGTACTGCTGCCTGTGTTGGAGGGGCAACACTGGCTGGTATTCTCCATGGCAGTGAATGTCTGTGTTGTTGTTACGCTTACGTGGTTTGTGATGCCTTTCATTACAAAAATATTTCATCCCTGGCTGCAGACCGGGCACGCGGAGCGGATTTCTATTCCCAGGTGATTCCGGAAAACGCGTCTGTTCTCTGATCGGGCCGTTTCTTTTTATACGAAAGAAGGTCAGCAATGTCCGTTGATACGATTCTTTATAATGGTCGCATTACTACACAGGATCCCTCCCATCCCGAAGTCGCTGCCATCGCTGTTTCGGAGGGGCGGGTGGCAGCGATCGGAACCAGTGACGAGATCCGGGCGCTGGCGGAGCCATCCACCCGGCAGATTGATCTGGAGCATCGGCGTGTCATTCCCGGATTGAATGATTCGCATCTGCATGTGATTCGGGCCGGTCTGTTTTCGAATCTCGAATTGCGCTGGGATGGCGTACCCACCATTGCAGAAGCAATGAGTCAACTGAAAGGTCAGGCTGCCCGAACCCCTCCTCCCCAATGGGTGCGTGTGATTGGAGGCTGGAACGAATTTCAGTTTGCTGAAGGTCGCATGCCCACGTTTAAGGAGTTGAACGCAGCGGCTCCTGATACACCTGTGTTCCTGTTGCATCTGTATGATTCTGCGATGTTGAATAAGGCGGCCATCCATGCATTGGGCATGGATAAAAATACGCCGAACCCACCAGGGGGCGTCGTGGTGAAAGATCAGCGGGGTAACCCGACTGGATTGCTGATTGCCGAGCCGAATGCCTTGATTCTGTATTCCACAATCGCCAATGCGCCCAAGCTGTCGATGGAGGATCAGCTCAATTCCTCTCGTCATTTTATGCGCGAGTTGAATCGGTTTGGCGTCACCAGTGTTGCGGACGCCGGTGGCGGTGGGCAGAATTATCCCGACGATTATGCTGTCGTCAATCAACTGGAAAAAGCCGGCCAATTGACGCTCCGCATTGCCTACAGCCTGTTTGCGCAGAATTCGGGTGAAGAACTGAATGACTATACGCGTTGGCTCGATATGACAAAGCCGGGTGCCGGTTCGGATCTGCTCCGCGTGAATGGAGCCGGTGAGAATTTAGCCTGGAGCGCGGCCGATTTTGAAAATTTTCTGCAGCCACGACCCGATTTGAAACCGGTGATGGAATCAGAGCTTGAGGCGATTGTGATGAAGCTTGCTGAAGCCAGGTGGCCATGGCGAATTCATGCGACCTACGATGAAACTATCGATCGATTTCTGAATGTTTTCGAACGTGTGCATCGCGCGCATCCGATTGATGATCTGCGGTGGTTTATCGATCACGCCGAGACGGTTTCCGATCGCAATCTGGAACGGATTCAGAAACTGGGCGGCGGCATTGCTATTCAGCATCGCATGGCTTACCAGGGGGAATACTTCATTCGACGTTACGGAGTCGAAGAAGTCAAACGGCATCCTCCTGTCCGTCAGATGTTGAAGATGGGGATTCCCGTGGGAGCCGGGACGGACGGCACGCGGGTTGCCAGCTATCACCCATGGACCTGTCTGTGGTGGATGGTCACAGGGAAAACGGTGGGGGGAACAGTGCTGCATGATCAGGAAGACTGCCTGTCCCGCTCAGAAGCGTTGCGTTTATATACACAGGGGAGTGCCTGGTTCAGTAATGAAGACGACCGTAAAGGAACATTGTCAGTGGGTCAATTCGCAGACCTGGCAGTTTTGTCTGACGATTATTTTTCTGTAGAAGCAGATGCGATCCGCCAGATCGAAAGTGTACTGACAATGCTGGGAGGCAAGGTTGTTTATGGTAAAAAAAACTATGCGAATTTGTCGCCGGAACTTCCCCCGGTCAGTCCTGACTGGTCACCCGTGGCATTTTACGGTGGATACGATAACAGCCAGCCCGCGCCCCCCATTCACGAGCACACTCCCATTATGGCCCCTGACGGTCGCGTGTGGACAACCAGTTGTGGCTGTGGAAATTGATCAATTTCGAAGCGTGTCCTGACACCTTGAATGAGACGCACAACCATCGACGTACGGGTGTCCTACGCCTGGATTGTGGATCTGTCGGGAGAGTGACGAAAGCTCAAGCAACAGTAATCAGGGTCAGTCTGAATCTAAGCAGCTGACCCTGATTCTGTTCTGTCAGGCGACCTCCGGAATCCCGGTGTGATCGGCGGGGCGTGAAGCGGAGGTCGGCCAGTGAAACCGGCGTTGATCTTCCGCGATAGGGACGTCGTTGATGCTTGCTTCGCGGCGGCGCATTAAACCTTCTTCATCGAATTCCCAGAGCTCATTGCCGTAGGCGCGAAACCATTGACCGGCCGCATCGTGGTACTCGTACTGGAAGCGGACCGCGATGTGGTCGTCTGAAAAACTCCAGAGTGCTTTGACAAGTCGGTAATCGAGTTCCCGTTCCCATTTGTCAGACAGGAATTCCCGAATTCGATCGCGGCCCTGCAGGAACTGGTCGCGGTTGCGCCACTCTGAATCCGGGGAATAAGCCAGGGAGACTCTTTCGGGATCGCGGCTGTTCCAGGCATCTTCTGCGGCCCGGACTTTAGCGGTGGCGGTTTCGAGTGTGAACGGGGGTTTGAGAGCGGACATGAGATTCTCCTTTATTGGTTTGGGTTGCATTAGACAGACAGGTCTGCATAGTATGTGGTAAAAAAGTGGATGACCTCATTCAAAAACGTAACAATTTGATTGCACATTATACCAAAATAAAAGGGCTATTATTTCAGATGAAGTTCAACCGGGGCTAACGCCCTGCGGCTAATGGGTCTTTTTGCGAACCGAGCGTCTGAATAAAAAAAGTATACAGATCAGTCTATTGGGGGTCAAGTGGAATTTGATCGGATCATCGCTGGTATTTCGATTTCACTGCGATCTTCGATTATTGGCCCCCAAAGGCCTGGTCATCATCGCGCATATTTTTCAGTGCGCGGTCGACGATGCGGCGGAACTGTTGTTCCAGTTCGTCGACATTGCGTTTGTCCTGGGGGAGCATCATCCAGCACAGTTGCAGCGCCTGGCGCACGCTCTGGTCCACCTGTGCCGGGCTGAAGAGGTCGCGCATCTTGTCGAACGACTCTTCGTCATCAGGGTCGAATGTCTGAAACGCCATGGGTTGGGTCCTCTTATCGGAACAGAATGATAAAACAATATTACGGGTCGACCTGCCAGTGCAGGTTTTGGAATGTGGGTTGCGGGCCGCGCCAGTTTTTGCCGAGGATGCGTTGTTTCGTTTTGCTGCCGCGAGTGGGACGCTGGGCCTCGGCGGGGGTGAGCTTCAACTGACGGATACCTTGCCAGTCTGATAACGTTACGCCGGCCAGGTTTTGAAAGTCGGACGGTTTGAGGGTGATGGTCTGCCAGTCGGGGCCGCCGGTGAGTTCGACTTCGGTGGCGTAATCATCCAGGACGACCACCATTTGATTGGCTTCGGCGGCGCGAACTTCCAAAGCAAGTTGTGCCTGCGGCGGTGCTTTCCAGAGACCGTCATTCAGTTTGTGGGTTGTAATGGCCCATTTGTCGGGTTGATACGAAAACCATTCCTGCCGCCAGTTGTCCTGGAAATCTTCGATTAGCAGGGAAGGCTCGCGCGTGGCCTGAACGTCGGCTGCTTGTAATTCCGCAGGTGAGACCACCTGCAGCAGCGATGAAAGGTTGAACGACTTTGTGGTGTAAGAGCGATAGTAATAGCCGGCACCGGACACCGGTTCGTCGAGGGCATAGCGGATGTTGGCGTACACCCACAGAGGCTGATTGATATTGCCCAGGGGCAGATTCGCAATCCAGGCGTCCTCGGCTTTCACGGGTTTGACGTGATGCCAGAAGCGATGCTTGGTATTGAGCCGGTCCTGGGGACCTTCATCTGTTTTGCCCTGTCGGGAGTAATAGACGTCGATGGAGAGGATGGTTCGGGATTCGTCGGGAATCACTGTGAAGCGGGGCACGCCGTCTGTGGTGTTGAGCGTCAACTCTGTTTTGGGTGTCTGGGGAAACGTAAAGCTGCCTTTGAGATGCTGATCCATCCAGAGTATGGTGGCGACTTCGAAGTCGGGGGTGTCCTGATGATTGTGGTGTGGTGAGCAGGTGACGCGCCAGTCGCTGCTTTGAATTTCCTCGATGGCGGTCGGCAGATTGCCAATGCGCCCGTGAAAATCATTAGCGGGGCTGAGGAAAATGATGGGACAGGAAATCTGTTTGAGGCTGACGTTATCTCCCAGCGTCTGGCAGAACAGGGGGCTTCGGTTGTAGCGGTCGCTGATACCACCACACGAGGGGGCTGCTGCTTTGACGCGGGAATCGGGGGCCGTCAACACGGTGAGCTTGCCTCCCATCGAATGGCCATAAACTCCCAGGCGATCGGGGTCGACCAGGGGCTGCTGTTCGAGGAATGTCAAAGCCCGACGCGCAGCGAGCGCACACAGGAACCAGCCACTGTTACGCGGCGATTCAATGTTGTCGAGCGTCCAGGCATCCGGCTCAATGCCGGGGAACTGATTGCCCGGGTTTTTTCCGGGCGCATGATAGCCGTCGAGTGCGCCCCAGTCTGTGGTGACTTGATAGCGGGGATCGTCGGTCTTGCCGTCCCAGAACAGTTTCACTTCCGCGGGCGTTACCTGGTAGTCGGGGGCGTTGATGCGGCCGGCCCAGGCGATGGAGAGGGTCGCGTACCCGCGTTTGGCATTCAGCAGGCAGGCCCGGTAGTCGGCGTACTGTCCGCCGCCATGAATCTGCAGCAGGCCCGGCAATTTCTGTTTGTTGGCGACAGCCTGTTTGGGATAACCAAACACGGCCGCGAGCCGGGCGGTCTTACCTTTGAAGACGCCGATACGGAAACGGACGATCTGCAGGACGACGCCTTCTTCTTCCCACTCTTTAAGAACTTCAGTTTCCAGCGGTTCACTGCGGGGATCGAAGCCGGCCCACATTTCAGCGAAGTTCTGCGGTGCGTGTTCGTCTTGGAGTGCAGGTAGAGTTTCGGCTGCCTGCACTGAAGACTGCATGATTACGAACAGCAGGCAGACGAAGAGAGTTCGTTTATGAATGGTATGAGTCATGAAGGTAGTTCGCTTGTGAAAAGTAATGTAAGCCTGAAGAGATCTATTATATAAAATAAAAGATGACCGAAGCCATAAAAATGTTTATGCTGAGGATTAAGGGTTCGGGGGTCGCTTATGTATTTTCTGTTCGAGTGCGGTTGATTGACCAGTCCGGTAATTTTGCTACCACGAAAGACACGAAATGACACGAAAAGAATGTGTTTCGCAGGGAATCGTGAAGTAACAATTTCTGGAACTGCCTGTATGAACGGACGATTGGGAATTTTGTTTTGTAACACGAAGGCTGGTGCTTCTCAGGTCGGGTAATATGATGTTTTTGAGAGATGTCTCAATTCATGCAGACAAGGCAATTGTTTCGACCCATAAAGATGGTTTCGTGGGGAAATTTGCGCGGGATGTCACTGGTTGTATCAATTTGTTCCTGCGACTGATTCACCGAAAAATTGAAACGGCTGGGACAGCCAAGCTCGCATTGACGTTTACGAATAACAAGTCGTTGGTCAAAGAACGCCACCATATGTATCCCGAACAGCCGGATGTGCTGATCTTTACGTGGTTGTTTCAATTTGACAAATATGTTGAGGCATCCGAGCTGAATAAGAAGAAGATGATATTTTCAGCGATGACCGATTGTGTGAAGTATCTTGCCACTCAGTATGAGTGGGATGCGCGGCCCTTGAATGAAGCACGGAAACAGGCTGAACAGGATGATTATCAGTTCAATGGTTACCTGAAACATTCCTGGAGTTCTCCCGATTCCAAGTGGCGTGTGCGAATTTATTATGAATGCGGGCTTGAGTTTCTGGAGTTCTCCTGCTGTCTGTTTCGGAATCGATCCAAAACAGAATTGTTTCGCAAAAAAATGGGTCGGGTTGTGCCTGCGCAAGGGGGATATCGGATTGAGGAATCGAATGGGAAATGGCTTTCTAATACTCAATTTGAATTAATATCACCCACATTCCAACGCATCGAATGGGGCGTTGATTTCGCCGAGATCATGACAGGCAGTAACCAGTAAAGTGATCGCCATCGGCCGGTTGAGTGACCAGACCGGTTTTTTTTGGCTACCACGAAAGACACGAAATGACACGAGAGGTGTTTGTGGTTTCGGAGGCTGTTGCTGGGACATTGATGTCAGTCGTCATAGCTGAGTTCTCCGATTTCCTCATCGACGATTTCGGTTTCCGCAGCGAACTTCTGCATGTAGTAAGCAACACCGCTGACTGCGATTACGAATGAAAATCCGAACAACATGTAGATTGATGCGGGAGTCAGCTGCCACCAGGCGACTGCAATATAAAGTAAAAAGGCTGATGCCAGGAAAATGACGACGAAATGAATCAGCGATTTCAACCGGTAAGCGGGACTGCTCAAGTCATTTTTGAGTGGAGGATAAACAAGTTTCTGGCGTTTGATGTCATTGCCGTTTTTGCTTAATGTGCAGAGAAGAGGTCCTTTGGAAAGGCTGACCATTTTCGTTGTCGTCGTGTAACGGTCGTCACCTATCATGAAATTATGAGCGGTTTCGGTAGCGACGCTTCTTTGTGTCGAGACCAGAGTCCCGTCAACAAACACCTTTTGTAAACCGGATAACGAACTGAACCACGCCTCAATTATTCTGCCGTCATCCTCGAACGAAAATGAATACCCTTTCAGAAAGCTGAATGCTTTTGGTTTGCTCATCAGTCAGAGTTCTGTTTCACTTGAAATCGAGTTAGAGACCGGCCTGTTTCAATGATGGCTACGCTACCCCGGTAGTTCGTTGATTCTACTACGATTCTGCTCCGTTTAAAATGAATTTCTGAAGTTCAGGAACATACCGCCACCAGCTGCGTTCGCTTTCCAGTCTCTCTCGATACTCTTGATCTAGTTTGCAATAAACGAAATATTCTTCCGGCGTCCATTCGTACTGTTCCTTGTATGTTGCCACGCCGACATAGAGTTGCGGAAAGGAGCGGCGGTGAACCAGACCGAAATCGGCGATGGTCGCGGTGCGACGGCGCGCAGGATACATCGGCCACAATCTCAGGAAATCATCTCGAATCTGTGGCGACACGGCAAAAACCGTCATCATGGTACGTTTTTGAGACGTGGTTTTATAGCGCTCTGTGCAGAACCGGTCCCAGATCGGACAACGTTCCTCCGACCACAGTTCGTCCCCTTTGAGTGTGATCCGGAAGTAAGGCTGATTTCGGTTTCCTCCGACTTCAAGCACACCACGCTTACATAACCACTTAAGGCGGTCTTGTAATTGATCATCATCGAAGTCATGTGAGTAACCCAGATTCCACTGCTCGCAGAAGACCTCCTGCCGCAGGTATTGAAACCGAACATCACAATCAAAAAGAACATCCAGCAGAATCAGATCATTGTCTGAGAGACAGGTAGAATCAGTACGATAGGGCAGTTTCTGCATTGCGTGGGGGATTTATTTTTCGGTTCCTGGAACCTTTAATGTTTATGGAACCTTTAATGTTTAGCTTTGACGTTCAATATAATAATACAGGAAACCAGTCACTTCGCAAAGGAGCGCAACAGGCCACATTCGGGGCAGCGATAGGAAATGATCTTTCTTGTTCGGGATTCTTCAATTCTGACAGTCTTGGTTCTGTTTTTCGTCTTGAACCCGAAAAACGTGCCGCCCGCGTTTTCTGGATCGTCCGGATGCCACGTCGCCTGGAGCGCACCCAGGAGTGTCGTATCTGGAATGAATCCTTTTTCCATCTGTTTTTCACAGTCCGGGCAGTGGGGTATCGTGTTCATCAGACGCTCCGATCAGTCTTGTTTTCATAACTGCTGATCTGGGTTGAACGCAGCATGATCGCCATTGGATCATTCGAATGTCAAAATAATCCAAAACGTCATCACGAGGTTGTGTCCCGATAAACGGGGCGTCTTCCGGTGGGTTTGGGCCGGGTGTTGATGGATGAAAGACGTTGGTGCAAGCCGGGTACGTTTTAGGCTATGTCCAGTTTTACAGTAGTGTCTCCTGGGCCATTTAGACCGCGTATCTTAGACTGAGAGACGCTATGGTTATCTGTGACGCGTTTTTTTAGAAGTCTTTCAGCTCTTTTTCTAAATTGATATCGAGGCTGGTGGAGAGTGTGATTCGCAGGCTGCCAGAATCACTTTCTTCAAACTGAATGGATTTGTGCGGCATCTGTGATGTTGGTGACTGGCAGAGAATCACGTTTTTACCTCGCAGAGAAAAATAGTATTCCTTCAGTCCATCCTTTTCGAACGCTACAAAAATCAGTACGCCGTCTCGGACCGTTACGCTTTGAACCCTGCCATAGGTCGTCGTTTTTTTCTCAGGAGGCTGCTTTCGCTGAGTGGCAATCGTCTTTTTCTGTTCGCCGGATTCTACATTCGGCTCTTCAGTCAGGAACAGTAGCGACAGGCTGAACAGGATGATAAAGAGGGATGAGGTCGTTGATAATAAATCTTTCATGTCACTTCTCCACCCGTGGGTATCAGGCATTGGTTGATTCTGGAATCTGGCAGTCGGTATCTGCCGGCGAATTCTTCCTGATAGTAACACACATGGCGCGCGGCTCTGTTTCATGCTTTTCTGGAAAAGAGGCTGACAATCCCAACAAAAGTCAACCTTACTGAATGACGACGGTTATTTATCGAGCGGTGCGATGAGTTCAAGTCGGTTGATTGCTGTCACCCGCCACTCGCCTGTCGTGAATCGCTCCAGTTCGAACAGGACCCGTTCCCCATGAACGGTCATCAAAATCTGGGAATGGGTGGTTTTCGAATCGACCAGCACTTGTTGAATAAAGTGGGGCTGCTCATTCAGAAATGCATTCCAGCGCTTCAGGGATGCTTGCTGTGCCAGTTCATCGCTGGCCCATCTGGCTGCTGCCTTTGAATCGAGTGCCAGGGCCGCTGCCATATATTTAAGCACGGCATCTCGGGGGTAGATCGGTAATTCTTCCGGAGCCTGAGACTTCGGCGTATTGCGAGGAAAAGCAGAGGCCACCGGCAGTTTTGAGGCATTTCCCAGCCACGAGAGATCGTCACTGTGGGTCAGTTCTTCAACGCGGCGCCGGATAATAATTCTGGCATCCTGTTTGCGCTGGCCGAGTTGTTCCCGGGTCTCATTCAACTTTTGTTCGACCAGCTCAATTTGTGCCCGTTGTATTTGTAGACGCAGATTGAAGGCACGCTCTACTGCCTCCGCTAACTGGCTTTTCATTTGATCCCAGGTCTTTGGATCTTCGTTCTGCTGATCGATCGCAGCAGCAGCTCCCTTTTTTTCTTTTGACGGGGCGTCTGTCTTCGAATGTTTTCTCAACGCGACGGCGTAGCGGGCTGAATCTCGTTCCGCCTGTTCGTAATCAGCGCGTAATGCTTGAATCTCGTGCGAGTGTTTACCGGAAGTCAGGCTGGGATCGGGACGCGAAGTTTTCTGCTTTGCTTTCGGATCTTCTTTGACGGTCTGGGCGAGTGTTAAACCAACAAAGCCGGAAAAAAGTAAGATTAAACTCAGTATCATACGCATAAGAATCACCTCGTTGAGGAAAAGGGTTTGTATCTGTTTATTCTGAAATGGTTGTCTCTGCTGACGGGGTGTTACGGAACGGTCGTTGTGCGTCTTGCGAAAGGGTATCGGAATAATTCAGCAGTTCGGTTGTCTCCTGCAGAGAGGGTCCTGTATTCCATCCTGTTCCTTTTGCCATTTCAGGCACTTTCTGTGTCTCGAAGCCCAGTTCTTTCGCTGAGTGCGATGTGTTGCCAGGATGATGCTGCGCCCCGCTCGGCGACGTGACTTTCCCCGAATTAAGCAGGATCAGCGTCGTCAGTAGTATCACACTTACACAGCCGGCAATCAGCCAGCGCTTGTGGTTTCCGGAACGGGCCGTGTTTGTGATGATCACCGTTTCGGGTTGGCCTGCAGATGGCATTGGCTGACTCGGCAGCGGAGCTGAGTCCGGTGTCTGCAGATGCGCCAGCCATTGATTCAGGAGGCCGGATACATCTTCGGCAGATTGAAAACGGTCTTCCCGAATTTTTTCAAGCAGCTTCATCACAATCGCTTCCAGCCAGACTGGTACATCGACGTTGATGCTTCTCAAGCCACGTGGAGAGTCGTTCCCAATACGATTCAAGATTCCCATCGTTGTTTCAGCGCGAAACGGGCTGCGGCCCGCGAGCATGAAGTACATCACGCTGCCGAGCGAAAACAGATCGCTGCGATGGTCGATCGAATCACCGTGTGCCTGTTCGGGCGACATGTATTGTGGCGTACCGGCGATCACACCACTGCGGGTCATGCTGGCATCGTCGATGGCGCGGGCCAGTCCGAAGTCGGTAATCTGAACCCGCTCGACCTCATGTTCCAGCAGGATGTTTTCCGGCTTGATATCTCGATGAACCAGTCCCTGGGTATGAGCTGCCGCGAGCCCGTCGGCAACCTGTGCAGCGATGCGTATGGATTCAATGACAGACAATGGCCCGTATTCCTCAATGCGGCGTTGCAAACTCTGGCCTTCTACAACGGGCATCACAAGAAACGGCAGTCCGTTATGTTCGTTGACGGTTAGAATCGGTACCACGTGCGGATGGACTACTGCTGCGGCGCTCTTCGCTTCCCGAGAGAAACGTTTGCGGGCCGCCGCGCTGCTGGCGAAGCGCGGAGCGAGGACTTTGATTGCACATTGGCGGTCGAGTGCCGTATCAAGCCCTCGCATCACGATCCCCATTCCGCCTCGCCCCAGGAAATCCAGTATTTCATATTGAGCGAAACGTCCCAGCGAATCTTGACGTTCCGTCGGTTCCAGCAAATCTGCCTGGTCGTCTTCCGGGGAACGCGACTCCGGATGGTCTGCTCCTGAAACGGCTTCGGAGAGTTCATCATCACGCAACATCTCCCCCACGTCGTCCCATGACAGCCCCTGCTGTGACAAAGTGTCAATATGTTGAAGGCAGACTTCGCATGTTTCGACATGTTCGACCAGCGCACTCTGCTGTTGATCGTCAAGCTGATCACGCAGGTAACGTTCCAGCATGATTTCGTCGAAATGAAAACGTGCCACCATACCACTTACCTCATTCTT
The DNA here is from genome assembly GCF_008298035.1 of Gimesia maris. Taxonomy (NCBI): domain Bacteria; kingdom Pseudomonadati; phylum Planctomycetota; class Planctomycetia; order Planctomycetales; family Planctomycetaceae; genus Gimesia; species Gimesia maris. The sequence continues at coordinate 285,222 of NZ_CP042910.1, forward strand.
CGAATGTGCGTACCTTATCGCGTAATCGGGCCATGACACGACAACGCGACATACGAATCGAACCCTCTGACTTTTCCAACTGCTGTGCAACGTCAGCAATCGAGTGTCCCTCCACTGCTGTCAGCCAGAAGGCCAGCCAGATGGGATCATTAAACTCAGTCTTCAGTTCCTCTGCCGCTACGCGAAACCGCATCCGCTTCAATTCGATATCGAACAGTGTTGCCGTGGGGTCGTCACACGCAGGAACCTGTTGCAACATTGCCTGAACATTACTGTCCCCCGACCCAACTGGTCCTTTTGAGCGCGTCAAATGGTTGATTACCAGGTTCCGGGTGATGGTTCTCAGCCAGCCTCGAAATGTACCCTGCGCGTGGGGGACAAATCGTTTGATTGACTTGCGAACCGCTGCTAATACTTCCTGGGCCATGTCTTCTGCATCGGCATGCTGTAAACCTTTCAGACGAGCGACTCGCACGATCAGAGGTCGATAGATGCCGTTGAACTCATCCCAGGCAGCATCATCGGCAGGATGCTGTAGTCTTGCGATCAGCGACACTCTTGTTTCAGGACCTTGCAAAGCGACTCCTCCACGAGATAACACACGGGAATGCTGAAGTTGTCACAAAAAAAGAAATAATATTTGAATGGGATCTCTTTAGTCGTGTTGTAAAGTCATTTCAGAAAAGGATATACGCTTATCTTTTTAGTTTTGTCAGAAGATTGAAAATTGAGTTTGTTGATCCGGTTCCGGTACGTCTCAGGGGGCAGGCAGCGCCTGGTGTGGTTTGAAATGTGCAGACATGTGACCAGTAGAGTTCCTCTATCCGTTATATCAGTTTTCTGTGTGAATGCAGCAATGTTTTCGGACAAACCCTGAAACGGCTCTTATAGTCAGAGCGTTAACAGAACCAGTCCCCCGGGCTGACCATCGCTGGTTCAGGACTGGTGTAAACGGGGCCAGTTGTATGACCAACCCGGAAATATTCCGACCACGAAAGACGCGAACCGACACGAAAAATATTTAATTCGGGTATCTGGCTGCTGACTCTTGTGATGTTGCCAGCGTGGTTATTTGGCATTACTTTCTGCTGTGTTTTGCACACGAAAGTAAGAGACGCCGGTCTGTCCCGCAGCCAGTTCCCGGACGTGAACTTTCCACATCCCGGGCCGGTCGTTGCCGGCAATGTCGAGCTTTAAAGGGAGTTGTCCCTGTTCGGCTCCGTAATATCCGCTGAATTCAGCCACCCTGCCGGCGGGATCGGTGATCTTTACTTGCAATGGAATCACAGCAGGGATCGTTTTTGATTTGCTATCAAGTACCGACACCAGCAACTCGAGCGGCTTTCCGGCTGGCGTGCTTTCATTGCCTGTAATCTTCACTGCAGCGATTGGAGTGGGTGTCACCAGAAACACTCGTCCTTCACAGGGGCCCAGTTGCACGGGCCAGCTTACCTTGTTTTCTGTCTGCTGGGTCGAAATTTCACGGTTTGTCTGTAAATCATAAACGTGACCACCCTCGCGTAATAAAGTGAGACTGCCTTCCGCTGGCAGGCCATCTTCCATCACCAGGCCATGCTGTCCCACATACGTTCCAAATTCGCGTCGATCATTGATCACGAATACATAATCACTGTTTCCAGCCGAGCGGGTTCTGGTTACGATCTCGGGAGTCGTACACTGCGAATACCATTCATACCGTCCTGCTAACGCGGATTTTAACTGCGCTGCATGCTGCAGAATGGTCTTCTGATCTTCCTGTGTCCGTTTGGAACGTACGAATTTCGGCAGCACGATGTCCGCTTTGATCGCCGGTGTCAGATTGGGGTCGCCAATGACGATGCCTCCCCGTTTCTGAAAGGCAAGGATCTTTTCTACGACGGAGCGGGTCAGCACATCACAGTCAGCCAGCACCAGCAGCTTGTACTGATCCAGTCCTTTTTTGAGCAGTGTCTGTTCGAAGATCACTTCGGGCTGCAACTGTGCATGCAGGAGCGTCAGGTATGCTTCGTCATGGTAATACCCGTAACTCCCGCGGCCTGCGAATATTTGCGATGTGAAGCTGTCGAGGTACGCGACATCAGCCTGACGGTCGGGGACTTTTAGCAGCGTCGGTCCCAGCGGTTCCAGGATTTCCCGATGCAGGCGTTTGAATTCCGTCTGCAGATCGGGCTGCGTGTATTTGTAGGCATGTGTGCCATCGGTGGGCACCAGGGAGGACCAGCCGTGATACATCAAGCCTGTTACGGGTCGTGCAATTTTGTTCCAGAAAGCGCTGCGTAAATGTGTGGGTGCGATGGAGATGTAGGCGGCATCGGGATCATGATCGTCAAACGGAGAAGCGATAAATTCTTTACCGGTTTTCTTTGGCGCGCTGGAAGAGCGGTACCAGAACAGTTGTGTCATTTTCATGACATCCTGTGGTTTGTCTGAGGCGGCTGCCATCGCAAAAACTTCATCACAAAAATAGCCTACGCGTAATGCCGAAGGTTCGGTATAGGTCCACTGACTGATCACATCTACCTCTCCACCTGAGCCACCGATGCTGGGGGCACGAATGGCGGGATCATAAAACGTCCAGATGCGATCTCGCCCGTCGGCCTTCAGGCCCCGATGCAAAGCGGTGTGTAACGGGTTCCAGCCATCACCGACGGTCCAGAACCAGCGATAAAACTTCAGCAGCCGATCATCATCGGGCAGGACCCGGTTTTTGGGAAAATCGGGGATGGTATGCCAGCGTGGCCCGATTTTATCAGTCACCTCAGCCGGAATGTCTTCCCCAGAGAACTCACGATAACGTGCAAAATCACTCTTGGAAAAACTGACGTGTGTGCTATCGCGGACTTCGCTGTTAATGAGTGCTGCCGTTAAGGCGGGGTGGTCACCATACATCTCTCCCACACTGCGGCCATAGTTTTCTGAGAACTCCTGCAGACCGGGCAAGGAGGCATTGCAATCGTGCCGTTGGTAAGGCTGACCGTTTCGATCGACCCTGCTCAACTCTTTACGATCTTTTAAAAAGTGGCCTGCATAGAGTGAAGCAGCGATATCAAAATCATTCGCCAGGGCTGAATCGAGCATGCCCCTGACGGCATTGATCGTTTCCGGACCATCTGTCGGCACCGGTTTGCCGGCGTCCCAGACTTTTTGTGGTGATGTCGAAAAACCCAGGCAATGGTTGAATCCCAGATCCTGCAGGCGGGGCAGTTCTTTTTCGAATTCACCAGGACTGCCAATGCCCCACATCAAGACAGGCATGCGTCCCGGTACTCTTCGCGGTACCAGTTTGAGTAACAGGCTCTCTTCGCGCGACATCGGGTATTCGCCTCCGACACGGACCTGTCCCTGGAGAACATAATCATCGGGCCGCAGCGTGGTGTCAAAGGAAACCTGTTCTATATACTCTCCCTCAGCGGGTAGTTCCGGCAGGTCAATCTCGCGCTCAATCCAGCCCGGGCCGAGCAGCCGCAGTTTCGCGCCGCTCAATGGTTTTTGCTGCTGGTTGCGGACGGTGACTTGAATCTTTGGTGAGGGTTCAAAACGCCGCCAGACACTCCGGTCAACGGTCAGCGAAATGGTCAGGGGACTGAATTCGAGCGCCCCCGAGCTGATGCGCACTTCATCGATGAAGCCGGGAAAACCGCCGTAGTTGCTGCCGATCCGATCTCCAATACTTAAGGGAAGTTTACCGGCGGCAATTCCGTGACGGCCAGGTCGGGTGACATTTCCGACGGAGGACCCATTTTGATAAAAACGAACCGTTCCCGCTCCATCGTAGCTGAACGCCACATGTTGCCAGACGTCCTGTTCAAAGGTGAGAAAATCGGTGACGAAAGTTTCTATCTCTTCCCCAAAGCCGAGCACGACATTCATCCGCCTTCGACCGGCAGGGTTGGGTGGGCTCAATAACCATTGGTAGTCATGCTTTGAGGCGTATTTCTTATCGATTAAATAGGTCAGGCTGGCATCCCGCAGCTGTGCCTTCGGTTTAATCCACATTTCTACGGTGAAGGCTCCTGGGGGACTCAGTTCCGGATGGTCTGCCACCATGAGCGCATGATGTTTATCATCAATGGGCCAGCCTGGGAATGACTCCAGGCCTCCCCCAAATTTTCCAGCGGTCGCGGGCACCGCGCCATCCAGTGTTCCGGTAAGGCCAAGACGCCCGGAGTCAACCGTTTCGGCCCCCTGTTTGAACTGCCAGTGACCAATGACTGTCGGCCCGTTCGAATCGCTGCCAGAGTACTCGGCCTGCCAGTTTTGAGTGATGGTCTCTGCTGACAGGGCAGCATTTCCTGCAACCTGGAGAGCAGAACAGATCAGTAGTAGAACAATAAAACAAGGACGATTCATGGTGAAAATCCTGAGGTGTGTAAAATAGTCATATCGCGAAGGAGTGAAAGAAAATCCGATTCAGCGTAAGCAGCGATGCGAGATAATACGTGCTCCCTGACTGACTTAGAAGGGACTCCCCTCGCAAAGATCAGAGTTTCAAGCGATATTGAGATTGTAATGATACCGACCGTGCTGCGTCTATTCTTATTTGAGAGCTGATAATTTCTGAAACAGGTGAAGCACAGGGGGGACATCGGAAACCGGGCACCGTGCGATTCGGGTACGAGCGGGTGACCAGCCCGGTATTTCTGCGACCACGAAAGGTACGAAACGACACGAAAAAGATTTGATTTGCGGAGCTGGTTCCGGGAAACTGGTGTCACTCGGAATGGCTGTGGCTTTACTACTGGCGGAGGTTCCGTTTGGTGGAGTAGATTAATGGTTCCGGACATTATTGATTTATCTGGGATATCATGATGCGCCTTGTAGACAATCCGCAAAACAAACTTGTAGTAAAACAGATTCAGGATGTTGATTCGTATCATGTCATCTTGCGACAAGGGGCTAAGTACGCAAGGTATCTGCTGGGAGAGCCAGACGATGACATGCGGGATTATTATACAGAAGGTATGTGGGTGCCGATGATGTCGAAAGTCCGTTATGCTTTAATGTGCCTGGGAATCAAAAATCCTGAAAACGAGGAACCCTATCACAGGTTTTGTGAGATCCACATGACCCGGAGAGAGAGTTGCAGTCTGACTGATTACAGGGGGAATGTCGTGTTAAGAGAGTGCATTCACCAACTCGAACTGGAAATCAAAACGCAGCAAGACAAATAAATTGGGAATGCTGTTGAGTACAACGAAGGTGCCATTCAGGGCGACTGCGTGCCCAACCCGGTATTTTTGCTACCATGAAAGGCACGAAACGCCACGAAAAAAATTTGATTCGGGCGGCTGGTTGTGGGAAGCTGGTGTCTGTTGGAATGGCTGCGATTTAACTACCGGCGGCAGTTTCAGTTTGGGGAGAGGATCAACGGTTCCGGTCAGCTTTTTAATGCACAGCTAAGAAGAGCAGCCTGCGAATGATCCTGATTTTGTGAGATTTCGCTTTGTCACTCATTTAGCGATATCAGAGAGAAGGTTGTGTAGTCCTCCACTGCAGCATAACCGTTTGGCCTGAGAGTCACTACAAAAATCAGACAACCCTATTGATTTTCAATCAAAGAAAACAGCCCCGATGCATGCAGATTCATCGAGGCTGTTTTTGGTTCCTGGAACCTCTCTTTCAGCCGTTTGCATCCGAGTTAATTGTCACCCTCGCGAAAGGTCGGCCCTGAAAATTTGGGAACTGACCGGATCGGTGTTTGTGCGTTCGCACTGTGTTTCCACCAGTTGGTCTCGTCAATAATTGTGCGTAGGAGTATCCATATCGCTAATGCGAATGAAATACGAAACACTCCGACTGTCGCTACCGTGGAGTCAAAATCGACGTCATTGGGGAGAAGCCCTACATAGCGGATGTCCCAGATACCGGGCCCGATTACATTAGAGCGTATGTCCATAACTGCCTCGGCTGAAAGTTTTGGGCGGGTGCCGTTGGCCTTTCGATGGGCGTAGCTGTTTCGGAGATTGCGGAGAGCCTCTAAGGCCGTCAAATAGTCAACGTCAATGATGCCCAATACATAAGCCAAGGTGATGCGCGATGAGAATGAACCAAGCGGTGCGTCAATGCCAGACTTGGTTAGGCGATTTAGCTGTGAGGCGAATTTATCGTCAGAAGTGTTGCAGGATTTGACTGTGAATACTTGTCGCAGCAAGTGCTCTAAAGCTTCCTCGACAAATGCGCTTGCAACCAAGACAGCACCACGGTCCGACTCGTTAAGCACAATCTCGTATCTGAATTCCTCATTCAAGTCTTCCAGCCATTTTTGTCGCCGGTCGTCTGGCGTTTGCTTGTTCTTTGACATGGAGAATTTCCAGACTGGGTACGATTGTAGCCTAACTATTGATAGGCAGTATTTCATTCTCTCAAAAGCTATCGAGAGTTTTGTCTATTATCAATTGATGAGATGAGGACTGAGAGAGTCCTGATTATTTCTCAGGAATTAACCGTGTGCGGGTTAGTTTAGTTTGTAGATTTCATTCGTTAAGCGGTTTTGAAATTCCTGAAACGGTAGTTTAAAAACACATCTGAGAAAATGTTTGAGTACATTGACCAGGTGAGAAAGGTGGTCAGGATTGATTAAGAGTCCTGACCATTTTCTTTTACGCTACCCACTGGCGCCCGTCAGGCTGTCTGGTGCTTTGCCTTGGTTGACATTTCATCCCAATAATTGATTAATCGACAAGCCTTACTCATGTATGTTACGAAACACCTAAGAACCATGATGCTGTCTTCTTTACTCAAAGTGCTGCCAGTTGGATGACCAGCATCGTTTCGATTTACTCTTATGACATCGAACATCGAATCTAGCCAGATCGACATGTTATCTGCAAGGTTTCCCGGGATTCTTTTCTTGGCCTTTTCTAGTTCAGGGCGCATTTAGCTGAACAGTTCTCGAATTCCGATCCGTGGGTTGCCAACTGCAATTGAGATTGACTCATGACCTTCAATTAGATCGCTCTTTGCCATAGCATGTGCCATTCGAATAATTACAGACTCTGAAGATACTCCAATCAGTACGTGGCAGGCCACATACAATTCATTGACGAACGCTTTAATTGCCTCTTGGGCGTATTGTTTCTCAATGTCACTTATTCCGACTGCTTTCTTAAGTAAGCTGGCATACCAAATGTTGTCATTGTATGGGTTTTCTTCTTCCTCCTCAATATACCGTTTGCCCTTTTCAGTGAGCCGGAGATCCCAGTTCGATGGGGCCGGCTGACTGATATCGAAGTATGCCAACCCTCGAGAGATCCAATCCCATGCCATAGGAATTAGACTGTACTGAGTTACCCGGTAGTCAGATTGTTTCCCGTTGAATTCACGGGCAATAAAGTACAGACGTCGGTCACTCATTTTTTCGATAAATCGTAACAATTCAATCTCAAGTTCAGGTTTCATATCGCATGTCCAACTTTTTGATAGACAGAATTTGACTCTCTATACAATTATCAGGATTTTTATCTATTATCAATTGACACCAAAAATGGATAAGAGTTCACAGCGGAGAGAAAAGGTGTCCGGAACCAAAAAGTTTATAGTTCAAAATACAAGTCAAGGTAATCAGGAAATGTTTCTGTCTCGGTCAGTCTATTTCGGGAACTGGCTTGCGAGTAACAATATCCGTACGAGGTCAATCGCGAGGGTAGAGATGTAGGTTCACTCATATGTGTAGATCAGGTTGATCGCAGTGTCACTGGTAATTCTGTCGTTGCCTGTTCTGACAGTTTACTGCTCGCTGCGCTCGACATGAATTGTTTTTGGGTTTACTCTTTGTCGATTTTCGTGTGGTTTCGTGTCTTTTAGTGGTAGAAAAATCGATTTCGAGAGGTTCATCGGTTCTCGTTGTGGTGTGATACTGGTGCGAACCGTGTCAGACGGACACGTGGGTTCCGTTCCTATGGCTGGGCAGGTTGGTGATCTGGAAACTGCTTGTGCGGTTTCCCTGACGGTTTCCTGTTGTCTGCGACAACCCCGGACTGCATCCGGGGGCACCCTTTCTTTCACATGAGCCGTACAGCGTGAGACGCTGTTTCTGCAGATCGGGAGACAACCGGAGCTAACGCTCTGCGGCTAATGGGGAATGTTCTACGGTGAATAGCGATGACACCTTTTGAACTTCCAGTGGTTCGAGATTTTCATCTGCGGGGGGTGGGAGCCGATCTTTATAATTTGTGGTGAATCACGTCAGGGAACCGTGAGCCACGATCACAGTCGGACAAGCCGAATGGATATAGGAATCCCGGTTCCGGATGGTGCGTGGTAGCTGCGACCTCCTGCTCGCTGCGCTCGGCCCGAATTATATTCGGTCTTACCCCTGCGCTTTATGTGCGGGAGCTGGTTGACTGAGCCCTGTCGGGCAAGCCGACGGATGGCACCCGTGCTATAAGGGATGTTGAGTTATGTTCGTTGTTGTAGTGTTCAATCTGTTATTCAATCCGGGGTGTCTGGTGACTGTGATACCGTTGCATGGTGAACTATTTTCTATAGAGGCGCGGGGGCGTCAAGGGGGGATGAACCGAATCGGGTGGCGATCTGCGTTGATACAGGGACGATGCTGGTGTGAGCAGTGGCGGTTCCGGGGTGAAAGACTGCGAAGTGCGTCGACCCGCAGGCATACATTCGGAACAGGTGCTGTTCTGCGAACTGCTTATCTGGAAAAAAGGGGCTGTTTTATAGTGATGACTGCGAACAAGTGGCCCGTGTTTCAGTGCACTGTAAACTGGGCACGCGCGCGACCCAAAACAACGCTTATCGCCGGCGGCGTGGCGGGGTCAAGTTCAAAATGCTCAGTATGACTTTGCGAATCCCCCGGTTGTGTGCGGAATTTACACTTTCCCTTTTGGGGGACTTACCGTTAAGATGTGTGGTATATACTTGTATTGTTTGAGCCGAAACAAATGGCACAGTTCGTACAAACCGCCGATGAAAAGGGGGTTCACAGGGAGAAATCCCGAGAATTCCGTTTCTTCCGGGAACATTATCGATTAAATTCATCTCCTTGTATTAGCTCATTTTATAGTGATCTTTGGCCGGAATCCCAGTCAATCAGATTTGAGTATCAGCCCAATTTTGAGGAACAACAGCGTGAAATCTATCTGGGCGTATCTGTTCGTCTTTCTTTGCGTGGTGCTGTGTTCGACGGAACTGCCTGCGCAGACTGATCAGAATGACGGCGGTGGTCAGCAGGAGCAGACCTCGCGGACAGTCACCGTTGCTGCCAGGCAGGGGCAGTATCCGCCTCTGCCAGTTCCCTTTTTTCGGGGGAATGACCCGCGGTATGAGAACATGCAGGGCTTTTATTTCAGCCTGTGGAAGTTCGTGCCTGTCGTGCTGCTGTTTCTGTTGTGGGCAAAAACTTCGTACTGGGTGGATGATGACAGCCGCAGTCTGAAGTGCGATACGGAATTCTGGAGTTCTCTGATCCTGGTCGCAGGGGGGCTGGGTTTTCTGTTTGTATTCTGCATGCCCAGTTTTGCGCTGGGCTTTGTGGTACTGGCGCTGGCTTATGGCGGACCCCTGGGTTTTTATATTCGTGAGCGAAATGCAAAGGTTCCCGCTTCGAGCCGGGTGATGACCCCGCAGCACATCCGGAATATGACCCTGCGCTATCTGTCACAGATGGGGATTCGTGTTGGCGGTTCTAAGACGCAACAGGCGGCGATGGGACCTGAGATCCGGTTTGTCGGCCGGTCTGCTACCGGTCGCGGGGATGACCCGGCCAGTTCGCGACGTGTGGAAAATTCACGTGGTTTTCTGGCAGCGAAAGAACTGGTTTACGATGCCATTATGCGTCGGGCGACGGACGTGCATCTGGAGCCGAAAGAAGATGAATTTGGCGTTCGCCTGCGTATCGACGGGGTGATGTATCCCACCGAGGGTTTTGACCGGGGTATTGGCGATGCGGTGCTGAACATTTTCAAGGTGCTGGGGGCGATGGATATTACCGAGAAGCGGCGTCCCCAGGACGGCAGTTTTCGGGCGATCATGCCTGACCGCGAGATTGACTTTCGTCTGGCGAGCCAGGGAACGCGCCACGGCGAAAAAATGAGTTTGCGTATTCTGGACCAGACGAACTCGATCGCGTCGCTGGCCGAGTTGGGAATTCGCAAGCAACTGGTTGACAAAATGAGTTCGATCGTCAAGCAGCCTCATGGTCTGTTTTTATGCTGTGGTCCAACCGGTGCCGGTAAGTCAACGACACTGTTTGCCGCTTTGCACGAGATCGACCCTTACCAGCGGAACATTATTACGATTGAAGATCCGGTGGAATACCGGATTGATAACGTGTCGCAGATTGAGATCAACCAGAAGGCGGGTCAGACGTTTGCGGAGTCTTTAAGAAGTATTCTGCGTCAGGACCCGGATGTGGTGATGATCGGGGAAATTCGTGATGCGGAAACGGCGCGAATTGCCTGTCAGGCCGCGAATACCGGGCATATGGTGTTTTCGACGGTTCACGCGAACGATACGTTTACGGCCTTGTATCGATTGATTGACCTGGAAGTGGAGCCGTTCATGCTGGCCAGTTCGCTGTCGGCATTACTGGCGCAGCGGTTGGCGCGGCGGTTGTGTCCGGACTGTAAGGAAGAGTACCAGCCGAATCCGGAGTTTCTGAAGAAGGCCAATCTGCCTCCCGATAAAGTGAAGTGCTTTTACCGGCAGCCGAAAAATCCCGAAGGGGTCTGCTCGACTTGTGGTGGCCTGGGCTACAAAGGCCGGATCAGTGTGGTCGAGCTGCTTGATTTTGACGAGCGGATGAGGGATATGATTCGAGATATGGCGAACATTTCCCAGTTGAAAGCACAGGCCCGGAAGAACGGCATGTTGTATATGAAAGAAGAAGGTTTGAGGCTGGTCGTTAAGGGGGTGACCTCCATTGACGAATTACTGCGAGTTGTGAAGTGAGAAACGTCGATTGCGTTTTTCATAATGCAGTCGCATTCATCCCTGTTTTCATTGAAATCATCGTTATTCATTCTGGACTTCAATCATGATCGACATCTTTCTGCTGGCTATAATGGGGATCGTGATCTGGTGTGTCGCCAGTGAAGGCGCCTGGGGAGCCGGCTTCATCTTTGTCTCCGTGCTGCTGGCGGGTCTGCTGGCGATGAACTTTTTTGAACCCCTGGCGACATTACTGACTAACCATGTTTCGGGTTCCAGTTCGTGGCAGCAGCGGTGGGACATCATTGCCCTGGTGGGGTTGTTTGTGGGTTTCATCTTTCTGTTTCGAGAGGTCACCGTGCGCATTGCGCCCGCATACATGCAGGTGCATCCGCTGGTTCACGAAGTAGCCCGCTGGGGCTTTGCCGCGATGACCGGTTACATCGCGATGGCATTTCTGCTGACCGCCTTGCACACCGCACCGCTGCCTCGCGAGTTTGCCGGATTTACTCCTGAACGCAATAACTTTTTTAGCGTGTTGGCGCCGGACCGGGAATGGCTGGGATTCACTCAGTATGTTTCGGAGAAATCGATGCGCAAAGGGACGTTCGGGCATCTGTTTGACGGACCGGAATACTCATTCCCCAAGCAGGATAATAAGATCTGGCCTTCATTTCCGATTCGCTATGCGACGCGCAGAGCAGAGGGTGGTGCAGGGGGAGCCGCGGCGAGACCATCGGCCGGAGACAAGGCGGACCGTTCTTTCTGAGGCGGATCGGCCTGAAAGCCGGGTTTAACTCTGTTGATTTTGAAACAGTCGGACCAGTTGCGGGATGAAGCGTTCGAAAGCGCGGGCACGATGGCTGAGATGCTGTTTGACGATTGGCGCCAGTTCTCCAAATGTTTTATGCAATTCGATGATTTCGAAATAGGGATCATAGCCGAATCCGTTCTGTCCGCGCGGGGCTTGTGTCATCCGTCCCCGGCAGCGGGCTTCGACCTGCAGGCAGATTTCTCCTGTGGGATCTGAGAGCGCGACGTTACAGACATAGGCGGCGGTTCGTTTTTCCAGGGGAACGCCACTCAGTTCCTGCAGCATCTTTTCGTTGTTCTTTTCATCGGTTGCATTCTCGCCACTGAAGCGGGCGGAATAGATTCCCGGGGCACCATCAAGGACATCGATCATGAGTCCGCTGTCTTCACCAATAGTCCAGTGTGAGAGGGTGCGCGCTGTCTGCGCAGCTTTTTTGGCCGCGTTCTCGCCGAAGGTGCTGCCGTCCTCGACGACTTCTTCTGCTTCCGGGAAATCGGCTACGCTCTGAACCTGGATGCCATGCGGGGCCAGGAGCTCGGAAATTTCACCTGCTTTTTTCTGATTACGACTGGCGAGAACGATGATTGGATAATGAGACATGGAACTGTTTTCAAAAGAGACATCAATCAAAGGCGACGAACGCGAGAAGGCGCGGCGCAAAAAAGAAGCCTTCCCGAATTCTGGCACTTTATCAGGCCTGATTAGCAGAGGGAAGGCTGTCGCGATGGTTGACTTGATCCGGAAGCTTACTTTACTTTGGGAACCTGTATCAATACAGGTTTGGGATCGAAGACCCAGGAAGCCAAGGGGGGGGCACCAGGTGAAGTTCCGGGGATGATAAAGTACTCGGACGTCATGGCTTTGACACCTGTTTCCGGGTGTGGTCTCATTTTCGAGCCAAACAGTTTGGCATAAGGCTCAATGCGAGGATCGTCTGGTCCTTTGAACGAGCCGACGGTTACAATCGAGCGGTATTTTTCATGGAGCACGTAGGCATCGATGTCTGTTGCATTCCCGGCAGGAAAGCCATATTTTTTCGCTTCACGCAAGGCCTTTGTTAAGAGCCAGGCATTTTGTGCGGCTATGTCCAGACTGTTGCTGAGTTCTTCTGATTCAGAGGCATTGGTAAATCGTGAAGTGGCTGTTTCGGTGACCGAATTTCCATAAAAGGAGGCGACGACCAGAGAGTAGTTGCCTTTGTTATTCAGCAGCGAGAATTCGACGCCGGAGTTGAGCTTGGCGATCAGGGGATCCTGTTTTCGCTGGGCAACTTCCTGGGGCGAAAGCAGCGGGTTGATGGTGAGGAACGCACCGCTCAGAGGCCCGGGCTGACCGGGAGTTTTTTTGTAGACTCCATTTTCAGTAATGACTTCGGGTTGGAAGTGTTTGATGTATTTGAGAGTCTTCTGTGCGACTTCATCTTCGCTGTCGGAATAGTTGCCGGCGATCACCGAAATCATGGCGCGCTGTGCGGCATAACTGCGACGTTCTTCCCGACCCAGACGGTCGAGCGTGTTGAACCGTTGGATGACGGATTCCTGACTGAAGGTGTAGGCAGGAATGCCGCGTTTGCGGAGTTCGTAAACCAGTTCATCGGCTGCTTCCTGGGCGCTTAAGCCTTTGGATCGCCTGCTTTCAGGGATATCGCGCAGACTGGCGACCATGATCATCCATGGCCCGTGGCGTTTGGTCAGCTTGTATTTCTTACCTTTGACGGCTTCGATGCGCGCCTCTGCGACAGGCAGAAAACTGGTCGCGCAGACCGTCATGGCGATGGTAAGAATCAGACATTGTTTAAACAGTCGCATGGTCCGCATATCAGTATCCCTTCTGAACAGCGTCCGAACCGGATGGATTTAAATTGAATGATTGAGGCTTAGTTTCCGACTTCATCCTGAAGAGAAACATCCGTCTGAAGTGTAGACGGGGGTCGTAATGATGTTGAGCAGCCTCAGACATGCGGCGGGAGTCTAGCAGTTACGCAAAAATGAGTCCAGAGCTGATTTTTTCTACCGATTTATCAGGGAGAGCAGCTGGAAAAAGTGACAGGAACGGAGTTGGCAGAGCGAAATGGTTTCCCGCGCCTGGAGAGTTGTCTATAATCTAAGTGATTGTGAAATAATAAGATATCGACTTCGTTGATTACGGATGATGATGTATGCGTGTACTTGTGGTTTCCGATGTCCATTCCAACTGGGTGGCACTTTCTTCGATTCAGGAAGAGTTCGACTACTGCCTGTGTATCGGGGATCTGGTCGACTACGGGACCGATCCGCTGCCCTGTATTGAATGGATCAAAGTACATGCCACTGCCTGTGTGCGCGGGAATCACGATCATGCCGTCGCGCAGCGGGTGGAAGCGAAAGGCTCTACCGGTTTTCGCAGGCTGGCATGTGCGACGCGGCCGCTGCATTGGGAACTGCTGGATCGCGTGAGAATGAAATACCTGGCACGGTTACCGATTTCACAACAGATTACGATTGAGGGTGTCACGTTTTATCTGGTACATGGCACGCCCCGTGATCCCCTGGATGAGTATCTGGGTGATAACGAATCAGCGTGGACTTCCCGGCTGCAGGGGATCAACGCGAACTTCATCTGCGTGGGACATACACATATTCCCTTTCACCTGGATCTGGGTGACAAGCAGGTGATCAATCCCGGCAGCGTGGGGCAGCCCCGGGACGGAGATCCGCGGGTTTCTTACGCGATCATCGAAGATGGCAAGGTCACGTTGAAACGTCAGGAGTATGATATCCAGGCAGCCATCCGCCAGATGGAAGCAGCAGGCCTGTCAGGAGAAACACTGGAGATGGCCTCCAGTGTGCTCCTTAACGGCCGAATGACTTCCTGACGATCCACGCTGGCAGTTAAGCATGTGGTTCGGTCATGCTCATTGGATCGAGGGCTTCTTTGAGTGTCTCTGCCGGCAGGATCTCCTGTTCGGTGCAGAGTTCTCGAATCGTCTTACCGGACTTGAATGCTTCTTTCGCCAATGCCGATGCTTTTTCATAACCGATGTGCGGGTTGAGGCTGGTTACCATGGAGAGACTGTTTTCGACGGCTGCGTTACAGGCTTCTTCATTGGCTTCCATATTGTCGGAGCAGAGCCGCACGAACTCATTACTGGAATTGGCCAGCAGGTGAATGCTTTCCAGCACGGTGAAGCCCATCACGGGCATCATGATATTCAGCTGGAACTGGCCACCGGCTGCCCCGGACATGGTAATGGTCTGATCGTTGCCGATGACCCGGGTTGAGGCCTGCATCATGCTTTCACACATGACCGGATTCACTTTTCCGGGCATGATGGAACTGCCGGGCTGCAGGTCGGGAATCTTGACTTCATAAAATCCACAGCGGGGACCTGAGCCGAGCCAGCGGATATTATTCGAAACATTGAACAGGGTGGTGGCGATGGTTTTTAAGATGGCGTGGCATTCAACCAGTCCGTCGCGCTGTGCATTGGCTTCAAAATGATCGGCGGCTTCGACAAATGAGATGTCGGTCAGCTTTGCGAGTTCCACACTCACGCGGTGACCGAATTCCGGATGGGTATTGATACCGGAACCGACGGCAGTGCCTCCCACGGGTAGTTCATACACGGCAGCCGCTGCCTGGTAGGCACGTTCCACACTGAGTTCGAGCTGACGGGCGAACCCGCCAAATTCCTGTCCCAGTCGGAGTGGCGTGGCATCGGCCAGATGAGTGCGGCCGATCTTGATGATCTGGTCCCAGTCTCTGGCTTTCTGTGCCAGGCTGGCGGCCAGTTTTTCCAGTCCCGGGATCAGATGATTGTGTATGCTGGAGGCGACGGCGACATGGATGGCGGTGGGGAACGTGTCGTTGGTGCTCTGTCCCATATTCACATGGTCGTTGGGGTGGACAGACTTCTCAGGAGCAAAGCGGTCCTGCCCCAGAATTTCAATCGCGCGATTGCTGATGACTTCGTTCACGTTCATGTTGCTCGAAGTTCCCGAGCCGGTCTGGTAAACGTCAATCGGAAACTGATCGTCGAATTTTCCATCGGCGACTTCGGTGGCAGCATCGATCAGCGCTTTGATCTGCTCATCATTCAGAGGATTTTTTCCGCTGCCGGCGAGCTTTCCGATGTCGCGGTTCGCATGGGCGGCGGCCAGCTTGACCTGACCCATGGCATGAATCAGACTGGGCGGCAGTGTATTGCCGGAGATCTGAAAATTCTCAACGGCCCGTTGCGTCTGTGCGCCGTAGTACGCTTCTGCTGGAACCTGTACTTCACCCATCGAATCACGTTCGGTTCGAAACCCCGACATGGTCTGTTTCCTGTCTCGTTTAAAGTTGTCAATTGTGAATGTAAAAAGAGCCGACTCCTCATCAGTGGGGAAGTCGGCTTCAATTCTAGCAAGTTGTCCTGGTTTCTCAATCGCCGCCCGGTTCGGGAGGAAAAATGCTCAGGGCAAAGGCTGTGAACTGCGGAGATAGCTGAACAGGTCGCGAACTTCTTTCTCAGAAAGCTTGTCGAGCAGGCCTTCAGGCATCAGTGATTTCTTCTGCGGCAGCATTTCATCTATATTGTCGCGTTCCACGGTAATGCTCTGGCCGTCGGCACTGCGGATGACGATCACATTATTATCCTGGTCGGCGAGGAACCCGTTTACCGTTCGGCCATCTTCGGTAACAATCAGATAGGTTTCAAAGCCTTCGCGGATTTCGTTGGAAGGGTTGATGATATTCACCAGCATGCGGCCCACGTCATCCCGTTTGAACGAAGTCAGATCAGGGCCGATTTCGCCTCCCTCGCCAAACAGCTTATGACATTTGCCGCAGTTCTTCTGGAACAGCTTTTCGCCGGCGTAGCGATCGGGTTCTTCAGTCGCAGCCGAGAGCATTTTCTGTTGCGCGGCGATCTGCTGCTGCATCTGTTCGGTTGTGGCACCGGCGATGGAACCGAAATGCTTTGCGATGAGAGCGGTAATGCCTTCATCACCGTAGACAGTCATTTTGCGGGCTGTTTCAACGGGGACGGTGGCTTTATCAATTTTCCCTGCATCGATGGACCGAAGAAATTCATAGGCCCAGGGTTTGCGAATGGACACCAGGGTCTGGGCGGCACTGCGGAGATCGTCAGACATGTTCGGGTACTGCGCGGTGACCACATTGCCGATGGATTCATTCGGGTATTGCTGCAGGGCGCTGATGGCGGCAATCTGCAACTGCAGGTCACTGGAATTCTGTATGATCTTCAACAGGACGGGGACCGACTGCGGGACTTTGACTTCGCCGAGGATCTGGATCAGGTCGAGACGCTTCTGGTTATCGGCTTTGGGGTCGGCGACGATCTTCAATGCTTTTTCAACGGCTGCCTGATCACCCTGGCGCAGACCCAGCGACAGAGACTGTCCGCCATACTTTGACATGGCCGTGATCAGCTCCTTGGGGAAGCTGGTTTGTGAACGACCTTTCATGGCGGTTTCAAATCCCGCCATCAGAATCTCGGCATGCGACTTTTCCGGAGCGAGTTCCAGCAGGCGGGCACAGACCAGCAGATCATTTCGTGAGCCGGTGGAAGCGAACCGCCGCATGATGCGTTCGAGAATGTACTTCTCCACCAGCGGATACTGCCAGACTTCCGGCTTTTCAAAGTATGCAAGCAATTCTGCCCGGTTTTCGGCAACCCGTTTTTCCAGGGACCACCAGAGAATCAGAGGCACGTGCACATCATCCAGGTCTTCAGAGCGGCTTAACAGATGAAAGGCGATCGGCAGACCTGGTTCTGCAGGCAGCCGTTTGGAAGAACTGGCGAGCTGGCTGCGAACCTGCACGTGCGGTTCGGTTAAGGCAAGCGCGACGAGCTGCTGACCGATTTCAGTGGAGACCTGATGGTCATCACAGAGCAGCCGAATCGTCCAGGCTCTGACATAAGGATCGGAATGCTGTAGCGATTTCTGCGCGACGCTTTCATCAAAACCACCACTCAGGTTCAATGCCCAGAGTGCTTCCAGGGCAGACTGCCCGTCTGCAGAGAACAGTTTTTGTTTGAGTGCAGGAATCACACTGGCGTCTTTACGATCGCCGAACAGGCGGAGTGCCTGCTGGCGAAACCATTTGTTGGGATGGTCCAGAACGGTGATCAGTTCCCGGGAAGATTTCTGGCCGAGGTCGAAGGGAGCCAGCGGTTTCGCATTTTTCGCAGTGAGCCGATAGATGCGTCCATCGTCTTTTTCGACCTGGCCGGAATAGTGCTGACCGTGGGCAATCTGATGTTCGTACATGTCACAGAAATAAATCGCGCCGTCGGGACCGAGTTTAATATCGACGGGTCGAAAGCGTTTGTCGGTGGTGGCGACGGGGCGTTGCAGGTCTTCTGTCTGATAGGACGATCCGTCGCCGGTGATCTTACTTTCGACGACACGGCCCTGCAGCGGTTCGATTCCAAACAGGTGTCCCCAGTATTTTTTCGGTAGTGTTTCTGCTTCGTAGATAATAAAGTTGTGGGTGAAACGAGGCACGTTGGCATGTTTCATGGCCTGGAAATAACCGAAGGCATAGGGGTTGGAGAGAGGGCCGTGTTTACCGAAGCCTTTCTGGTAGTAGCTGCCTTGTGTGTAATGGAAACCACGTGTATTGCCCCCGTTGTGACCGGAATAGAGTCGGCCTTTGTCATCGAATTCGACGCCGAATGCGTTTCCGCCTCCCTCTGCAAAAATTTCGTAAATCTGTTTTTCCGGGTGATAACGCCAGATCAGCTGCCCCAGCGTCTGAATGGCTTCCTTGTCTTTCTGACCGGGCTTTTTGACTTTCCCGGAAACAGTACTTCCCTGGGAAGAGTAGAGCCAGCCGTCCGGCCCCAAGCGGAGGCTGTTGACAACCGAGTGTGTGTCTTCCAGGCCGAAGCCTTCGAGGTGCACCACGGGATCGCCGTCGGGAACATCATCGTTATCCTTGTCTGGATAAAACAGTAGATAAGGCGGGTTCAAGACCCAGACTCCGCCCCGACCTTTGACAAACGAGGAAGCGATATTCAGACCGTCCACAAACGTTTTATGCTTATCATATTTTCCATCGCCGTTGGTATCTTCATGGATGGTGATTTTGTCGGCCCCTTTTTCATGGTGTGGCGGAGGCAGGGGGATTTTATCGTAAACGGCGCGATGGTGTTTGTCTTTGCTGAGAATTCTCAATCCTTCCGGATACGGATACTGCAGGTAGTTGATTACCCACATGCGTCCGCGTTCATCGAAGTTTTGAAAGATGGGTTGCTTGACCTCGGGCTCGGCGAGCACCTGTTCAATCTTAAGATCATCGGGAACGGTAAACTGCTTGAGTGAGTCCGCCGGACTGAAGAATTCACCCCCTGTATTATTCGGTGGAGGCACCGGAGGGGCAGCCTCTGCTCTCTTACTTTCGGAATACGAGGCTGCCAGGACAGTCAGCAGAATGAGCAGTCGATGGTTCATTAATCGAAATCCTTTTGGTTGGATCATGCAGTCGGTCTGAATCAGATCAAGGTGGGATGGATGTACGATTCCGCAGGACAGCTTTCCTGTGGATTGATGGATATCGTGCAGAATCTGTTACCCAGTCTGCAGGGAGCGCATGCCAAAATCAAGTAACCCACAGAGAATGCAGTCTGGTTTCTCTGACGACCCTGTCATATTTCTTATCTGTTCTGGTGCTTTTCAAGTCCTCTGAAGTGGAAACAGGTTCCTGTATTTACTTACGATAAATGATCGCCGATTCCTTAAAGGCAATCTGTGGTTTTCGTTAAATCGTTTCCATTCAGGACTATACACTTATGTTAAAACGAATCATGCTGGTAACCATTGTGTTGAGTTTGTCACATTTCGTCTCGTTGGCAGGGGCCCAAAAACAGAAGACGGAAACTCATCCGCTGCCTGATACAGTAGCTGATGACGCAAAGTTGCAGGAAGAGTATGCCGCGAAAGCATTTTTCGAAGGGCCGATCTGGGACCCGGCGGGCGAACGGTTGTACTTCACTTCATTCGTCGACAAGGACACGAAAATCTTACGTCTGGATAAAACGGGGAAAGCGAGCGTCTGGCTGGATGATACTAAAGGCATCAACGGGACATACCTCTCGGTAGAGGGGCGCATGCTGGGCGCGCAGGCTTATGGTCAGCATGTAATGAGTTACGCCTTCGGAGAGTCTGGACCAGCCGATACGATTGTGGTCGCAGAGAACCCGAAATGGAACCAGCCCAACGATGTGTGCCAGACACCCAATGGGAATATCTATTTTACCGACCCTGATTTCAAGAATCGAAAAACCAGCGCCGTGTATGTAAAAACAACCGAGGGAGAAGTGAAAAAAATCATCACCAGTATGCCGGTCCCGAATGGCGTGATCGCATCGAATGACGGGAAGACTCTGTATGTGGGCGACAGTCACGAAAAGCTGTGGCGCAGTTTTCCGATCCTGGCAGACGGAACGGTAGGAGAAGGTCGGTTGTTTTTTGATCCAGAAACATCACGCAAGGATTCTCCTGACGGGATGAGCATTGATGCGGAGGGGAACCTGTATCTTTCCGGTCGGGGTGGTGTGTGGGTAGCGAGCCCCTACGGGAAATCACGGGGCCTGATTCCTGTTCCCGAGTTCTGTTCGAACGTCACTTTCGGGGGAGCGGATGGAAAGACGCTGTATTTCACCTGTGCGAATAAAGTCTATAGCCTGCAGATGAAGGTGAAAGGCGGGCAGTTTCGTTAAGCTTCAGCAGGCGGTGATGAAAAAAAACAGGCGCTGTCCGGATGTGACAGCGCCTGTTTTGTATTTGCAGGGGGACAGCAGGTTTACAGAATCGCAGCCCCTTTGACGTCGATGCCTTTGAGAACCATTTTCAGCTCTTCGACGTTCGGTGAAATTTCGAACGCATCGGCACGGCTGATGAATTCACGGTCGATGAATCCTTTCAGGCTGTCGTTAAACTGCTGCATACCTTCGTCTTTACCGATCCGAATGGCGGCGGACAGTTTTTCGTCCTGCTCTTCCAGAACCAGTTTACGCACGGTCGGATTGAAGGTCATGATTTCGACAATGGGAACACGACCCGGCTTGTCGACAATGGTCTTGAGCAGTTTTTGCGCGACGATGGCACGCATGTTGAACGCCAGACTGCCTCGCAGCGCTTTATGCATATCCTGCGGGAAGAGGTCGAGAATACGACCGATACAACTGGGGGCATTGGAAGCGTGAATGGTTCCAAATACAAGGTGACCTGTTTCCGCAGCGTGGATCGCAGTCGAGAAGGTTTCCATGTCACGCATTTCGCCCACCAGCATGATGTCGGGATCCTGACGCACGGCGTGTTTCATTGCGATTTCGAAGTCTTTCACATCGATGCCGACCTCGCGCTGATTGATCAGACACTTATTCTGTGTGTAGACGAATTCGATCGGGTCTTCAATCGTCAGAATGTGCTTGCGGTAATGATCGTTCACCCAGTTCAGCATGGAAGCAATGGTGGTTGACTTACCACTACCCGTCACCCCGGCCAACAGTACCATGCCCTGGTCGAACTTACATAATGACTCCATCACGGGAGGCAAATACAAACCATCAAAGTTGGGAATCGAGCGTTCGATTTTACGGGAGACCATGCCGGGAAAACCGAGTTGGATAAACAGGTTCACACGGAAACGCCAGGGTTCCCCTTCGTGTTCCACGACATAAGAAAAGTCAGCTCCCCCTTCATCGTGGAAGATCTTCAAGTTGCGTTCATCCATCATCGGTGTGAATAACGCCATCATCTGGTCGCGGTCGATGGGGTCCATCTGCAGTTCCCGCAGCGTCCCTTTGACACGCAGGATCGGGGCTTTGCCGACCTGCATGTGTAAGTCGGAACCGCCATGCTTGATCAACTGGCGGAAGACTTTGTCGATTTCATTTTCAACACGCCCTGTGATGGGATTGACATCTTTGGGGGTCGCAGGAACTGTTGTCGCCATAAACAAACTCCACTTATTCTAACACTGCATTCTGCTGCAAGAGCGAGCAGCGGAATTGACAGGAAATGCTGATCTGAAATGGGGGCTCTGATCAGAGCCCTTTTCTCTACTGCGAACCCACCTGGATCCGCTATTACTATTTTGAGGACTCTGAAAGAACATGCAAGCTTCAATTCCCGCGATACCGGTAAATTTGTTGCTCTACCGGGGAAACGGGTAGACCTTTTTCGGTTATCGGTTACACCCGGTCCAGAGAGACATCGCTTTTGAAACGAATCGGAATTCCCCGTTCCGCCAGATAATGTTTCGTTTCATCAACAGGATGGGTCCCATAGTGAAAAATGCTGGCAGCCAGCGCCGCGCTGGCTTTGCCTTCGGTCAGAATCTGATATAAGTGTTCAGGGCAGCCGGCCCCCCCACTGGCAACCACGGGGATCGTAACGGCTTCCGCAACGGCGCGCGTCATCGGCAAGTCGTAGCCGTCTTTGGTTCCGTCGGCGTCCATAGAAGTCAGCACGATTTCTCCTGCTCCCAGATCTTCGACTTTTTGAGCCCATTCGATGGCTTCCAGACCAGTCGGGACGCGACCGCCGTTTACATGCACTTCCCAGAATTCTTTGCCGTCTTTCTGTACCCGTTTGGGGTCGATATTCACGACGATACACTGGCTGCCAAATCGCAGGGCGGCTTCGCGGATCAAATCCGGATCTTTGACGGCGGACGAGTTAATGGAAACTTTATCACAACCGGCGTTCAGCAACGCGCGGATATCTTCCAGTGTGCGAATTCCGCCTCCTACGGTGAGAGGCATGAAGATGACTTCCGAGGTGCGGCGGACGATATCGAGAATGATCTCGCGTTCTTCGTGGCTGGCGGTGATGTCCAGAAAGACCAGTTCGTCGGCTCCCTGTTCTTCATAGCGCGCGGCGACTTCAACCGGATCACCGGCGTCCTGCAGATTCAAAAAGTTGACCCCTTTGACAACGCGCCCCGCATGGACATCCAGGCAGGGAATAATTCGTTTTGCCAGCATTGAATAAAAGCCTTGGTATTTTTGATGATAGGTAGTTGAATCTATATTACTTGCCGGATTGCACTGTCTAGATTATCCGACAGGGAAAGATTTCGGTAGTGATCGGGCCTGCTGTCACTTGAATTGAAGGCTAAAATAGCGGTTTTCATAGCGAATTACTGGCTGCAGAGAATCGGACTGTGTCCAGTTTTACAGTAGCAACTCCAGCGCCATTAGAACCGGGTATAATAGAATGAGAAGCGCTATGCTTAAAGACGATGAAAGCGGGATTCGTAAAAAAACCGGCTGCCCCATTGAGGGACAACCGGTTGGAGGAAGAAATCCAAATCAGTTACATGCAAATGATCAAGCTTTAAGTAACAGGATGCCAGTGGTTCATTTTACTATGGCTTTGTTGTATCAACAGGAGGCTTAAGAGCTGGATCATCTTCTATAGGAGCTGAAGCCTCTTTCTCAGATTGGGCTGCGCCTCCCGAACAGGCAGACATCGGTAGCATCAGAGCCAGGCTCATAAGACAGGGACATACCTTTCGAAACAATTCCACAAACACCATCATCTCCTTCAAATGCGAATCAAAAAAAAACTCTCCAGGAGTAAACTGTGTACTCAGCCAGGGCGCCTGCGAAAGGAAGCCCTGACTGAAAAAACTGATTTAGTATTCACCAATCACCTGACCGTCATGGATACGTGTGAGCAGGGCATACTGATTGTGGTCCATATTTTCGCTTAAGAAGCGAACAGCGCCATCTCCCATCAAAACATGACAGCCCCCTTCGTGGACACTGGAGGCCACTTCGATATAAATTCTGGGGTCATTCGCTGTACCAGCGCCCGTCGCGCCGAGGACATCGTAAGGGCCATTAATATGATACCGTTTGTTGTTGATGTAACTGGGATCAATATTGGGGTGGTTCACTGCGAACGTTCCGCCGTAACGATGTTGCGCCCATAAGGGGGAATACGCATCATCGCGTTTTCCGTAAATGCAGCCTTCGGTCATGGCAATTGAGTTGCTGAGTCCGTCAGTAACTGCCTTGAATTTAGCAGCCCCGTTGAAACCAAACATGCCTTGATATTGAATCCCGGTCTTACCATTCGGCAGGCTACCAGTCGATTCGCGATAAGCAGAATAGAGTCCTCCCCCTGGCCAGCCATTACTGTGCCCTCCGGCGCAGAACAGATAATTTGATCTGGCGGCACTCGTGGCGAGATAGCTGGCATCCGTTCTGTCTTCAGGAGTCTGACCTTCATCGGAAGGGCATAAGAGTGCCGGCAGGAGAGTCTGACCCAGTGGGGTATTCGAGTTAGGCCACCCGCCTGCGACAGCAGTAAAATAGCCGTTTGTCGCACCGCTGCTGGCAATATTAAAATTCCATTTGTTATAGAGTGGTGCCTGATCGATGAATGGTAACAGTAAAATAAAACCGGTGTGGTTTAACCCGTTCGTTGCAGGCTGACCTGCAATCGTTCCAGAACCTGCCGGGTTAATGGCACCGGGGGGCAGTACACCATGGGTTTCATTATAGTTGTGGAGCGCCAGTCCCAACTGTTTCATGTTATTGACGCAGGCTGATCTCCGCGCTGCTTCGCGTGCCTGCTGTACAGCGGGCAGCAGCAGTGCAATCAGAATTGCAATGATGGCAATGACCACCAGCAGTTCGATCAGCGTAAAGCCCCGTTTGAATGTAAGTCGCTTCATGTTCATCTCCAGAAAGATAAAGAAATAAGAGATAAGGATAAACAATTTTAGAACTTTGAGATCGTTCTCAGCGGAACGAAAGTTCTTGACAAAGGCACGACACATTGAATTAAGTCAATTGAGTTCTGCCTGAACTGGCGGGTCAATCCATTTGATAGAGAGATCCTTAAAAAATCAGTCGCAAGACGCCATTCCGTTACAGGCTTATCTGGCAGAAGGTATTGAATGTCAGATGCTTAAGATCGTTTGCTGGTGAAAGCTTTATTTCGACTCCAGTTTGAAATCGATGTTATTTTCTCCCGCTTTCACCTCTGCCGTCAGGGTTGTGTTGGCATTGTATTTTGCGGGGATAGGCTCCTTTTTTGCTGTTTTCGCTTTCGGGGTTCCCGCTTCTTCGAAACCAGCATCCGTTGCGGGATCTACATTAGCCATATCGGCATCCGGATCGGCTTTGGGAGCCGGAGGTTTCCCCGTGGTAATTCGGACTTTATGCTTCCCGGGAATGGCGCCCATCGCATTACCTCGATGGGCAAGTTCATACTTACCATCAGCATCAGTCTGATCAGTGGAAGGATTTCCATTCTCAGGTATAAAGACCACTATTGCGTTGGCCAGTGGCTTGCCATCCATCGTGACGACGCCGGTGACTTTTTCGAGCTTGACTTCCGTTCCACTTCCTGAGCATCCAAAACAAAAAACAGTTATTAACATCAGTGAAGGCAGCAGTGATAATTGGTCTTTACAGCGCATTCAAGAACTCCGGTGTTTTCTCATGAGAGTAATATCTGAGTCGATTCAGTAAGCGAGAAAACCCGGTTCCACCAAGGGGTGAAACCGAGTAAAGCAGTTACGTTTTCGTGAGTATTAGAATTCACCCACAACGTTTTTATCATCGATACCACACAGGAAAATCAGGGTGTCACCGTTGATATTTTCGCTGATAAACCGAACGCCACCATCGCCTAACAGGAAATGACAGCCGCCTTCATGGGAACTGCTCAGTCCCCAGGCATTCGCAGACCCGGTGTTGCCTATGCCATTGATCATATAGTACGACGACAGAACCTGATCTGAGTTTGTTGACCAGCCTTCAAAGGTGCGCACGACCGCGGTGTGATATTGCCAGCTTCCATAGCTACCGGAATTAGCATTGTTGGTAGCATTTGACCCTGCCCAGACCGCGCCACTGAAAGTGCCTTCTGTGGTTCTTTCACCCAGCATCACAACATTACTCAGGCCATCTCGGAACGATTTCATGTTTCTGGGAGTGTGATCAGCCCAGGCTGAATTGACACTCGTTTGCGTAGTGGCACCAGTTGGGAGAAAAGCACATGAGTAAAGACCAACATAGTTGGACTTTCCAAAGTTACCGATATTCGGATTCAGACCGTCAGCAGGATCCGAAGGACAGGCCAGTGAAGCTATCGGAGTTTGAAAGAGGCTCAGCTGAGCGACCGTGTAAGGCGAAATCGGTTCACGCCAGGGGCCATTCATGTTGATCTGGTTGTAAATGTTTGCCTGGTCCATAAAGGGGAGCAGCATAACATTCCAGCCGAGATAGCTTTCCGTACCAGGAGGGTCGTAAACCGTATTCCGAATGTTCTCGACTTGCATTTGTGGGAAAATACCATGTGTTTCATGGTAGTTGTGTAAAGCAATTCCTAGCTGCTTCATGTTGTTCTTGCAGGTTGATCTGCGTGCTGCTTCTCGTGCCTGTTGCACTGCGGGCAGCAGCAGGGCAATCAGAATGGCGATGATGGCAATGACCACCAGAAGTTCGATCAGGGTAAAACCCCGTTTTGCAGTGAGCCGTTTCATCCAGGTCTCCGGTAATAGAAAGAGAATTAAGAGAAATGAAAAGCATTTCTCACTCTTATCCGGCCTTTTAAGCGAATTGAAAACGGCGATGCAGGGGAGGTATAAGTATGTATCGTTTTTAGGGTTACGAAGCGCATCATTTTACGCCGCGCAGCGATACACAAAATATCTGAGCACAGTCAAATTTCAGCTAGCTGTCAAAGAGCGACTTTTTTAATTAACAGATAAGAATAAGAAATTTGCATATATCAACAAATAAACTGTCCGAAGAGACAGAGAACTACTCTCGCTGTAAAGTGACACATTTAGAAATGTGTAAAGAGACTGAACAGAACTATTTAAAGAATTGTATTTTGATTTGTCAACAAAAAAATTCATGCCGGGCATTAATTATTTCACCTCAAATTGCATAACTGGCAGAAATTATTGGCTTTAAGTACATTTGTTTTCTTTGAAATATTATTTTTGCCCAAATATTTGCGGAATTGCCGGGTTGACGCTCATTTTTATACCCTGCTAACCAGAATTTGATCGAATTCTGTCAGCGTCGCAATTCAAATTGTCATCTGAATCAATAAATAAACCATTGAACGAACCGAAAGTTTCGATGGATTTTTTTGCCGGCGCTAAAACTTCGTTAAATAAAATTCAAACCTGAAGTCAAGGTGGTGTTCCCGGATCCACTTTGGCTTTCCGTTCCGTTTTTGAATTGTCTGTTGCTCGCACGGCTTCTTTTGAGAGAGGTTCGATCATTAATCAAAAAAACCGGTTGCCCCTGAGAGAGGCAACCGGTTTGAGGAAAAAATCGAAATTCAGTTACGTGCAAATAATCAAGCTTGATCCAACAGGATACCCGTTGGTTATTTTATTATGGTGTTGTTGTATCAACGGGAGGTTTTAGGGTTGGATCATCTTCTATTGGAGCGGAAGCCCCCTCATCAGATTCGGCTCCGCCGCCGGAACAGCCCATCATCGGGAGCAGCAAAGCCAGGCTCAAAAGACAGGGGCATACCTTTCGAAAAATATCCAAAAACACCATCATCTCCTTGTAAATGCGAATCAAAAAGTGAACTCTCCAGGAGGGAACTGGTTACTCAGTCAGGGCTCCCGTGAAAGGAGGCCCTGACTGAAATAACGAATTAATATTCACCCGTGGGTTGACCATCATGGATGCGTGTGAGGAGAGCGTACTGAGTGTGATCCATATTTTCACTTAAGAAGCGAACAGCACCATCTCCCATCAAAACATGACAGCCCCCTTCATGGACACTGGAGGCCACAGTCACATAAATTCTGGGATCATCCGCTGTACCTGCACCCGCCGCGCCAAGGGCATCGTAAGGCCCATTAATATGATACCGCTTGTTGTTGATGTGGTTGGGATCAAGATTGGGGTGGTTCACAGCGAACGATCCATAGACACGATGCTGCGCCCATAAGGGAGAATATGCATCATCGCGTTTCCCGTAAATGCAGCCTTCAGTCATGGCAATTGAGTTGCTGAGCCCGTCAGTAACTGCTTTGAATTTAGCAGCCCCGTTAAATCCGAACATACCCTGTGACTGGGTTTTTATGCCGCTGGGCATATCATTAGCACTTTCACGATAGGCCGAATACAGACCTCTTCCAGGCCAGCCACAGTAATGTGATCCGCCGCAAAATAGATAATTTGATCTGGCGGCACTTGTTGCCATCCAGCTGCTATCAGTCCTGACTTCAAGGGTCTGACCTTCATCAGAAGGGCATAAGAGTGCCGGCAGAATCGTCTGTCCCAGTGGGGTATTGTCGTTAGGCCATCCGCCTGCGACAGAAGTAAAAAAGCCGTTCGTCGCCCCGCCACTGGCAATATCAAAATTCCATTTGTTATAGAGTGGTCCCTGATCGATGAATGGCAGCAGTAATGTAAAACCGGTGTGGTTTAACCCGTTCGTTGCCTCTTGATCACCTAGAGCCGCAGAACCTGCCCCGTTAATGCATCCTGGAGGTAGCACGCCATGGGTTTCATTATAGTTGTGTAGTGCCAGCCCCAACTGCTTCATGTTATTTTTGCAGGTGGATCTGCGTGCTGCTTCGCGCGCCTGCTGCACTGCAGGCAGCAGCAGTGCGATCAGAATTGCAATGATGGCGATGACCACCAGCAGTTCGATCAGTGTAAAGCCCCGTTTGGATGTGAGTCGCTTCATGTTCATCTCCAGATAAATAAAGAAATAAGAGATAGGGATAATCTAATTTTTGAAAATATGTCCCATTATTCAACCTGGTTAAAACTTTTAACGAAAGATCGAAAATCAGTTTACCGCAGGAGTTCTGTCAGTAATTTCGGGTCAGCTAATTTAATAGTAAGATCAGTTTCCTTAAAAAATCAGACGTAAGACTCAGATCCGTTTCAGAGTTACCTGACAGGCTGTTTTTGAATGCCAGGTGTTGAATGTGGTTTCCATGTCAAAGTGTTATTTCGACTCCAGTTTGAAATCGATGGTATTTTCTCCCGCTTTCACCTCTGCTGTCAGAGTCGTATTCGAATTGTATTTTGCCGGGATGGGATTTTTTTTACCTGAATTCGCATTCGGATTTGAAGATTCTTCGTTACCAACGTCTTCTAAACCAGCTTCTGTTTCTGGATCTATCTCGGACATATCGGCGTCGGGGTCGATCTCAGGAGCCGGAGGTTGGCCTTGTGTAATGAGCACTTTATGCTTCCCGGGAATGGCGCCCATCGCGTTGCCTCTATGGGCAAGTTGATACTTTCCCTCTGCATCTGTCTGAGCAGTGGAAGGATTCCCTTTCTCAGGTACAAAAACCACCACGGCATCGGCAAGTGGCTTACCATCCATTGTGACCACTCCGGAGACATTTTCGAGTTGGACTTCCGTTCCACTTCCGGAGCATCCAAAACAAAAAACAGTCAATAACGTCAACGAAGACAGTAGCGATATTTGATCTTTACAGCGCATTCAAGAATTCCGGTAATTTTCACGAGAGTAAAATCTGAGTTGTTTCAGTAAGCGAGAAAACCCGGTTCCACCTGGGTAGTGAAACCGAGCAGAATATATTTACATTTTGGTGTGAATTAAAACTCACCCACAACATTTTTATCATTGATACCACACAGGAAAATCAGGGTATCACCGTTGACATTTTCGCTAATAAACCGAACCGTACCATCGCCTAACAGGAAATGGCAGCCGCCTTCATGGGAACTGCTTAGTCCCCAGCCGTTCGCAGCGCCAGCAGCGTTATTTTTGCCATTAATCATGTAGTACGAAGACAAGGCTTGATCTGAGTTTGTTGACCAGCCTTCAAAGGTACGCACCACTGCAGTGTGGTAATACCAGTTCCCAAGGTAACCGTACGTGGAATTGAGGGAGTTATGCGCGCCTGCCCAGATCGCACCATTGTACCCACCCTCTGTGGTTCTTTCCCCAAGCAGAATCACATTACTCAACCCATCACGAAATGATTTCATGTTTCGAGCAGTGTGATTAGCCCAGGCTGGTGTGACTCCCGAAATTGTCGTCGTACCAGGGAGCAGTCGATAACATGAGTAAGGACCTACATAGTTTGATTTTCCATAGTTACCAATGT